>CAZTMX010000063.1:0-14877 GCA_964614855.1 uncultured Anaerolineaceae bacterium | reverse complement strand
CTGCTGGCGCCTGCCGCCGTGCTCGTTCTGCGATTTCCTCTTCATCCATGGTCTGCAACACCCGATCGCGCATCAATACCTTACCCGCCACAATGGTCGTTGTAACCATACTCTCATGAAAACCGAACAGGATGTGCCAGGGCAGGTTCCCAGCATTCAATGGAGTAAAGGGATGGTAATCGACAAAGATCAAATCGGCATGTGCCCCTGCCGTAATCCATCCTAACGGCGCGCCCGGGAAAAAGCTGCCTGCCAGCCGGGCATTATTGTAAACCGCCATTTGCACTACGTCCAGACCCGACATCCTGCGCGGGTCACGCCTGGCAATTTTGTGCAGCAGGTATGCCGTCTTCCACTCCTCCCACATCGTGCTGGAAAAGCCGTCCGTCCCCAGACCTACCCGGACACCCGCCCGCAGCATGCTTTCCACTTCGGGAACGCCCACTGCGTTATTCATATTGGAGCGCGGCTGGTGTGTCACCCAAGTGTCGCTCTCCGCCAACAGACCGATCTCGCGCGCATCCACATGCACCGCGTGCACCACAATAGAATTTGGACCCAGGATATCCATGCGCTGCAGCCGGTCGATGATGCGCGTGCCGGTTTTTGCCAGGCAGTCATATTGGTCCACTTCGTGCTCTGCCACATGCAGGTGAAAACCCACCCCGGATGGCGCTTCCTGCCGGCAGGCTTCCAGGGTGGCAGCTGAAAGCGTCAGGCTGGCGTGCATACCAAATGTCGCTGCCACTCGCCCATCCGCCACCTTTTCCTGCTGCACCCGTTTGATGAAACGCACATTCTCCTGGATGCCCGCCCTGGCTTTTTCCTCCCCATCCCGGTCGGTCACCTCGTAACACAGAACCGCCCGCAGCCCAGAACGATCCACAGCATCAGCAATCACATCCAGTGAGCCGTCGATAGCATTGGGCGAGGCGTGGTGATCGATCAATGTGGTGGCGCCGTGGCGGATGGCATCCACCAACATTACCTCCGCCGAGGAGCGCACATCCGCCTCAGTGAGACTTTTATCCAACGGCCACCATAGTTTGCTCAAAATTTCAGGGAAATCTTTGGCTGCTGCGCCCGGGGTTGCCAGCCCGCGTGCAAAGGCGCCGTAGAAATGCGTATGGGCGCAGATATTACCCGGCATTACGTATTGACCGCCTGCATCCAGCCGCTGCGCATGCGGAAAGGTCTCTTCCATGGCGCGGCTTGGGCCGATGCCTTTTATGAAAGCGCCTTCAATATAAAGCGCATAATCCTCAAGTACCTGGTTGGGCTCACTCCAGGTGATAATTTTGGCGTTCGTGATCAGCATACACCCTCCAAATCATCTTTCACTTGCAACCGGCGGATAATTTCCTCCTGATCCACAGGCAAGCGATCCACGCGCACACCCACCGCGTTGTAAATAGCATTGGTAATCGCCGGTGTGGTTGGGATGCTGACGATCTCACCCACCCCTTTTGCTCCATACGGTCCATCCGCAGCCGGATGTTCGACCACAATCGATATAATCTCAGGGGTATGTTGGATAGTTGGGATACGGTAGCGTGCCATGCGGTCAGTGAAGATCCGCCCTTCTTCGACAATAAAATTCTCAATCAAGGCATTGCCGATGCCCATCATGATCCCGCCTTCCACCTGGCCTTGCAGTCCCAGCGGGTTAATCGCCTTGCCAACATCATTTGCGGCGATCACACGCAGCACGCGCGTCTCGCCGGTTCGCAGGTCCACCTCAACTTCGGCTGCCTGTGCGGCAAAGGAATAGGCAAAGTGCATATCGCCGCCTTCCCCTAGCGGGCGCGTTTCAGGCGCCCAATATTCATAAAGCGCACGCGGCTCTCGCCCTTCAGCACGCATCCAGCCCACGATCTCCCCCAGCGGCACAGATTGCCCCTGTAGCTGAGCCAGTCCTTCAACAAAACGAATATTCTCGGGAGACTGGTCAAATTTTTCTGCCAATGTGGTAACCATCGCCTGGCGCAGTGTGCGGGCTGCGTACAGGGCGGCATTGCCGGATAGGTAGGTCTGGCGCGAAGCGGTTGTCGGTCCGCCGTCAGGGGTCAGGTCAGTGTCCATCACCAACACCCGCACCCGCTCTGCAGGCAGCCCAAATTCTTCTGCCACGATCATCTGCAGTACGGTCACCAAGCCCTGTCCCAATTCCGCCGAGGAGGTACGCACTTCCAGCATCCCATCTTCGTATAGCTCCACCTCAGCACCCGCCTTGTCAGGCGCTCCGCCGCCCAGCCCGGTGTTTTTATACGCCGCAGCAAACCCCCAGGCGCGCTTAAGATGCGGCGACCCAGGCACCGGCCTGGATTGGAAAGGCTCACCGCCGGACAGCTTGTGCATCTCTGCACTCACCCGTTCGATGCACTCCAACAACCCAACGCTTTCATGTAGAGCCTGCCCGGTATTGGTGACGCTGCCAGGGCGCAAGGCATTCTTCTGCCTCAATTGCACCGGATCCAACCCCAGTTCTTCCGCCAGCATATCCATCATGCTTTCCACAGCAAACGCAGATTGGGTCACCCCAAAACCGCGGAATGCGCCTGCGGGCGGGTTATTGGTGTACATGGCATAACAATCGGCGCGTGCATGCGGCATCTCATAGGGACCCGAAGAGTGGGTAGTGGCGCGCGTCAGCACTTTATCCCCCAGCGAGGCATAAGCACCGGTATCGCCGTAAAGCTCCGTCTCCACTGCGGTAAGCCTACCATCGCTTTTTGCACCCATTTTCACCCGAATCTGGGTTGCATGCCGTTTGGGGTGGACCACCAGGCTTTCATGGCGGTCGAACAGCAGCTTTACCGGTCGACCGCTGCGCTGCGCCAACAGGGCAGCATGGATCTGACCAGTGATGTCTTCCTTGCCGCCAAAACCTCCCCCCATGGTCTGACCTATGATGCGTACCTGCTCAAGTGGCAGTCCCAGGCAGCGCGCCACCTGTTCGCGATCCGCGTATGGGATTTGTGAACCAACATAGACTTCGATCCGCCCATCCGCCGTGACCCTGGCTATGCTGCACTCCGGCTCCATAAAGGCATGGTCGGTGATTGCGGTGTGAAAAATATGTTCCAGGACCACATCTGCTTCGGCAAAACCCTGCTGCACATCCCCTTTCCGTACTTTGATATGCTTGAGCAAATTGCCGGAAGGGTGCAATTGCGGTGCTTCTGGCTGGCGTGCCTGTACCGGGTTACTAACCACAGGCTGCGGCTCGTACTCCACCTCAATCAGCTCCAGCGCCTGGCCGGCTTGCTCACGCGTTTCTGCAGCCACGATCGCCAGCGCATCACCCAGGTAACGCACCCGCTCGCCAACGCCCACCAGCGCAGGCCAATCATAGATCACCAACCCGTGGTTGAGCTCGCCCGGGATATCCGCAGCCGTCAACACTGCTGCCACACCCGGGGCAGCCAGCGCCCGGCTGATATCAATGCGCTTGACCAGAGCATGCGGCAAATCCGCCCGTTTCACCCGGGCGTGCAGCATGTCGTCAAACTTTAGATCATCGGTGTAGAGCGCCTTTCCGGTTACCTTGTCGACCGCATCCGGCCGGGTGAGACTTTTGCCCACCACAGTGTGCGCGCCAGATGCTTCAAGTACCTCGGGGGGCGCAACAGGTTCGCCACTGCGCAGCGCCTGGGCAGCAGCCTGCACAGCACGCACGATCGCCGGGTAGCCGCCGCAGCGGCACAGCGTATCTTTTAAGGCATGGCGGATATCTTCTTCGGTTGGCGAAGGGTTCTTTTGCAGCAGCGCAAAAGCCGTCATTATTTGACCAGGAATGCAGAAACCGCACTGCACAGCTCCGTATTTAATGAACGCATCTTGTAAAGGGTGAAGTGCAGACAGTCCTTCTATAGTCAACACCTGCTTCCCCTCCGCTTTTGCTGCCGGGTAGGTGCAGGACAAAATCGCTTCGCCGTCAATGATTACCGTACAGGCGCCGCATTCAGCTTCGTTGCAGCCGATCTTTACACCCGTCAGCCCAAGGCGATTGCGCAGCAAATCTGCCAGCATCTCGCCGGGGGCGGGTTCCACCTGTACCAGCTTTTGATTCACAGATAATTCCATCGGCTTTTCTCTTTATCGACACGCCCAATCCACGCCAATTCTACCGGCGTGAATTTTAATTAAGCTTCAAATGTACGCTGCCAGGCAGCGCTAAATGCATCCGCCAGCAGCACACCTGCCAGGCATTTGCGGTATTCCGCACTTGCCCGGTGCGCGCTGGTGCGCAAGCGCACTTCAGATAACAGGACATGATTTGCATCTGCCAGCGCCTGTTCGCCTGGTTTGCACCCGAGCAGCGTTTGCTCTGTCTCCCGTGCCCGAAATGGCACCGGAGCCGCTGGACCCATGGCGATGCGCACATCCGCTACGCTCTCGCCATCCCGCTGCACCCAGACCGCGCAGTTCAAGATTGCGATCGCCACCCCCTGCGGTCGCATCACACGCCGGTGTGCAGAACCCTGCCCCGCAGCAGCGAGCGGCAGGCGGAAACCCAACAGGATTTCCTTTTGGGCGTCCAGCGACGATTGACCAGGACCCAGGTAAAGCTCTTCCAGGCCCACCAGGCGTATGCCTTCCCGGCTGGCGACCTGCGCCTGTGCGCCTAATGCCAGCAAAGCAATCGCACCGTCCGCCGCCGGCAAGGCATGAACCACATTCCCGCCCAGCGTAGCCACGTTGCGCACCTGCGGTCCGCCGATAAGCCCGGCGGCTTCCGTAAGTGCCCTGGCGTGCTGCTTGACCTGGGGTGAAGCGAGAATTTTTTTCAACGGCACTGCTGCGCCAATAAACAGGAAATCCTGGAGCACCTCCAGGACGGACATTTCGGGGATTTGTGTGACATCTACCAGGGTATTCACCGGCTGCTGGCGACCTTGCTGCAAATCCAGCAGCAAATCGGTGCCGCCCGCCACCGCGCGCGAAACCCCCGGCTCGGCAGCAAGAAGATCCAGGGCCTCACTCAAAGACTTGGCCAGACGATAGCTTTTCCAGGTCTCCATGGATCGGCAAAATCCCTTTCTACCTGTATTTGAACGGAGGCGCTTTTCGACAGGCTGTTCCTGCTGAACCTTACCCGACGCCGCCGCAAGCCAAGCCTGCGTCGACCACCGATCCAGAATACTATTTTAGCACAATCCGGGCCAACCCCTACGGGGAGCGCCGCGAATGTCCTCCTTGATTAGCAAAAATAACATATAATCATGGGATATTGCTTATGAGCCAATCGATACTCAAAATACACCGTTTCCTGGTCTCCCAGCTTTTTTACCCCATCTTGCTCTCCAGCGCCCTGGCGCTCAGCATGTTTGTGGTCAGGGTAATCCTCAGCGGGAACACTGTGGTTTATGCCAACCTGGTTTGGAACCTCTTCCTGGCGTGGATCCCATACCTGGTCAGCATCTTCTCCGCCCTGGTTCATAGCTCCTCTCCCGGAAAATGGTGGCTTCACCTGGTCCCCATGGCGATCTGGCTGGTTTTCTTCCCCAACGCCCCTTACATTGTCACCGATTTCCTCCATCTCAGCCAACGCCCTTATATTCCATTGATGTACGACATCCTCATGCTCGCAACCTTTTCTTGGACGGGGCTATTCCTTGCGATCGCCTCTTTGCGCACCTACCAGATCATCGTCAAATCTCACCTGGGCCTGGGCATCAGCTGGCTTTTCTCACTGGGCGCTCTTTTCCTGGGCGGCATTGGGATTTACCTCGGGCGCTTTGAGCGCTGGAATACCTGGGATTTGCTATCCCATCCCAGATCGATCCTGGGGGATATCTCTTCTCGCCTGGGAAATCCATTAGAAAATTTGCGCTTTTTCGGATTTACCATCCTTTTTAGCGCGTTTTTATTTGTCATCTACTTTATGTTCGTCTCCATCCGTCATCTGGATGACAGGCTTTAAACTGGCAAAAACAAACAGCGAAAAACGCTGGTCAAATTTCAGTCTCAATAGGAGGAACTTATGACCCATCTCGAACAGGCACTAGCATATACACAGGTACACCAGCAGAAATATTTGGATGATCTAATGGAATTCGTCAACATTCCTTCGATCTCTACAGACCCAACAGTCAAACATGAAGTACAGCACGCGGCTGAATGGCTGGCTGACCACCTGCGTGCGCTCGGAATACAAAATGTCACCATCTATCCCACCAAAGGTCATCCCATCGTTTACGGTGAGCTCCTTTCGGCCGGTCCTGATAAGCAAACGATCCTGGTTTATGGGCATTATGATGTGCAACCCGCTGAACCGTTGGAGCTCTGGCAGACCCCGGCTTTTAAAGCCACCCAAATCGGCGACCAGCTTTACGGGCGCGGCACATCGGATATGAAAGGCCAGATCACTGCCACGCTAAACGCCATTGAAGCCATCGTACGCACAGGTTCTTTCCCTGCAAATATCAAATTCATCTTTGAAGGCGAAGAGGAAATTGGCTCGGTACACTTTGATGACTTTGTCTCCAGCCATAAAGAGCTTCTTGCCAGCAATTTTGTCTTGAACCCGGACACGGGTATGATCGCTGCAGATATCCCCACCATCACCTATGGTCTGCGTGGGCTGGCGTATTTTGAGCTGCGTATTTACGGCCCCAAGGGAGATTTGCACTCTGGTCTTTTCGGCGGCGCCATTCACAACCCCGCCACCGTGCTGTGCGAGCTGATCGCCGGTATGCACGATGACCAGGGGCGCGTCACCCTGCCTGGTTTTTACGACCGCGTCGTCCCGCTGGAAGCCGAAGAACGTGCAGAGTTCACTCGCCTGCCCATGGACGACCAGTACTACCTGGATCAGACCGGTTCACCGAAACTATACGGCGAAGCCGGCTACACCAGCATCGAACGTCTGGGCGCTCGCCCCACCCTGGAAGTCAATGGGCTGCTCTCCGGTTTTACCGGTGAAGGCTCAAAGACCGTGCTGCCCGCCAAAGCCATGGCAAAGATTTCCATGCGCCTGGTGCCAGATCAGGACCCCGCCGAAGTGCACCAGCAGCTGCTCGCCTATCTGAAAGCCCACGCGCCAGACACAGTGCGTTGGGAAGTGACCCAGATGGCTGGCGGCTTTGCCTCGGTCACCAACCGGAGTATCCCAGGGGTAGTAGCCTTTAGCGAGGCGCTGGAAGAAAGCTGGGGTAAACGACCGGTTTTCCGCCGCGAGGGCGGCAGCGTGCCGGTGACAGCCAGCTTCCAAAAATACCTGGGGATTGAAAGCGTGCTGGTGGGTTTTGGGCTGCCCGAAGACAATATCCACGCCCCCAACGAAAAACTACACTTGCCCACCTATTACCGCGGCGTCGATACCCTGGTGCGATTTTTTATGAAAATGGGCGCCTGATGAATAAGAGTATGATCAGAGTTCCCCATGCAGGCATTGACGGGTAGACAGGCTGCTCTTACAATCTCACTATGACAGATAAACTACCAAGCTACGGCGGCCAGGCGGTGATTGAGGGCGTGATGATGCGCGGCGCAAATAGCGTTGCCATCGCCATGCGCGCTCCCACGGATGAAATCGTGGTGCACTCCGAACCCTTGTCCGGCATATACAAAAGCAAGATCACCAAAATCCCCTTCCTGCGCGGTTTGATTATGTTATGGGATGCCCTGGGTCTGGGGATGCGCGCCCTGACCATATCCGCCAACACGCAAAGCGGTGAAGACGAAAAGCTGGAAGGACCCGCCCTTTACTTTACCCTGGGTCTCTCCATTGCAATAGGCATTGGCTTGTTCTTCCTGGCGCCAGCTGGGATCGGCCAACTGAGCGAGCACTACCTGGGTCTGAACGCCTGGTGGAGCAACCTGATCGAAGGCCTGGTGCGCTTGCTTCTGCTGGTCGGTTACATCTGGGCCATCGGGTTGATGCCAGATGTGCGGCGCGTGTTTTCCTATCACGGTGCAGAGCATAAAACCATTAACGCTTTTGAAGCCGGTGAAGAACTGGTACCCGAAAAGGTAGCCAAATATTCCATCGAGCATCCCCGCTGCGGAACCGCTTTTCTGCTCACCCTGGTGCTGCTTTCGATCCTGGTCTTTAGCATGCTCGGACCGCTGCCCACTTTCTGGCGCCTTGCCAGCCGTGTTCTGCTTCTGCCGGTTCTTGCCGGCGTGGCTTATGAATATATCCGCTGGACCGCAAAGCACTTGCAATCGAAACTGGTTTGTTGGCTGATCAAACCCAACCTGGCTTTGCAGCACCTGACCACGCGTGAACCAGATCTCAAAATGCTGGAAGTTTCTATCGCGGCATTTAATTCCATGCGAGCCAGGGAGAGTGAAGTGACGCTCTAACATGCGCCACAAAAGCACATTTTCTGGCACCAATTTGCGATAGTCATCCCCCGCTGGACGCCAGCGAGGTTAAAATAAGAGCATGATGACGGGCTTGAAATGTATGAGAGCGAAATCTATCCCAGGCCTCATTGTGCTCTTGTGTTTTTCCCTGGCCGGGTTATCTGGCTGCATATCCAGCAGCGATACACCGGTTGGGCCAACCCCCAGCCACACGTCGCCAGCCACATCCACTCCAACTGGTCTGCCTGATCTGGTTATCAGCGACCTGCGCCTGGAGATCACCCCAGAAGAGCTTTGCGCCGACCCGCCCCAGCCCTACCGCATCGTGGTGCAGGTTGTCAACCAGGGCCAGGCAGATGTACCAGGGTTTTCCATTTCCCTGGAAGGGCAACCATCCCAGCATGTGCCTGCGCTTCCTGCGGGTGAGCAGGCGGAGTTCTGGTTTTCTAGCAAGACCCTGGAAATTACGGTTGAGATCGATCCGTTGGATCGAGTAACCGAAGAAAACGAAGCCAATAACCGCATCGTCACCCGCCTGGCGCTGCCTGCACCGCTTACTGCCTGCGCCAGCACGGCTGTTCCAGAATCCATTTTCGTCGAGCCGTATATCACCCTGGAAAACCACACAGCCAGCGTGCTGGCAGTCGATTTTTCACCAGACGGCAACCTGGTAGCTTCCGGATCGGTGGACAACACCTTGCGCCTGTGGCGCGTCAAGCCGGGCAATTTGCTGCGCACCATGCGCGGGCATCCCTTCCCGGTCTCTGCAGTCAAATTCTCGCCAAACGGCGCCATGCTTGCAACCGGATCGACAGATGGCATCATCAGAATCTGGAACGTATCTGACGCCAGGCTGCTCAAAGAATTAACCGGGCATGCCGGGCGCATCAGCGGGTTGAGTTTCTCTGGCGACGGCAGGTACCTGGTCTCAGGCGCGGATGACTTCACTGTGCGCATCTGGCGCATGTCTAATTTTAGTTTATACCAGTTGATCGATGAAGGCATGTCTGCCATCACCGGGGTTAAATTCTCACCAGATAATCAAAGCATCGCCTGGTCCGAAGCCAATGGGACAGTGCGCATCCGTACATTAGCCGGTTCATGGAAGCTCGTGTTCAACCTGGACGGGCTTTCGGCCCACAGCCTGGATTTTCATCCCGCTGGAGACAGGCTGGCAGCCGGGTTTTCTAACGGCAGCATCCACATCATCGATATCGCCAGCGGCTATTCGATCCAAATCCTGAAAAGTCACACCCAGCCGGTAAATTGCCTGGCTTTCACCGCGGATGGGCGCTGGCTGGTCTCGGGTTCTAAGGACGGCAGCGCGCGCCTGTGGTCTGCAGAAGAAGATGGGTTGCAGGCATCCCCCAGGCAAATTTTCTCCGGTCACAGCGCAGCCATCCGATGTATCAGCCTGTCCCCTGACGGAAAATTGCTGGCCTCAGGCTCGGAGGATGAAACCGTACGTTTGTGGCATCTCCCCACTGAATGATCGCAAAACCGAAAAAGGAGCAAAAAATGCCGGTAAAACTGATCCTGCGCAAGCAGGAGTATGAAGTCAAAGCGGGGATCACCCTGCGCAACGCCTTGCTGGAGCATGGGATACAACCCGAAGCTGTGCTGGCAGTGCGCGCAGGTGCACTGATCACAGAAGATGAAGTGCTACGAGAAGGTGAGACCATCAAGCTGGTTAGCGTTATCTCGGGGGGTGCAGTCTAGATGAAATGCCGAAAATGCAGTGCAAAAGCTGTTATTAACATGCGCCACCACAAGCTGGCGTTGTGCAAAGAGCATTACCTGGAATGGATCCCCGAACAGACCCAGCGCTTTATCGAGAAATACCGCATGTTCTCCAGGAACGAGCGCATCCTGGCAGCTGTTTCCGGCGGCAAAGATTCGCTCTCTTTGTGGGATATCCTGCGGCATCTGGGCTACCAGGTGGATGGGCTGTATATCGGTCTGGGGATCGACGGCGGATTGGGGTATTCGGAGGCCTCCAGGCAAGCCACCCAGGTCTTTGCCGGTGCGCGCGGTCTGAAGCTGCTGGTGGCGGATATCCCCGAGATCTACGGCGCCAGCATCCCTGAAATGGCTTCCCGCACCATGCGCGGCGCAGATAAGCCTTGCTCGGTGTGCGGGCTGGTCAAACGGCATGTGATGAACCGTATCGCCCTGGAAGGCGGGTATGATGTGCTGGTTACCGGTCACAACCTGGATGACGAAGCATCGGTTTTATTCTGCAACACCATGAACTGGCGTCCGGGGCATCTTTCGCGCCAATCGCCCGTATTAGAAGCCGATCGCCCGGGCTTTGTGCGCAAAGCCAAGCCTTTGTGCCGCCTGTATGAACGCGAGATGGCAGCCTATGCGTTATTAAGCGAGATCGATTACGTGTATGAAGAATGTCCCTATGTTGAGGGCTCCACCACCCTCTACTACAAGGAAATCTTAAATAAAATGGAAGGCGACCACCCCGGCGCCAAGCTGAATTTCTACCTGGGGTTCCTGCAAGCTAAGCAAAAAGGCTTGTTTGTCGAGCATGCCGACCCCAACCTGGAGTTCATCCATGCCTGCACCCGCTGCGGCCAACCCACCTCGGCGCCGGGGGAATGTGCCTTTTGCCGCATGCTGAGCAAGGCCGCAAGTTAAATCAGAAAGCCGGTCAAGTTTCGCTCGACCGGCTCTGAATACAGCCAAAGCGCAAATTTGCGCAGGACTTTTACGCTTGCTCTAAATAATGCTCAATCTCCCAATCGGAGACCTTCATACGGTATTCTTCCACCTCAGCCCATTTCGCCCGGCGGAAAGCTTCGTAGATCATCGGACCCAGGGCATCTTGCAATACCGTATCCGCTTCAAGCTCCCGCAGCGCTTCTGCCAACGCACCCGGCAGTTCGCCAATATGCATCGCTTTGCGTTCTTCCGGTGTCAGGTTGTACACATTGACGTGCTGCAAAGGCGCAGGGGGCATTAACCCGTTGTCAATGCCGTCCAGGGCGGCTGCCAGCATCACCATAAAGGCCAGGTAGGGATTGGCGGTTGGATCCGGACAGCGCAGTTCGGCACGCACAGATTTGGGCCTGCCCATGGTATAGTGCGGGATACGGATCAACGCCGAGCGGTTGATCTGCGCCCAGCCGACGTACACCGGGGCTTCATACCCTGGCACAAGTCGTTTGTAAGAATTGACCGTCGGCGCAACCACGCTGGAAAGGGCGCGGGCATGTTTGAGCTGACCAGCGATAAAGCCGTACCCCAACTTCGAGACACGAAATTCATCCTGCTCGTCGAAGAATAAATTCTCACCATCATTTGTGAACAGCGACTGGTGGCAGTGCATCCCCGACCCGCTGATGGCGTAAATCGGCTTGGGCATAAACGATGCGATCAGCCCGTGCTGCGCGGCAATCGCCTTTACGGTGTACTTCATGGTCAGGACGTTATCTGCGGTGCGCAGGGCATCGGCAAAGCGAAAATCGATCTCGTGCTGGCCGATAGCCACCTCGTGGTGACCCATTTCCACGTCCAACCCCATAGTCATCAGGGCATCCATCAGCTCGGAACGCACGCGAACTGCTTCATCATTGGCGGAGAAATCGAAATACCCGCCCACATCATGCGGTACCGGGTGGATTGTATCCCCGCCGTTGCGTTTGAACAGGAAAAACTCGGGTTCGGGACCCACGTTGAAGACCCAACCCCGTTCGCTGATCTTCTGCAGTGCCTGCTTGAGCATTCCGCGCGGATCGCCCGGGAAAGGCTTGCCGTCCGGCTGGTAAATATCCACAAAAACCCGCCCCCGGCGCACCTCTGCTGGCGACCAGGGTAACACCGTGTAGGTCGAAGGATCGATCACCAGGCGCATATC
This sequence comes from uncultured Anaerolineaceae bacterium, assembly GCA_964614855.1. Classification (GTDB taxonomy): domain Bacteria; phylum Chloroflexota; class Anaerolineae; order Anaerolineales; family UBA4823; genus CAWJHE01. Next base: position 2,693 of record CAZTMX010000063.1, on the reverse strand, counting down.
GCTTTCCTGGATGCGGGCAAAACCCTCCACCGATGAACCATCAAACCAGATCCCTTCTTCCAGCGCCATAGGCATGCGCGAAACCGGGATATCCACGCTTTTCACCGAGCCAGTGACATCAGTGAATTGCAAGGAAATAAATTTCACCCCATCTTCTTTTATGCGGCTGTAAACTTCTTTGGCGTCCATGGGTTCCTCTTTTCTTTAAAAAACTAATTGCACATTTTATCACGCTGCAACGGCCCGTCAACACCCAAAAAGCCCATTTCTTTGATTTCCTGGCTGTGTGGTATCTTTTAGAAAATTTTCCGCCATGGTGCCTATGCCGCCCTCAAAACACGCTCTCGTCCGTCCTTTATATGCCTGGGAGATCCAGGAAGCCCGCCGTGTGTTTGGCAACCACATCGCCTATCACCGCGTGCGCATTCACGAAAACACCGCCTGGCCGGACACCATCAATATCCTGGGTGCAAAACTTAAGGGCTGGAAGCCCAAGGGCAAACTGCCCAAGGGCAAACTGCCAGTCATCGACCACAATGCCATCACCCTAGGCAACCACATCTACTTCCCGGTACGGCTGTTGCAAAATCCGAACGAGCTGCAAGGCCCGCAGCTTTACCTGTTCACCTGGTTGGTGCACGAGCTGACCCATGTCTGGCAGTACCAGCAAATGGGCTGGCGTTACCTGCCCCTGGCGCTGCACGTGCAGTTTTCCCTTGGCGCCCGCGCATACGATTTTGGCGGAGAAGCAGGTTTGCTGGATATCTTTGAAAAAGGCGGCAAGCTGGAGGATTTCAACCTGGAACAGCAAGGGGATATTGCCCGCGCATATTACTACCGCCTGGCACAGGGCAGGAGCGTAAGCGCCTGGCAGCCTTTTGTGGATCATTTTCATCACACAGCCTGAGGCAAAATTGCCCCCAAGCAATATTGCCCGAGGTTGTCTGACCTGTGGCTATCAAATCTAAGGCAATTTAGCCTTCGCTTTTTCCACCTTGTGATTTTGCTTGGCTTGCGGTATGCTTAGAGCCTGAGGTTTTTTGTGGGAGTGGTTGGGTCCCGGTGGGCTCCCCGGTCTTCAAAACCGGTGACGGGTCGCGTTGCGGGCCGTGGTGGGTTCGACTCCCATCCACTCCCGCCTTTATTTTCTACACTTAATGTTATGAACACACCCGATACCGATACTCTTACCCCCCTTGTCAGGCGAGTGCTGAATGTTAGCGATATCACCACTGGCGCCGCCAACCAATCCTTCCTGGTGCGCTATCGCGGGCTGCTTTACCGGGATTCCGAACAGGCTTATGATGACCTCACCCAGTGGCTGCAGCCCTACGGGCTGATGCCGCTCTTCCGCAAAGAAGACGGCCAGCATGTGATCTACCTGACCCAGGACAGTTACAAGACGCGTCCCTCCAACCCCTGGGTAAACCTGGTGTTGTTCCTGCTCACCGTGTTTAGCGTGATGTTTGCCGGTGTGATGTACACCTATGACGGCCCCCTGCCCGAAGACCCCGGCGGGATGGTGCTCACGCTGCTGCGCAACCTGCATACCGGCATCCCCTTTGCCGCCAGCTTGCTGGGTATCTTGCTGGCGCACGAATTCGGTCATTATCTGGCCGGCCGCTACCACGGCGCGCATGTCACCCTGCCCTATTTCCTCCCGCTGCCCATCAGCCCCTTCGGCACCATGGGCGCCTTCATCAACATGAAAAAACCCCCAAAAAACAAGCGTATCCTGCTGGATATCGGCATCGCCGGGCCGCTGGCTGGGCTGGTGGTGGCGCTACCGGTGCTGCTCTACGGGCTTTCGCTTTCCAGGGTGGATACGATATCCGTCCCGCCTGGAAGCGCCTTCCAACTGGAAGGTAATTCGATCCTCTACCTGCTGGCGAAGTATGCCGTCTTTGGCGAATGGCTGCCCGCGCCTGCCGATTACGGCGGTCTCTCGCCAATTCTGTATTGGCTGCGCTACTTTTTTACCAGCCAACCCCTACCCATCGGCGGGATGGATGTGATGATCCACCCGGTAGCCTGGGCTGGTTGGGCTGGGCTGCTGGTGACCGCGCTCAACCTGGTGCCTGCCGGGCAACTGGACGGCGGACACCTGGTGTATGTGCTGCTTGGCCAGCGCTCCAAAAAGCTGTGGCCGTTCATCATGGTCTCGCTGGCGCTGCTCGGCCTGGCCTGGAGCGGCTGGTGGCTGTGGGCTTTCCTGCTCTTCTTCCTGGGACGTTTCTACGCCGAACCGCTGGACCAGATCACCGGTCTGGATAAACGGCGCAAGTGGATCGCCGTCCTGGGTGTGATCATCTTCTTCCTGGTCTTCACCCCTGTGCCGCTGGTATATTACAGCGCCGCCATCTGAAACGGCAGCGCATAAGGCAGACAACACCATGCACTGGAGATCCCTGCTCAGCCTGTTAATCGCCGCCCTGCTGCTCAACGGCTGCATCCCACAGACATCCGCTTCAATCCCCTCACCCACGCTGCATGCTGCACCCGGCTCTACGGCTGCATCTACGCTCCCACCACCCCCTGCACCCGGCTCGACGGCAGCCCTCACACAGCCACCCTCTACACCTGCATCAACGGCCGCGCTGGCACTGCCGCCCCCCCCCCCCCCCGGTGCCACAAAAAAACCCCCCCCCCACAAAAACGGCGTGCAGATAAACAGGGGTTGGGGGGGCGCGGAC
>CAZTMX010000062.1:7696-14886 GCA_964614855.1 uncultured Anaerolineaceae bacterium | reverse complement strand
TGAACGGCAGGCTTACGTTAAACCCACTGGCGCATCTAGACCCTATGGGGTCCATGATGTTGATATTTGCCGGTTTTGGTTGGGCAAAACCTGTACCGGTCAATGCATATGCCATCCAACGTAATTCCTCCGCCGGGTTGATGTGGGTTTCTCTTGCCGGACCGTTGTCAAATTTCTTTATGGCGATTTTGGCTGCTATCCCCTTGCGGCTGGGGCTGGTTTCGCTTTACAGCGGCGGCTTTGTCTCACAGCTACTGATGGAATTTGTTTACATCAACCTTTTACTGATGTTGTTCAATTTGATCCCATTGGCGCCGCTGGATGGCGATAAGATCGTCGATTATTTCTTCCCACCAAGTTTGCAGCAAATCTGGCAAACCATCCGCCCCTATGGTCCGATGATCTTGATGATATTGTTTTTATCTCCACTGCTGGGTGTAAATATCCTCGGCTGGATTATCAACCCGCCGCTACGATTCCTGTTTAGTGCTTTGGTGGGGTAAATTTGCAGCGTTGGTTTTATCGGGTTCAGCAGTTTTGGCAGGCGTTGACAGCATCCATTGATGAGGAAGATATCCAGGAAGTTCGTGCAGTGCTCGCACCTGAATTGATGGATTTATTTTTACAGATGCAGACGAGCGAGCAGGCGCACAGCCTATGGGTTTACCGCCGATTACGCAGCCAGGGGGAGACCCAGCCAGATTTGCTAGCGGCAGCCCTGCTGCATGATGTAGGAAAGAGCCTTTGCCCACTGAAAATATGGGAACGTGTCGAGATTGTTTTATCAAAGAAATATATGCCTTCTGTAGTAAAGCATTGGGAGAATTCTCCGTCAAAGGGCTGGCGCAAACCTTTTGTGGTTGCCGCGCAGCATCCTGCCTGGGGGGCCGAGATGGCGCAAAAGGCTGGCGCCACACATAGGGTTGTGTCGCTTATCCGCCGGCATCAGGACAAGGTTTCCTTAGATCAAGGTAAAATATCCACTGAAGAAGATCGTTTATTAGACCTATTGCAGATCTATGATGATGAGAGTTGAGGGAAAAGTACGATGACTGTGCAAATAACCATACTTGGCCTGGGGCAGATTGGCGGCTCGATTGGTCTGGCCCTGGCCGACCAAAAAGAATTGCTGACGCGTGTGGGGCATGACCTGGATGTAAAGGTTGCTCGCCAGGCAGAGAAATTAGGCGCGGTAGATAAGGTTGAGGTTAACCTGCCCAAAGCGGTGCGCCAGGCGGAAATTGTGATGATGTCCTTACCCGTGGACCAGATCCGTGAAACCCTTGAGTTCATCGCCCCAGATTTACGGGAAGGCGCTGTGGTTTTAGATACCGGTCCTGCTAAAGAGGTTGTGGCGGGCTGGGCAGCCCAGTACCTGCCTGAAGGTCGATATTATATCGGTTTGACCCCTGTGCTCAACCCGGTGTATCTTTACTCACTGGATGCCGGCTTACAGGCTGCGCGGGATGATCTGTTTCAGGGTGGGTTGATGGCCATCTCGGCGCCGCAGCACACCAGTTCAGAAGCGATCAAGCTGGCGGCCGATTTAACCCGCCTTTTGGGTGCGAAACCCTTGTTTGCAGATCCGGTTGAGATGGATGGATTGATGGCAGCCACCCAGGTCGTCCCCCAGTTGCTGGCGGCAGGGTTACTCAACGCCACGATGGATCAACCGGGCTGGCGAGAAGGTCGCAAAGTGGCTGGTCGCGATTACGCCGAGGTCTCCGGACCCTTTGCTCACCTCTCCGATTACCACACATTGGTAGAGTCTGCACTGCTGAACCGGGAAAATGTGCTGCGCATTTTGGATAGCGTGATTGCAGCCTTACAGTTTCTGCGTGCCGATATCCAGGAGAAGAATGAACAGGCGCTGAATGAGCGACTGAGAAGAGCATTTTTAGGGCGGCAAAAATGGTGGGCTGAGCGGCAAACCGGCGAATGGACCGGGAATGGCATGGCAAAAGTTGACATGCCTGAATCGGCAGGGATCTTACAGCGTATGTTTGGTGTATCACGCAAAGGCGGCCCCAAGAAATAACCAGGGGAAACCTGAAGCGTTTCAACCCTTTCTAAACAACTGCAGATGAGGTAAAGATGACTGACAATTTGGCCTGGATCGAAGTGGAACTGCAAAACTTGAAAGATGCCGGCTTATACAACCGCATCCGGACTCTGAGCTCGCCTCAAGGCGCATGGCTGATTGTGGACGGCAAACGGGCTTTGAATTTTTGTTCAAATAACTACCTGGGTTTGGCCAATCATCCACGAGTGGTTGAAGCAGCCTGTAAGGCCACCGAACGTTATGGTGTTGGGCCAGCCGCAGTGCGCAGCATAGCAGGGACGATGGATTTACATGTGGAACTGGAACAGCGCCTCGCCAGCTTCAAGGGTGTAAGCTCGGCGATCACCTTCCAATCCGGATTTATGGCCAACCTGGCTACCATCGCCGCGGTGGTTGGGAAGGATGATGCAATTTATTCCGATGAACTCAACCATGCCAGTATCATCGATGGCTGCCGGCTGTCTGGGGCGAAGATCATCCGCTACCGCCACTGCGACCCGGAGGATTTGGATCGCGTTCTCAAGGAGAATAGAGCCAATTATCCCAAGGCGCTGGTAATCACCGATGGTGTATTTAGTATGGATGGGGATGTGGCGCCGCTGGATGCCATCTTGGACGTCAGTAAAAAGCACGACGCCGTTTTGATGGTGGATGATGCCCACGGAGAGGGTGTGCTCGGGCACGGCGGCCGCGGTATTGTGGATCACTTCCACCTGCACGGCAAAGTCGATATCGAAGTGGGCACGCTGTCCAAAGCCTTTGGGGTGGTGGGCGGCGTAGTTGCAGGTAACCCGCTGGTGGTGGAATGGTTGCGACAGCGTGGCAGACCCTTCTTATTCTCGTCCGCAATGACCGCGCCGGATACCGCTGCCTGCCTTGCTTCAATAGAAATTCTTGAAGAATCTACCGAACTGGTCGATAAATTGTGGGAAAACACACGTTATTTTAAAAATGAGATGCAAACCCTGGGTTTTGATATTGGGACGAGTGTTACCCCAATTACACCGGTAATGCTTGGCGAAGCGCCCCTGGCCCAGCAATTCAGCCGCCAGCTATTTGAAAAAGGCGTTTTTGCCATGGCGCTGGGCTTCCCCACCGTGCCGCGCGGCAAGGCGCGCATCCGCGTGATGATTTCAGCTTCTCATTCCAGGGATGATTTGGATCAAGGACTGCAGGTATTTCGTGAGGTGGGTGCAAGCTTAGGCGTCGTCGCCTGAGCCTGCTGGTTCTTTAAAAGGATCAAAAACCGGATTGGTACCGGCCCAAATGCAACTGGGCCGGCCGTCCATATTGCAGCCCACAGCATCTGAACAGCGATGTGCCAGGACGCGCGGCAATTGTTCGGGCATCCATTCAGCGGGATAAATGAGCTCCGCCTGCAATGCAACTCTGTGACCAACATGATGACAATAAGAAATTTTTATCGGTTGCCAGGTTCTCTCAGCCATTCACTACCTCCTCGATTTCAGGTTGTATTATAACATCCCGGTGCACGAGGAAAAAGTTCTGGAATATTTAAACCTTGAATCCATCTCTTAATTGGCAAATTTTAGTTGACATCTGGCCCTGGTAACGTATAATCAATAGACGCCTAATGTCAAAGAAATTCTAATACCTGAAAGGAGGCTGTAGCATAAAGATACTCTTTCAATCACCCCCTCTATCTTTTCCATATTCACCTAATTCTCTATAGGAGGAGAAAGCATGAAACGAAATATTTTGTTCACCCTTGGTGCACTTTTGCTGGCATTCAGCATGCTGCTAAGCGCCTGCGCACCTGCCGCTACACCCGCCCCCGCCGAACCTGCTCCAGCCGAACCTGCTGCGCCAGCCGAACCGGCTGCCCCAGCTGCTCCTGCTGAGCCGGCTGCCCCTGCAGAGCCTGTTGTCACTGAGGCTCCTGTTGTGGAAGAAGCACCCGCTTATGAGCCCCTGGCTTTCAGCGCTCCAGATTGCGATTACGGCGGTCTGTTCAAGAGCATTGAAGCAGTGGATGAATTGACTGTCAAGTTCACCATGTGCGTTCCCGATCCGGCTTTCCTGCCGAAGATCGCCTTCTCAGCGTTCTCGATCCAACCCAGTGAATACCTCGAAGCGACTGGCGGTGGCGGCGAAGGCAGCGTGTTGTTAGAGCAACCAATCGGCACTGGTCCTTACAAAGTTGCGGAATGGAAGCGCGGCGACGAGCTTGTCTTTACTGCCAATGAAAATTATTGGGGTGAAGAAAAGCCGCAGGCAACCACCCTGGTTTTCCGTTGGAGCTCAGAAGCTGCTCAGCGTCTGCTTGAGCTCCAGGCTGGTACGGTAGACGGCATCGACAACCCGGGTCCGGATGATTTTGCTACCATCGAAGCCGATGCAAACCTGGCTCTGATCAATCGCCCGGCTTTGAATATCATGTACATCGGCATGAACAATGCTTTTGCACCATTTGACAATGAGTTGGTGCGCCAGGCAGTTGCTATGGCAATTGACCGCCAGCGTATCGTGGACAACTTCTATCCGGTTGGCTCCGAAGTCGCTTCTCACTTCACTCCCTGCTCCATCCCCAACGGCTGCACCGGTGAGGCGTGGTATGAGTTTGATGTAGCCAAAGCCAAGGAATTGCTGGCTGAAGCTGGTTTCCCGGATGGCTTTGAAACAGAGCTGGCATACCGCGATGTAGTGCGTGGTTACCTGCCGCAACCCGGTGTCGTTGCCCAGGATATCCAGGCTCAACTGCTTGAAAACCTGAATATCAAGGTCAATATCAATGTGATGGAATCCGGCGCATTCCTGGAAGCAGCCGATGCCGGTACACTTACCGGTTTGCACCTGCTGGGTTGGGGTGCCGACTACCCGGATATGACCAACTTCCTGGATTACCACTTTGGCGGCGGATCCTCAGCGCAGTTTGGTACAAAATGGGATGATATTGTCGAAGCTTTAAAGCAAGGCGCATCCCTGGCCGATGATGCAGATCGCCAACCGTTCTACGAAACTGCTAATAATGCTATCAAGCAGCACGTACCGATGATCCCCGTAGCTCACGGTGGTTCTGGTGTGGCGTACAAAGCAGCTGTAGAAGGCGGTCATGCCAGCCCACTGGGCAATGAAGCCTTTGCATATATGTCTGTCCCAGGTCAGGATACTTTTGTCTGGATGCAGAATGCGGAACCTATCTCGCTTTACTGCCCGGATGAAACAGACGGCGAATCGCTGCGCGGCTGCGAGCAGGTTGTGGAATCGCTGTACAAATACGAAGTCGGCGGTACTGCGGCTTTGCCCAACCTGGCAAAGGTCTGCGAACCCAGTGAAGACCTGACTGTCTGGACCTGCACGCTAAATGAAGGCATCCTGTTCCATGATGGTTCTGCCCTGGATGCGAACGACGTTGTGATGTCGCTTGTGGTACAGTGGGATGCTGCTCATCCTTTGCACACGGGCAACACCGGCGCCTTCACTTACTTCTCCGCCCTGTGGGGTTCTTTCCTGAACGCCCCGGCAGAATAACTGCCAGGCGAGCTCACCTGACATAAACCTGTACTTTGCCGGGACGCAGCAATTGCGTCCCGGCAAGGATAATAATCGATCATGCCTACCTATATCCTGCGCCGTATTCTTTCAAGTATTCCTGTTCTTATCGGAATTCTGTTTGTTACCTTTGCCCTGGGACGTTTAATCCCCGGAGATCCTTGCCGCGCTATTTTAGGTGAAAAAGCCACAGATAAAATTTGTGATGAATTTATCACCCGCCACGGTTTGGATAAACCCATCCCAGTTCAGTTTGGAGTTTATGTAAGTGAAATCTTACGCGGCGACCTGGGCGTCTCGTTAAAATATGGCAAGCCGGTTACCGATCTGATCGTTGAAAGGTTACCCACAACCGTAGAATTGAGCATGGCAGCGATGTTCTTTAGTGTTATGGTGGGCATTCCATTGGGGATCATATCAGCGGTCAAGCACAATTCGGCCGTTGATGTCGGCACCATGGTTATTGCCAATGTAGGGGTCTCCATGCCGGTTTTCTGGTTAGGATTGATGTTGGCATACCTGTTTGCGCTGGTGTTAAAGGACACCCCTCTGCAATTGCCACCTTCAGGCCGCTTGTCTCCAGGGTTGAGTGCCCCGGCCTTTTACGAGGTTTGGGGATTGCAAGTCGCCGCAAGTGGTTTGTGGACCAGTTTCCTGGTGTTTATCAGCCGCATGAATCTTATCAATTCGATATTGACCTGGCGTTGGGATATTTTTATGGATGCACTGCGCCACATCATCTTGCCTGCAGTTGCGGTAGGTACCATCCCGTTGGCGATCATCGCTCGCATGACCCGTTCCAGCATGCTGGATGTGCTGGGTCAGGATTATGTGCGCACAGCGCGGGCAAAGGGACTGCCGCGTGTGGAAGTAATCTTGAAGCATGCGCTGCGTAATGCCTTGTTACCGCTGGTCACCATTATCGGTCTTTCTTTGGGTAGTTTTTTGGGCGGTGCGGTGCTTACGGAAACCATCTTTGGTCTTTCTGGTGTGGGCCGGATCCTGTACGATTCGATCACAGCACGTGACTATGGCGTCGTCCAGTCATTTACGGTGGTTATAGCGGTCTTTTTTGTTATCTTAAATCTCATTGTGGATGTTTCGTATGTATATCTGGATCCGCGCGTACGCCTGGAGTAGGGAACTTCATGGATGCCTCAACTAAATCACAGGAAAAACAAGATTTGATACCTCAACTGCAGGCAGAGGGGCTGCGCTCGACCCAAAGTGAAACGCTGTGGAAAACAGCCTGGCGTAGATTGTTCCGGCGAAAATCAGCCGTTGTAGGGATGGTGATCCTGGCGTTCTTGCTCTTGATCGCAATTTTTGCTCCGCTTATTGCACCTTATGACCCATATGAGGTTTTGATCGGAAAAGAAGCGATTAAAATGCGCCAGGCTCCTTGCATTCATTTGTTGGGCTGCCCTGAAGACCAGCCGCAGCACCTGATGGGGGTCGATGGGAATGTACGCGACCAGTTTAGCCGCCTGCTTTATGGCGCACGCTTAAGTCTTATGGTGGGGCTTTCCACGGTATCTTTTGCGATCGTAATTGGGACATTTTTCGGAGCGCTGGCAGGATATCTGGGTAAATGGGTGGACAATGTGATCATGCG
>CAZTMX010000062.1:0-7596 GCA_964614855.1 uncultured Anaerolineaceae bacterium | reverse complement strand
CCTGAATGGGGAACCATGTTGGGGGCAGAGCGTAACCAGGTCTTTACGGCACCGCATCTGGTTTTTTACCCCGGTCTGGCGATTATGCTCACAGTGCTGGCATTCAATTTGTTGGGCGACGGCATGCGCGACGCCCTGGATCCACGCCTGGCGATGCAGAGTTCTGAATAGATCCGTTACAATAGCTGTTTGGAAAGCCATTCTGCCTTGCCCCGGCGCGTTGCTGCGGCAGTGAAGGATGGCTTTTCTATTGCAATCCACCTTTGACATTCTTTGCGGGTCATACTACAATGGATTGTACATTGAGTGTCTGTAGTTAAGGAGGCCGGATGAGTGCCTGGCCGGGCAAATTTGTTATTGGGTTAACTGGAAATATCGCTACCGGCAAGAGCGTTGTCCGCAAGATGTTGCAGCAGCTTGGCGCTTATGGTATTGATGCAGATGACCTGGCGCACCGGGCTATCGGCAGCGATGCCCCGGGTTATCAACCTGTAGTGGATGCATTCGGAAAGTGGATCGTATCACCTGATGGACGGATTGATCGGTCCAGGTTGGGTAAGATTGTGTTTTCAGACCCTGAAGCGCTTGCTTTGTTAGAGGCGATTGTTCACCCTCTGGTTAACCAGGCTGTGGACATCATGGTGCGCCGTTCGTCAAGCGCAGTGGTTGTAATTGAAGCAATAAAAATTATCGAAAGCGGGCTTGGAGCGAAGTGTGACACACTTTGGGTGACCCATGCACCGGAAGCAGTTCAAATGAAGCGCTTACAACAAAGGCGCAATATGAGCGCTGAGGTAGCACAGCAGCGGATCCTTGCGCAGCCCCCTCAACAACAAAAAATTGCCGCTGCGGATGTGGTCATACAGAATGATGGTTCTTTTGAGGATACCTGGCGACAGGTATACACAGCATGGCTGGCAAAGATTCCTGTTCCACCCAGATTGGTGGATGAACGAAAGTGGTAGGCTGTGAGCGATATTCTTAGCAATCTTTTAGCAAACCTGGTGTTTATTTTTGAACGCCTGACCTGGCTGAGCATCCTGGATGTGCTGCTGGTTGCTGCTGTCTTCTTTGCTATTCTTTCCCTCTTGCGCGGTACCCAGGCAATGGTACTGCTACGAGGCGCTATTTTTATAATAGCGCTTCTAGGAATTTTGACATCTTTGGATGTACTACCCGCATTTTCCTGGCTGGTGCGCACGACCTTTCCAGCATTGTTGTTGGCAATCCCGGTAATTTTTGCACCAGAGATCCGTCATGCACTGGAGCGCCTGGGGCGGGCGGGTTTTTTGCAACACCCGGAAAATACCTCTCAAGAGATGCAAGATGCCATCACAGCTATTGTGTCTGCCTCTGCTCGCCTGGCTGATCGCCAACATGGGGCGTTGATTATCATCGGGAGAAGAGCTGACCTGAGTGAATATATTCGCACCGGGGTCAAATTAGAAGCGCGTGTCACGCCTGAATTGTTGCTGCAAATTTTTTATCCAAATACCCCCTTGCATGATGGGGCAGTAGTGATCGCAGGTGCGCGCATTGTAGCCGCATCTTGCGTAATGCCGCTTTCAGCCAGCGGTGTACTGACTGCCTCGCCTGAACGCCAAATGGGTTTGCGCCACCGCGCCGCACTGGGGATTTCTGAAGTTAGCGATGCAATTGCAGTGGTTGTATCGGAAGAGACAGGATCGATTTCCGTTGTCCACGGCGGCAGGATGATCCGGCGGATAGATGTCGAACGCCTGGAAAATATCCTGCGCGCATTTTTCAAACCCGCTCAAACGCCAAAAGGCTTCTTACAAAACCTGGCACGTTATCTTCCCGATTTGGATCGCTCGGATGGAGATGGAGATTGAAAAGTTCTTCTGTAATTTCCTGGCTGGGTAAGAATCTCAGCGCCTTGCTTTTGGCATTTTTCCTTTCTTTGGTGGTCTGGATTTCCGCAGTAGTGACTGCAGATCCCAATGAAGAGCATGTAATGCGGGCGATTGCCATTGAGAAGGTAGGACAGGCTTCTGACTTACTCTTGGTGGGTGATGCGCCCAACCAGGCACGATTGACAATACAAGCGCCAAGATCGATTTGGGACAAGTTAAACAAGGATACCAACCTGGTAAAGGCCTGGGTGGATCTCTCGGGTTATGGCCCAGGAACGCATACGGTTGATGTTAAAACCCAGGTTGATATTAGCCCGATCCGTATTGAGGCAGTTGATCCGCAGAGAATTCAAATCACCCTGGAGAACTTGGCCACCAAAGAGCTGAAACTGGATCTCCAGGTAACGGGAGTGTTGCCGGTTGGTTATCGAAAAGAAACGCCAGTGATAGAACCCGAAAGCATTCGCATTTCTGGCGCAGAGTCGCTGGTGGAAAAAGTAACCAGGGTACGTGCAGTAATTGATATTTCTGGGGCGCTGACATCCATTGAACGCACGGTACCGGTTGAGGCATTGGATGCCAATGGGGATAAAGTGGAAAATGTTACCGTGCTCCCCAAAAATGTAAAAGTGATCCAACCAATCAACTTGCAGGGTGGTTTCAAGAATGTCGTGGTGAAAATCTCGACCACAGGGCAAGTAGCTAATGGTTACCGTCTGACCAATATTTCTGTTTCACCCCCCACGGTCACATTATTCTCCGATACCCCCCAGGTGCTCAACGAAATGCCTGGGTTTGTGGAAACACTACCTGTGGATCTGACAAACATCAGCGATGACCTGGAAATCAATGTGGGTTTAGATTTGCCTCAAGGCATCAGCCTTGTGCAGGACTCCCGTGTGTTGGTTCAGGTGAGTGTGGCGGCGATTGAAGGAAGTATGACTTTTTCTGTCCCAATTCAGGTAACAGGACTACCGCCGGAATTGTCTGCTGAAGTGTCTCCGGCAACTGTGGATATCATTGTAGCGGGTCCTTTGAATATCCTTGAGACGCTAGCCCCGGATAGCTTCCTGGTGATCTTAGATCTGGCGGATTTACCAGTAGGGGTTTACCAGCGGCCTCCTGTAGTCGATCAATACCCGGATCAGGTTCGTATTCAGACAGTGCTGCCTGAAACAGTTGAGGTGACGATATTGATCGCGCCTACCCCTACGCCAATATCTACCAGTACAACGCAACCGTGAGGAGAACGAATTGAAAAAACCTGTTGTCGCCCTGGTTGGGCGGCCAAATGTTGGAAAAAGCACGTTATTTAACCGCCTGGCAGGGGAGAGAATTGCGGTTGTTGATGACATCCCTGGAACCACACGCGACCGCTTAGTGGCTGAAGCAGAATGGACAGGTCATGTCTTTGACATGATCGATACCGGCGGCATAGATCCCACACAAACTGCATACGGCGCTGGCAGAGAGCCGCTATCTATTGGGTCATCAGATTTTATTAAGGAAATCCGCTTTCAGGCTGAAATTGCCATTCAGGAATCAGATGCTGTCCTGTTTGTTGTCGATGCAGAAAGCGGCGTCACACCTGCCGATATTGAGGTGGCGCAAATCTTAAGAAAAAACCAGCAAGATCGTGACGGTAAACCCTGGCCTCCAGTATTGCTGGTGGTGAATAAGGCTGACAGCCCAGCCCGGCGAGAACAAGCCTTGCAGTTTTATGAATTGGGCATGGGAGAACCATATCCAATTTCATCCCTGCATGGAACCGGTACCGGAGACATGCTCGATGCGTTGGTTGAGTGTCTTCCTGCGGTTGGGGAGGAAGAAGAGGATAACAGTGTCAAAATTGCTATTGCTGGAAAACCAAACGCAGGAAAATCAAGTTTATTGAACAAACTGCTGGGTGAGGAGCGCGCCATTGTCAGCCCAATCCCGGGGACAACCCGTGATGCGATTGATATGAAAATCACCTATGCAGATTTCCCGATCACCTTGATTGACACGGCGGGCATCCGCCGCCGTGGAAGAATCGAACCGGGTGTAGAAAAGTACAGCGTATTACGCGCCATGCAAGCCATAGAGCGTGCCGATGTGGTCTTGTTGGTGGTTGATGCCCCTTCTGGAATTACTGCCCAGGATACCCATATCGCAGGATTTATCCTGGATGCCTGGAAGAGTGCGGTAGTTTTGGTGAATAAGTGGGACTTGATTGAGAAAGACAGCTCTACCATGGAGGAATATACACGCAGACTGCGGCACGAATTGAATTTTATGGATTATGTACCAGTATTGTTTATCTCGGCGCTAACAGGCCAACGCGTCGATCGGGTTCTGCCGCTCGCATTACAAGTGCAGGAAGAACGCCTGGTGCGGATTTCGACCTCGCAGCTTAATCAGGTGTTACAGAGGGCGCAAGACCAGCATCCTGCACCTTCGCAAGGTGGCAGGCAGCTGAAGATTTATTACGGCACGCAGGTACGCAGCGATCCGCCGACATTTTTATTGTATGTAAATGACCCGAAATTGGCCCATTTTACATACGTACGCTTTCTGGAAAATCGGCTACGTGAAGTATATCCCTTCTTGGGGACACCGGTGCGGCTGGTGTTTCGCCCGCGTCGATAATTGTTGTAGAATAACGGGATGAAAGCACTCTCATCTTTGAGGGCTTGCTTGCATTTCCATCCGGGAATATAATCCAATTATCTATGCAGGAAAACAATTTCCCAAACAGCCTTCTTGATGGCCAGACAAATGAACCTTCAGAAACCCCGCCGCGCCAGAGTTTCGGCAGGGTTTTACTGGATTTTCTCGAGACCATTATCCTGGCAGCTTTATTGTTTCTGGTGATCGACGGCATCACCGCGCGCATCCGTGTCGATGGTTTAAGCATGGTGCCCACATTGAAAGACGGCGAATTTGTCCTGGTGAATAAATTGGCATATAAATTGGGCCAACCGGACCGTGGAGATGTGATTGTGTTTCACTTTCCTCGCGATCCCGAACAGGATTACATCAAGCGCATTATTGGTTTGCCGGGTGATTTTGTCAAAATCGAAAACATGCAGGTCTATGTCAATGGCACTGCGATCGTTGAGCCCTATATTTCTGAAGCTCCAGACTATCAAAGCGAATGGCAAGTTCCTGAAGGAACCGTGTTTGTTCTGGGTGACAACAGGAATAATTCTTCAGACTCGCACCGTTGGGGACCAGTTCCCTTAGAACAAGTGGTAGGCAAGGCAGTGTTTGTTTATTGGCCAGTTGCCGATTGGGGGTTGATCCATCACCAATCAACTGCGAATGCGGGAATATATCCTGGAGGAAATCAATGAAATCCTTGGCTGAATTAATCACAATTGTGGAACAGTATTCTCAAGAATTACCGCCTGTACCCGCTCCGGTTCACCTTCCATCTGGCAGCGAGATTAACAGTTGGATCGATCACACGCTGTTAAAAGCCGATGCCACGCCCGATCAGATCCGCAAGGTGTGCCTGGAAGCTTTGGAATACCAATTTGCCAGTGTCTGCGTAAACCCGGTTTATACACCGCTGGTGGCCGAGATTCTCTCGGGTTCAAAAGTTAAGACATGCGGTGTAATCGGTTTCCCCCTGGGAGCTGCGCCGGCCACACACAAGGTATTGGAAACTCTCGGTGCATTGGCAGTAGGAGCTAGTGAAATCGATATGGTGATCCATATTGGGGCACTTAAAGGACGCGCATATGGGCAAGTGCTCAATGAAATCCGTGCCGTGGTCCAGGCGGCACATAACCAGGGAGCAATTGTCAAAGTGATTCTTGAGACTGCCTACCTGGATACACGTGAGAAGATTACCGCTTGCTTGCTGAGCCAGGAAGCTGGCGCTGATTTTGTAAAGACATCGACTGGTTTCGGCCCAGGCAATGCCACCGTGGAAGATGTCGATTTGATGTATCGAGTTGTCGGTCCAGAAGTAAAGGTGAAAGCCTCCGGCGGTATTCGTAACCTGGAATCGGCGATCGCCATGATAAAAGCCGGTGCGACGCGCCTGGGTACCAGTGCTGGGGTTCAAATTGCGAAGGAAGCTACCGCATGACTGAGAAAGCAGGTAAGAACGCTCAGCCCCCCAGGCCTTCGGTACCGCGCTACACCCTGTGCATGGAATGCCAGACAGGTATCTTGCGCCAGGAGAAGCTGACATATTTCACCTGGCTCAATGACGAACTGATCACGGTGCCGAATTTTCCAGCCTGGGTATGTGATGTTTGCGGTAAGCGCGATTATGACTCCGAAGCGATCATCCGTTTGAACACACTGTTGAGCCCGGAGGCTGGAAGGCCGACCGTTCATAAACGGAAGTACCGCAATCTCGGGGCTGATCAAGCACCGTAATATCTATAATTACCTCAAGTATTTCATAGCTAAATACAAAGCGCCCAGAGATTTGGCGTCTCTGATCTCGCCGTTATCGATATAATCCTGGAGTTTCGACTTCGGGATTTTGACAATTTCCAGGTCTTCGTCTTCGTCGCCGGGTAATGGATCAGGAATAAGGTCCCGCGCCAGAAATACATGCATATATTCGCTGGAGTATCCCGGTGCCAGGAAAAAACCACCGATTTCTTCAAGCCTTCCAGAAGCCATGCCGGTCTCCTCGCGAATTTCCCTTTGTGCCCCGAGTGCAGGCTCCTCATCCTTTTCCAACATCCCGGCAGGCAGTTCCAGCAGCATTGAATTGGCAGGATGGCGGAACTGGCGCACAAACCAGATATTTTCCTCCTGGTCGATAGGGATCATAGTTACAGCCGGGTGATGCTGCACAATATCCATCTGGTGCAGGTTGCCATTTGGTAAACGTACCTGATCGATGCGTACATCAAATACTCGCCCGTGGTACACAATTTGTGAGCTGACGATGTCCATACTTCATACCTTTCTAAAAAAAGAGAGTAACCTTGCTTTGCAGGGTTACTCTCAGGCTATTTCTCTTGGCGTGTAGCGGATTATGGAATGCTGATGGTCTGTCCTGCACTGAGTTTGAAGGGGGCAGTCAAACCATTCACGAAAGCGATGGCTTCAGGGTCAACATCACCAAACAAACAAGCGATCGAGTAGATGGTATCGCCAGATTGCACAGTGTAAGTAGTGGGGTGTGAGCGTAAGGTACGGTTGCCAGGGAAGTCTGAACCCTTCTGAGGGATTTTTAGTACTGTCCCTGGCGGGTAATTTTGCGCTGATGAAAGACCGCTGAGCTGCAGCATCTCGCTTGGGTTGACGTTGAAGCGCCTGGCGATACAGAAGGGAAATTCACCCTTCTGGATGGTATAAGATGCAGGTAACCCTGGTGTGGCTGTCGGTGCGACAACCGCCGGCTTTGTAGGCTCAGGGGTTACGGTGGGTGGTTCCTGGGGAATTGCCTCGCCAGTGGTAAGCACGGCAAGTGCTGTCGGCTGTCCCTGCATACCCGCCATGGCTGTTTGCGTACTGAGCATATTGAGCGTATCCATCACACTGGAGCCTCCTGGCATGAGCTCCTGTGATGTAGCTTCGACTTCTCCACTAGGCTTACTATCTGGCAGTGAGCGGGTGCAAGCTGCCAGTCCAAAAATGAGCAGCGCGATGAGGACGAAAGTAGCTGAGTGAATTTTTTTCATCTGGTTCTCCTTAGAATTCAGGTCGCGCAAACCTGGGCAACCTTACGCTGCATAAATCTCCTGAAAGCTGCGGTAAGTGTCCCTTT
>CAZTMX010000061.1:2134-15010 GCA_964614855.1 uncultured Anaerolineaceae bacterium | reverse complement strand
TGGTCACCACCAGCCGACAGATTATAAGCCAATCAACTTTTTTGTCAAGGGAATCGCAGCACCAATTCGATATTTCCCCTCATTCCCCTTCTTTCTTCTTGCTGCCGATCTCTACTAGCTGAATTTGAATTTGGTAGCGCTTACCTGTAATTTCCATTTTCTGATTGGCGTAATACCCTCGCGATCCAGTCTTAAATTCCTTAGGAGATACAGTGAGTGTTGCGAGCAATTGCCCACCATCATCTTTGATTTCCGCGACTACAAATCTTGGGGTTTCCATTAGTGTTTCACCTTGAATAGCCAGAATTAAGTAGCAAACGCCTGAGTGAGGGGGGCACCCAGGCGTTTGCTATGTATATTTTACACAGTTACCCAAAAATTGCAAGGGTATTTTAAATTCTTGGCTAGATTTTAATATTTTTTCTAAATATTCAAGTATATAATTATTAATGTATCTCTAATTTCATTACACCACAGAAAATCTGTTTGTCGTTGTGGGGCGCGAACACCGGCAAGCAATCGATCTTTGATTTCAACAATTCAAAAGCAATGCCAGATCTGCCCTGATGGATAGCGTATCACCTATCGATTAGAGGTATCAATAAAGCGAGCCAAGAGCAGGTGCGTTACATTTGGTTTGCTATGATCAAAAAGGAGGTCGGCGCGCAGAAATATTCCTGTTGATTAACTCCAACCAAATTTCACATTAATTGAGACGATTAAAGGAGGTAAGAATGAAATTCAGATTATTTGCCTTACTGGGGATCACTGCAATGATCCTTAGCGTGATCAGCCTTCCGGCATCACAACTGGCCAACAGAAGTGTGTCACACATGCCGGCAAATCCAGAAAAAATCCTCCAACTACTAATCCGGCAAGGAAAGGTATCCGCCAGCGACCCGGTGGAAGTGCAAAATGCAGCGGTGTTAGATTACCTGCGCCTGAAAGCCGGTAAAGGCGGACCGGATAGGGACGCCAACCCGCTGGCGCAAAAAAAAGTCAATGCTGTTGAAAGCGCCTTCGGGGTTGGCACCAACGACCTGCACGGCCGTAAAATCGGCAATGAAGTGGATGTCGATCCCTCCACCCCCACTTGGATGGCGCTGGAAGAGACTGGTAAATTGCTTCTGATGCTGGTTGAATTCAGCGACGAAGATTATACCTGGACCACAGACGAAGGCGTGGAGCGCACCGAAGCCGGGCCGCTCCACAATCAGATCCCAATCCCGGATAACTCCTTCGACCTGTGGGTGCCCGATTTCAGCGTCGATCACTTCCAGGATATGATGTTCACACCTGGCGGCTGGACCATTCCAGAGGGGACGCCCTACTATGCTGGCGAGAAGCGCGGCAGCATGTACGACTATTTCCTACAGCAATCCTTCGGCCAATACACCGTCGAGGGCGACACCTACGGTTGGTTTATGGTCGATAAACCAGAAGCCTATTACGGCGATGACACCATCGAAGGCTACAGCGACAGCCTGCGTCCCGGCACACCGAAAACCCTGCTTGCGGATGCCATTGTGAAGATCAATGAAGCCGACGCCATCGACTGGCTGGCATACGACCTGTATGACCTGTATGACCTGGATGGGGATGGGGATATCTATGAGCCTGACTGCATCATTGACCACCCGCTCTTTATCCACGCCGGCATAGACCAGTCTGGCGGTGGCGGCGCGCAGGGCGACGACGCCATCTGGGCGCACAGTTCCTCCACCTGGGAGGTAGTGACCGCGGATACGAACCCCGATGCCACTTGCTACTGGACCGAGGGAACGATCCTTTACAACTACACCATCATGCCCGAAGACGGCGGTGTAGGTGTCTTTGCCCATGAGTATGCTCACGACCTGGGTCTTCCCGACGAATATGACACCATCTACAGCGGCGGAAACTCCACCGGCTTTTGGACGCTTCAGGGCTCCGGCTCGTGGATTGGACGCCCAGCGCAAACCCAGCCTTCTGGGATGAGCGCCTGGGCGAAGTATGCCCTCGGCTGGCTGGGAGGCGACAACCTGGCGGTCGTCCACATCGATGACCTGACAGCCAACCCGCTATCCTTTACCCTGGATCAAGCCGAACGCTGGGGCGGCGAGGACAGTATCAACGGTATCCGGATCAGCTTGCCTCAGAAATTGTCCTTTACGAATGATCCATATAGCGGTGAGTGGGAATGGTTTGGCGGGAAAGGCGATGAAATCGACACTACGCTGTACCGCGCAGTTGATCTCACCGGTAAAACCAGCGCTGAACTGTCGTTCTGGACCTGGTACGACATTGAAGAGAATTGGGACTACGGTTTCGTTCAGGTCTCCACCGACGGTGGTGCCACCTGGACATCGCTGCCCATTGATGGCACAAGCTCAGACATCGTCGCCGACGGCTATCCAGCCATCTTCCCCAATATGCCTGGCTTTACTGGAAGCACAGGTGGTGAGTGGCTCTATAAGACATACGACCTGGCGGATTATCTCGGTATGGAAATCCTGCTCCAATTCCGCTATATGACCGACTGGGCAACCTCCCTGGCAGGGTTCTTCGTCGATGATATCGGTGTAACAGCAGACGGAGCCGTTGTCTTTTTTGATGACGTAGAAGTAGAAGATCTGGCCTGGGTTGTAGACGGCTGGACGCGCGACAAAGGCTCTGGTCTCTTCAACCACTACTACATCATGGAGTACCGCAACTTCGCCGAAATGCAAACTCCGTATGATGATGTTAATATCGTCAACTTCGATACCGGTCTGACCGGTGCCTACCAGTTCGATCCTGACGGCAGCACCGGAAACGTAAACGAACCCTGGTACTTCAGCTACTCACCAGGATTGCTGCTGTTCTACCGGGATATGAGCTATACCGACAACTGGACGGGAATGCACCCAGGCGGCGGTTTTATGCTGGTGGTTGATGCCCACCCGCAGGGGATTAAAGCCCCGCCGCTTGCCGAGACAGGGTCCCTGTACTGGGGCTGCCGCATCCAGACTTATGATGCTGCTTTCGACAGGATCCGCGCGCCGAGCATGACGCTGGGGTATTGGGGCAAGATCCGTAAATATGTCGGCTTGCCTGCCGTTCCCAACTTCGATGATCATTTCAGCTACTGGAACAAGAATACACCCACATCAAGTGTGATCACTCCTGAATATGGCTTGCTCTTCAACATTCGCGGTGTGGCGGATGACAGCTCTGCGGCAGCAATTGCTATCGGAATGAAAGGCCCAAATACTGTCGTTGAAGACGAAGAATCCATCATTGAAGCCATGATGGCAGATTTGCTGGGTTTCGTACAAAACTTCCTGCCTGCCATCTTCAGCTGGTAATCCCTGGCTAATCCAAACCAGACATAACCCAAGTCAATCGGGGCTGCCCACCAAGGAGGGGCAGCCCCCTCTCATTTTGCCCCAATCTCGCTCCAGTTTTCTGAATGTTATAATTCTCAGTACACCTGGAGCCTATGATGAAACGGGATCAATCCACCCCTGGCAGAAATCGAAAAACACTGCCCGCAAGACGCTTTTGCGTTTTATGGGTGTTTTTGCTGGTCACTCTGATCACAGGCACTGCTGGCTGCCAGGATGCAGCACAGATACAACCCGAAACCAAGCCTGCCGAAAGTTCCGGCTCTATTCAAAATATCACACAGACCCCTGTCCCACCTACGGTGCCTCCTGCGCCTCCCCTTGCAACCCACACCCCGCTCCCAGCGCCGTCAGCCACCGCAACACCTGCCTGGCCGCAAATTCCAGACCTTGGCAGCGAGGATCTACCTGTCGGCTCACGCACTTACATCCTGCCACTGACCATCCGCCACACCACCCAGGATGCTGTGACGCTGTCTTTCGCTTTAGACGAGCCGTCCCCGGGCTACCTCTTCTACCAGCAAATTTCCCCTTTACAGTCCGGCATACAAGGGATCCCCTTACCACCAGACGAAACCTACCATCAAATTACCCTGGATGGGCTGCCCGCCGGTGCAGAATTCCTGGCGATCGTGGGCTTGGAGGATCAAACCGGTAATTTTCAACAACCGGGTTTTTTGGATCCGCCCTGGAATTCGGTCCGTTTTCGTACAGCCTCTACCCAGCAGCCCCTGCGGGTAGGCGTATTCGGGGATGCAAGTTTTGGCGACGCAGCCACAGAAACCCTGATGAACCTGATGGCTACCTACGATCTGGATTTCGCCATTGACAATGGGGATGTGGTGGCTGAAATTTATGACAACAACGGGCCTGTTGAGGCGTATGCTTTGAAGTTCTTCAAGACCTTATCGCCCCTGCTGCATACCATGCCGGTTTACACCGTTATCGGAAACCACGATTACGATGCTGCTGCCTCTTGGGGTGACAGCTTTTTTTATTTCTACGCCTTCCAGCCGCTCCAAGCCGATGGTTTTTCTTCCCCAAAGGACTTACTTCAATATTACGCCTTTTCATATTTCGGGGTGCAATTCTTGATGCTGGACAGCCAGGTTTTCTTCGGCAAAAGCGGCTGGGATGAACAGAATGTCTGGATGTTTGAGCGATTATCCGATCCGGGTTACAGGTTCACAATTCCTGTATTTCACGTCCCGCCCTTTTACAGCAGCCTTGTGCATCCAGACGATCAAATACCCGTTCGCCAGAACTGGCATCCAACTTTTACAAATGCAGGCGTTCCACTGGCGCTTTCAGGACACAGCCACCAATATGAGCGTTTGCTGGCAGACGGTGTCCAATATATCGTATCCGGCGGCGGTTCCAGTATCCTGTACGCTGCAAGTGAGTTTCTGCCGCAAAGCCAGGTATTTGCCCGGCGCACACATTTTGTCCTGCTGGAGATTTATCCCGATCATATTTCTGTGACCGCCATCGCTAAAGATGGCGAATTGATTGACCAGACAGAGATTGCGGTACCACAAGAATAATCATCCTTCAATTGGTTGGGCGTATCACCCACCAGACATCAGCGCAAAAAACCCCACAACATCTCCATCTTTCAAAGCTGTGTTCAAAGGCACAGCTTCGCTGTTTACGGATGCCCTTAGCACCCTGGCAACAGCCCCCGGCATATGGATTATCCGGATTGCATCTGCCAGCGTGCTGCCATCGGGCAGCTCCACCCAGCCTCGCTCATCGAGTGCAGTCATATTGCACCAGGAGGGAGCGAAGACCTTTACCCGGATCACTCCGCCTCCTGCATGGTAATCGCCCCCATTGGGCAATGCTTTTGACACAATGAACAGCCGCTGCAGTGCCGGTCTGTCAGCACAGGATACGCTTTCTTATGGTTATCTTTGTACAACCTGCACAATTCAAGCGAGCTGAGCGGGCAGTCCACCACGCAAATACCGCAAGCAACACATATCCCATAATCGAAAACGGGTATCTTGGTGGACATAGGCTATTCTAGCTCCAGGTCAAGCAATCGAGGGATTTCCAGGTCATTAAGTGTCTTCTGCAGCGGGATTCCGGTCGCACGATCCCAGCCGAAACCCTCCCAATGATACCTGACCATCTCATCGTTTTGCAATGTAACACCTTTCAAGGGCCCTGTAGTCAGCGGCGGTTTTCCTGCCATGCGATCAGGCAGCTTTCGCTGGCGCGGATCGATGCCGTGCTTTATATTGAACATCTGCCGGAGAGTCTGGATACGCTTTCCAATTTCCATATATTCATCGCCGCTCTTATTCCAGCCCGCTGCTGCGTTCATATATTCAACCGGGTTCCAGCCGTGTACACCCAGACCCTGTCCATAATAACACCCCCCCACGCCGTCAGTAAACATGGCGTAGCAGGCATTGGCGACAGTCTTCATGGCTGTCTCCAGAGATGGGATGATTTCTTCTGACTTCTTCACCTTCTGTGCAGGCGGAGCCCACGAGCAGATATCCCACAAAGACATTGCCCCGTAGATCATCCCCATGCCGATGGTATGTTTCCCTGGCGCAGGCTCTGCAGCATAGTGCACCGCAAGGATTGGATCGTTGCGGCTGTCATGCATGGCAGCCTCCTGTCCGCCAATATGCATGGCGAATTCACTGCCTCCCAGGCGCTCCGCCGCCACCTTCACGCCATCCGCCAGGATATCCCCAATCCCCTCACGAGTGATCATCTTCCTGACCAAAGCAAGTATCGCATTTGAATCTCCCCAGCTAAGTTCCAGCCCATCCGCCTGATCCTTGGTCAAGATTCCATTCTCAAAGCATTCAATGGCATAAGCAAGCGTAGCACCCGCTGAAATGCTGTCCATCCCGGCGCGGTTCAACAGCTCATTGATCGTTAGTACGCTGGAAAGATCATTATTCAAAAGAAGAGGCCCGAATGCCTGGATTGTCTCATACTCCGCCTTGTGCGTTTGCGAAAACTCGCCATCGCTGGGGGTTTGAATATCCAGAATTCCTCCACAGCCAATACCGCATGCATAGCAGTAGTACTTTTGCGTTTCTATGCTGCCGATCTTGTCTGGATTAAATGCACCTACAGCGCCTTTTGCATCTTTCCCTGTTCCAGACCAATTCTTGATCGGTCCATCGCCGCTGGGGATTGCCAGGGGGGTGTTCATGGATGAACCCCATTTCTTTAGCAGCGGTGAAGCCAGCATGCCGTCTATCGCCGTGGTTGTAGTGATCTTACCCAGAAGCATTCCACCCATCCCTAACAAACTTCCCCGGACAAAGCTCGGAAGGCTGGCCTGTTCAAGCTTCCTACCGAGTTCTCGGCTGATCGCATTCACCGCTTGCCGGTCGGCGCACGGCATTACCTTACTGCCCGCCAATACAACTGCCTTGAGATGTTTTGATCCCATGACCGCGCCGACCCCACTCCTGGCAGCAATACGCCCGCCATCATGGCAAATGCCTGAAATCAAAGACAGCTTCTCCCCTGCTTCACCGATCAGGATCACACTGGGTTTCTTCTTTTCCCAGTGGGCGGATATGAGCTTTTCTTCTGCTTCTGCTGCATCCATCCCCCAATACGGCGAGGCGTCTCGCAGTTCAGCAACCTTATTGTCGCAGTATAAATACACCGGCGTTTGAGCGATCCCCTTGAAGAAGATGCCGTCGAAACCACACTGTTTAATCGCCGGCGAGAACATGCCGCCGCAGTTGGCATCTCCCCAACCGCCAGTAAGCGGTGATTTTGTTACCGCCATCCAGCGGCCACACATCAACGCGCCGGTACCGGTTAATGCGCCTGAGACAATACCCAGGATATTTTCAGGACCCAGCGGGTCGGCCACCGCAGGGATAAATTTATTCAGATACCATGCACCGAGACCCTTGCCAGAAAGAACCTGCTCGTATACTAACTCAGGAACTTTCCTTTTCGCGATTTTTCCACTGCTAAGGTCGACCTCGAGGATAAATCCTGTGCAGCTTTTCATACCCTACCCTAACTGGACCATCTTGAATTCTTTGAGGTTCTGCTTGATTTCTTCAGCAGACAACAGTGGCATTGGGACAGCGATCCAGTTCATTTGCATCTCCTCATCCGAAAAATCTGGGGCGAGCCTGATTGTATCGTCTTTTGCGTCAAATGGAATGTCGACGATCTCGCCTGCTTTTAATACTTTTCGCACAGCGAAATATTTCCTCACCAGACCCATTGCCAGGCTGCCGATTTGCTCGTTTGCCAGGGAAAGCATGGGCATCGGCAAACCGCTTGCTTTCATGAAAGCCGGGACAAATTCACCGACATTATGACAGCCCGTACAGGTGATATCGCAGGCTGGATAGGCTTCCTTTGCACACGCGCCGCAAGCGACCATGTGCTTAAGCTTCCCAGCTTCCAATTTCAATGCTTCCAAATCATACGGATTTCCGTCTGCATCAAACCAGAACCGCTTGCCACCCACCAGGCAACCTTCGCCGATAACACAGCCAAAGCGAACATCCTCCACTTTAGGAGGTTTCTTTGCCTTCAATACCATCTCCATGTACATAGCCATGGTGGAAAGACATCCACCGATGCAGCCTTGCTCGATCTCTTTTACAATCTCTGGCGTCACAGCATGGATATTGGTGATCTCAGGCACGCGTTTGTTTGTGTAGCCCACAAAATACTTGACACCCGGCCAGTTCTTGTGAAAACGCGCAGAAAGGAACGAATAATCAGCCGGGCGAAATGGCGTGACGGTTGGCTCTCCAACAATCTCGGTGGAGGGGTCGCCAAAACCACGCTCTTCTGCTGCCGCAGTAAGCCGTAGCAGATCAGGGTCAAATCCCATCATGTGGGTTACCATGCGGTCGACCTCAACACTATTTGTGCCGCTAATGATCTTACCCACCTTCACTGGATCAACCGGCGCTGGTGAAAGACCTTCGCCGCCGATGATGCCGTCAACCACAGTTAGATCTGGTTTAAAAAGGTACAGTAAGTC
This sequence comes from uncultured Anaerolineaceae bacterium, assembly GCA_964614855.1. Taxonomy (GTDB): domain Bacteria; phylum Chloroflexota; class Anaerolineae; order Anaerolineales; family UBA4823; genus CAWJHE01. The sequence continues at coordinate 6,646 of CAZTMX010000061.1, read as the reverse complement.
CACCAACTTATCACTGAGCTGCCAGTTGTGGTTGCGATAACGCATATTGCCAGGGAGCGTCCCCATGGCGTTCTTAAATCCAAGCGTGACACCGGTGTACAGGTTCGTCTTCATCTTTGGCACGGATACGTACTTTGCTTCACCGCGCACAACCGGTGAAAGGATGCGAGGGAGATAGACCTCTTTTTGGATCTTGGCTTTGGGCACGTAATAGTGGTCAAGCGGTTGCTCTTCGAGGGCAATAAGGCCGGTTCCGTAGAATTTAGCAACTTTGTCCAGGCGGATATCGCGATAGTACTGCATCGTCGAGATACCTTTACCCGCAGACTCGACAATCGTGATCTGACAACCCAGGTCCTTGAAGTAGGAGATCACTGCTTCAAATACCCTGGGGTCAGTTGTCTGCGGGATGTTATCCATCGCGTATCCGCACTTGAACATCACTCCCACCAGGTTTGGCTTGATCAAGACTGTTCTGTCTCGAAATTCGGCTCTGAAACCCGTCTTTTCGTCCAAAGTATCCAGTGATCGATACACAGTATCGCGAATCGCTTTGACATCCGGGCGGCTGAAATATCTTTCAGTTCCATAGTAATACGGAAGCCGGACGAAGTTGTGCATGTAGTTGATGCGGAGTGCATCCGAGATAACAACCACGCTTTTCATGATCAAAAAGCCTCGCGCCAGGGTTCACTACCATCTTCGATAAAATCTGCATCGGAATATTCATCATCTTCCATGTTTTTCCTCAAGGGCAGCCACCAAACGATACCAAATAACATGCACATCGCAATGGAGTGTAAAACTCCGAGACCATATTTGCGCCCAGTGCGAAAGCCGATCGTGATCAATTCCAGGAAATGCAGTGTGATGAGTGCGATTATGAGCCAAGCGGATTTTCCTGTGTACGCAAGGATAAAACCTACTATCCACAAAATGATGACAATCAAGTAATTGATAATTTGTTTCATCGCGTATGTACCAAGCTAAAAAACATGACTACCATTTTACTCATGGGACGCCTATCATAAAGGAACATTTGCAACACTCATTTGCGAACCATCCAGGCCTTGATAAAAGCCACCAGCCCTTTCCAAAAACGGCCATTGATCATCAACAGCAAGGCTTCGAGTTGCTTCCGATCGAACGGACCACCAAATGTCATCATACTGCGCAGGGGCATATCCTGGACCATCGCTTGCATTAAGACGCCAGTCGGGGTATCCGCTTGTTCCAGAAACAACTTATCGATCTGATTTTTGACCATCTTATAAAGCTGCTTGCCGATGAACGAGCCGCTCATTTCGCTGATGGGTGTATTGAGGCTGTAACTGCCTTTTACGGCTGCTTTATTAGCTGGAAGTGGATGTCCAAGCAAAGCCTCAAAATCTTCTTGCGACCACCGGCCTTCTCTTGAAGGTTTAAAATACGCTGCCAGAGTGGTTGCGTTGGCTTGAGACACAGGACCGGTAGTCGTCGATAGCCGAATAGTGTCTACAAGTCGAATATCCCGTGACGATGCCCCGACCTGGATCTCAAACTCACCGGCTTCGACCACCCAATCCTTGCTGCCGGCATCGTAAAAAGCAAAAGCACGCCGGTCTAAGCTGATTTGAACACCGGTTTCTTCGCCAGGAGCCAACTCGACTTTTGCAAACCCCGTTAGCTCCTTTTTCGGTCGAAAGGCGGTCGATTGCAGATCTCGTACGTACACCTGGGCAATCTCTTTTCCCACCACCGCGCCGGTGTTCTTGATCTTAAACTTTACAAGAACCGTTTCCCCATCGGGCTCAAGTTGCAGGTCGTCGTAAGTAAAGTTGGTGTAACAAAGACCATGTCCAAAGGGGAAGAGCACCTCAAGATCCGCTGTATCATAAAAACGGTAGCCAACATACAGGCTTTCGCGGTACTCTACTGTGGATGGGCTGCCGGGAAAAGGCTGTGCTGGTGTATCTTGTAACTTCAGCGGGAAGGTTTCAGCCAGCTTACCGCTGGGGTTCACCCTACCGGTGAGGATATCTGCCAGTGCGCCGGCGCCTGCCTGCCCGCCAAGGTAGCCTTCTAAAACCGCAGGCACTTCAGCGATCCACGGCATTTCGACCGGCGAGCCGTTGCTTAAAACCACCACCACGTTTTTATGCGCCTCTGCGACACGCTGGATCAACGCATCATGCCCAGCGGGTAGTTTCATATGCGCTCGATCTACCCCTTCCACTTCATGAAGATCTGTCAGTCCCGCACAGACAACGACCACGCCGGTTTCTCGGATAGCCGCAAGCGCTTCTTGGATCAGGGTTTCATCAACAATATCTCCCTTTTCCGTGTATCCGGCGGCATAGACAATATTGGTTTCACCCACCAACGTTGCCAGCTCATCATACAGGTTATCCAACCGACTGGGGTTCATCAATGAGCTTCCTGCCCCCTGGTAGCGCGGATGCCTGGCAAAACGGCCTATCAGGGCAATCCTGACCCCTGGCTGTAAAGGTAATAGCTGCCCATCGTTTTTCAACAAAACTGCGCCTTCTGATGCCACACGCCGCGCCAGGGCATGATGTATTGCCGGGTCATACGAGAAATCTTGCGCCAGGCCAGTCTGGGCTTTGAAGATTAAGGTCAAGATACGTTCAACCGCTTGGTCCAATACAGCTTCATCTAGCTCACCAGAGCGCACCGCCGCAAGTATCCTGGCGTCGTTTTCGGTGGATGGACCGGGCATCTCCAAATCCACGCCTGCTTTCAGCGCCGGCACACGCTCATTCATTGCCCCCCAATCGGTCACAACCAGCCCCTGGTGCCCCCATTCCTCCTTCAAGATCTCATTCATCAGATATTGGTTTTCGCAGGCATATACACCGTTGATGCGGTTATAGGAGCACATCACCGTCCAGGGTTGGGCCTTTTTTACTGCAATCTCATACCCTGCCAGGTAGATCTCACGTAAAGCGCGCTCATCGACAATCACGTCGATCGTCATCCGGCGGTGTTCCTGGTTGTTGGCTGCGTAGTGCTTCATCGATGTGCCCACGCCCTGGCTTTGCACACCGTTAATATGGCTGCTGGCAATCTCTCCAGCCAGATAAGGGTCTTCGGAAAAATACTCGAAGTTTCGCCCGCACAGGGGGGAGCGCTTGATATTTAACCCGGGTCCTAAAATCACCCCCACCTTTTCCTGTCGACATTCTTCACCCAGCGCAGCACCCACCTGGTAAATCAGATCGCGGTTCCAGGTTGCCGCCAACGCTGAAGCAGTCGGAAAACAGGTCGCTGGCACACTCTGGTTCAACCCGACATGGTCTGCCGCGCCAGCCTGTTTGCGCAGCCCGTGAGGCCCATCTGTGACCATGATGGATGGGATCCCCAACCGCTCAATGCCTTTTGTAAACCAGAAATCTTGACCAGAACATAGGGATGCTTTTTCTTCCAGGGTCTTTTGTTCGGTTAGTTGTTTCATTGCCTGCTCCGAAGAAAATGGGTTTCTGTACGGACCACTGATCTTAATCCCAAAACGGAAAAACCTTATGCCTCAGGCAGTTGCGCGGCTGCCAAGCACTTTCGCCATTCGAGCGTACACTTCTTTCGCCTCCGGTGCAAATGTCGCACCTACGAAATCATGAAAGGCGCCAGGAACTTCGTAGTAGTTAATCTCACCGCCAATGGAGGAAACCTTCTCCCGCAGGATGCGCGCATCCGGAGATAAGATATCAGCTGTCCCCTGGAACACATCGATCGGCGGCAGGCCCGAGAAGTCAGCGTACAGCGGGCTGAGCAGTGGGCTGCGGGTGTCCTCCCCGCCCGCCCACCATTTTCCACACTGTACCAGGCTTTGCTTTGCCAGCAGCACATCCTGGGGTTCCACAGCACTCACATCTGGGTTGGAAAGGCTGATATCCAGCCAGGGCGCAAAAAGCACAATACGCTGCGGCATGCGCAAACCCAAATCCCGGTAACGCAAAGCCTGCGCCAGGGCCAATCCACCGCCAGCCGAGTCACCGCACAAGACGATGGCTTTTTGCGCATGTTCTATCAAAACATTGCGATACACCGCTTCAAGTTCATCAAAGGCAGGTTTGTATGTATGTTCTGGCGCGAGAGGATAAACCGGTAAGGTTACACTTACCCCTACTTGCTCGATCAACGCATGGATGATGCTCCAATGAAACACGGACATGGGATATATATAGGCGCCACCGTGAGTGTAGATGATGTGGGTGTTTGGGTTCCCACCCTGCGGGATGATCGTGTACACGGGCTGTCCATGGACCATCTGCTCCTGTACAGTATTTCGTTTTTTGAATTTCCCAGGCATCGGAGCAGGTTTAGGATATTTTCGGTTTTCCACTCGCCTGCGCCAGCGATTGAAATCCTTTTTTAGCTCACTCCCAATGAACTTAAGGGCAAATTCAGCGAACTGCAAGGCAAAACTCGTGCGGTCAGGCATTCTCCACCTCTTTCAGATTTGCTAAACTATAATTTGATCAGGCATTTCCTGCAAGTGGCAGTATTACCTGG
>CAZTMX010000061.1:0-2034 GCA_964614855.1 uncultured Anaerolineaceae bacterium | reverse complement strand
ATTTGCTAAACTATAATTTGATCAGGCATTTCCTGCAAGTGGCAGTATTACCTGGGATAAAAACGCGACCAAAACAGGCGGGGATTTTAAATAAATGCAAACAATTTCTGGTAAATGCTTGCAAAATTTGGTTTGGTTATGGTATAATAAATAATCATTATTTATAAGGATTAATTATCCAATAACAACCATGAAAGATCCTGAAATCCGATTCAACCAACTGATTGCTGCTTTGAAGGAGCACGATTTCCGGCTCACCCCCCAACGGGTTGAGTTGGTGCGCCTGATTGCTGCCAGCGAAGGCCACCCCACAGCAAGCGAACTGCATAAAAGGATCAAGCATCAGTTTCCAACCATGAGCCATGCAACGGTTTATAAAACGCTCTTATTGTTGAAAGAAATGGACCAGGTTTTCGAGATCGATCTGCACAGCGACAGCCACTACGATGGCAATCGTCCTGAGCCCCACCCACACTTGATCTGCATTCAATGCAATAAAATCGCGGATGGAGAATTTCCCTTGGATAAAGAATCTCTTCGCAGTTTAGAACAAGCCTCTGGGTATGAGATTCTCCGCCCGCAAATTTTTCTTTATGGTCTATGTCCGGAGTGCAAACAGAAAAAGTAAGCATTATATTTCGAAACGCTCTGGATCATTTATTCAACTGGTACTTTTCAACCATTTACATTTCAAGAGGAGGACACTTTATGGATGAGAACAAATGCCCGGTGACGGGCAAAACTGGCAGCAACACAGCCAGCAGGGGTACATCGAACCGCGACTGGTGGCCCAATCAACTAAACCTGGGCATCTTACACCAGCATGCACCCGCTTCTAACCCGATGGATGCCGATTTTAATTATGCCGAAGAATTCAAGACACTCGACCTGGCTGCAGTCAAGAAAGATCTGACGGACCTTATGACAGATTCTAAGGACTGGTGGCCTGCAGACTGGGGGCACTACGGCGGTCTGATGATCCGCATGGCGTGGCACAGCGCGGGCACCTACCGCTCCTCTGATGGGCGCGGGGGCGGCGGCACCGGCAACCAGCGATTTGCTCCATTGAACAGCTGGCCCGACAATGTGAACCTGGATAAAGCACGCCGTTTACTCTGGCCCATCAAAAAGAAATATGGCAACAAGATATCCTGGGCAGACCTGATGATCCTGGCAGGCAACGTCGCACTGGAGTCGATGGGCTTCAAGACCTTTGGTTTTGGCGGCGGGCGTCCCGACATCTGGCAGCCCGAAGAAGACGTCTATTGGGGTGCCGAAACCGAATGGCTGGGCGATAAGCGCTACAGCGGGGAGCGTGAATTGGAAAACCCGCTGGCAGCCGTGCAAATGGGCTTGATCTATGTCAACCCCGAAGGCCCCAACGGCAATCCGGATCCGGTCGCCTCAGGATTTGATGTACGTGATACCTTTGCTCGCATGGGTATGAACGACGAAGAAACCGTCGCTCTTGTCGCCGGTGGGCATACCTTCGGTAAGGCGCACGGCGCCGGTGACCCCAAGCTGGTGGGGCCCGATCCCGAAGCCGCTCCTCTGGAAGAAATGGGGCTGGGTTGGAAGAACAGCTTCGGCACTGGCAAGGGCGTGCACACCACCTCCAGCGGCATCGAAGGCGCCTGGAAACCTGAACCCACCAAATGGGACATGGGCTACTTTGACATGCTTTTCGGCTACGAGTGGAAATTGGTCAAGAGCCCGGCTGGCGCTTACCAGTGGACCCCGATCGACGTCAAACCGGAAGATTTGATCCCCGACGCCCACGACCCATCCAAGAAATTCCCGGCTATGATGACCACAGCCGACCTGTCGCTGCGCTTCGATCCGATTTACGAGCCAATCTCGCGCCGCTTCCACCAGGACCCGCAGGCCTTTGCCGATGCTTTTGCCCGCGCCTGGTTCAAACTCACCCACCGGGACATGGGCCCAAAGACCCGCTATCTCGGACCAGAAGTGCCGCAAGAAGACTTGATCTGGCAAGACCCCATCCCCGCCGTCGATCACCCCTTGATTGACGAC
>CAZTMX010000060.1:4302-15278 GCA_964614855.1 uncultured Anaerolineaceae bacterium | reverse complement strand
CGCCGTTGGTAGGCATCGGTCAACAATGATAGGATGGCGCCCTTTGTAGCTGACATGCGTTCAGCTACGGCCATCGACCAGGATGCGTCCACCACAAACAAGATCAGGTTGGAGGCCTTCTTTACCCGCACCTTGCGCTGAAAATCGCTCTTCCGGATGGCAAACGCCACCCTTTTGCGCATGGCGGTGCGCTGCTTCTGAAAAGGAGCAGCTGCACGCAATGTGGCGTCAAACGCCAGGTCATTGGTTTCCCCATTGGCAGGGCGGGACTGGATATAGCGGCCGCGCTTGCGGTCTGTATGCGTGCGCGAGCGGCGGCCTCCTTGCCGGCGGGTGATGCTGTCTATCGGGTTGTCGAGCTTACGCGGGGCAAAGACAGTGCCAATTTTTACTTTTTCGCCGCCTTCCCACCAGTTGGCGCTGATGGTATCAAAGACGTTCTGAGGGGCGGGTCCCGACGGAGGCTGGCTTGTATCCTCAGCCTCCGTCGTCTCAACATTTAGCTCTTTTTTTTTTCTTGAGAGGCGTCGTCTTGTGGTTTGAGATCTGGCTCGCCATCCGAAGCCGTTGAGCCTTGAAGTTGCTCGATGCGTTCCTGCAGGTCTTCCATGCTGATTTCCGCCTGGTGGAACGGGCCGCGCTTGATGCGGTGGGGCAGGGTGAGTTCTGCCGCCAGGGCGATATCACGGTCTGAGATGGCTGTTCGTTTTTCAAAAGCCGCGTGGGCGCGTGCCGTTTTGAGGATTACCAGGTCTGCCCGGTGACCATCAACATTCAAAGACGATGTCAGGGCGGCGATCGAAAGCAGATCGCGGTTGGTGTAGGTCACATCCTTTAGCAGCGACCTGGCCTGTTCAATTTGATGCGACAATTCTTCTTCACGCTTTACCCACTCCTGGTAAAACCCATCCGGGTCTTCTTCAAACCCAAGGTTGCGCTGCATGATCAAAACACGCTCACGGGCGTCTCTCAGGCCGAGGATTTCGACCGAAAGGGCAAAGCGGTCCAGCAGTTGCGGCCGCAAATCGCCTTCTTCGGGGTTCATGGTGCCGACCAGGATGAACCGGGCGGGGTGCGCAAACGATATCCCTTCCCGTTCGACGATATTAACCCCCATGGCAGCAGAATCCAGCAAAAGATCCACCACATGGTCGTCAAGCAGGTTTACTTCGTCGATGTACAGCAGCCCGCGATTGGCAGCAGCCAGGACACCAGGCTCAAAGCGGCGTTCGCCTTGTTGGATGGCTTTTTCAATGTCCAGGGTGCCGACTACCCTGTCTTCCGTGGCACTGACAGGCAGGTCGACAAAACGAATCCTGCGCTTCGACACATCCAGTTCTTTTCCGGCTGACTTCTGTTCCTTGACCCAGTCGGACCAGGTATTTGGCTCGTTTGGGTCATCATTAAAGGGTGAGTCTGTAAAAACATCAATCTGGGGGAGGAGTGCAGCCATGGCACGCGCAGCAGTTGACTTGCCAGTGCCTCGTTCGCCGCGAATAAGTACACCGCCAATCTTCGGATTGACAGCGTTCAGTACAAGAGCGCGTTTCATCCGCTCTTGACCAACGATTGCTGTAAATGGATAAATATGTGGCATGGTTTCCTTAGGACTGTGAAGTGAGATTATGATTGTACTTTCTATCTTTGGCAGGTAAGGCGGCAGTCCTTTATTCTATACGAATTCTAATCTTTTCCGAAAGGTTGTCAAGTTTCCCTTTCACCTTTATAATACCTTCCATATACCATCCGCAAACTGGAGTTAGTAAGACTATGGAACATTATAACGCCCAATTTGGGCAAGAGGCTGATCCTGAACAAATGCAGTCCGGCGATACATCACCAGAAATTGATTCGATGCAATCGCTGCTGGATGAGCAGGATCTCAGCCTGGATTTTCCTACCCAAGGCGAAATTCGCCAGGGTTTTATTGCCACCATTCGCGATAATGAGATCCTTGTCAGCATAGGCACAAAGTCCGAAGGTGTGATTTATGGCCGAGAGTTAGAACAAATCCCAGAAGAAGAGCGTGCGGAATTTGTCGTCGGCCAGGAAATCCCCGTTTTTGTTGTCGCCCCTGAAGATGACAACGGAAATGTGGTTTTGTCGTATGTACGCGCTCGTGAAGAGAAAGACTGGGAAGAAGTAGATGCCCTGTTATTATCCGGAGAAGCGTACCCCAGCAAGGTTATCGGCTACAACAAGGGAGGTCTGATTGTCCCGGTGGGGCAATTGCGCGGTTTTGTGCCCGCTTCACAGATCAGCCTGCTGCGTCGCACCAGCGCAGGCAGCGAGAGCCCAGACCAACGCTATGGCAAAATGGTTGGCGACGACATCAATGTCCGTATTATCGAGGTGGATCGCGCCAGACGCCGGCTGATCCTTTCCGAAAGATTGGCCTTGCAGGAAACGCGTGAAACCCTGAAAGACCGCCTTTTGGATGAGCTGCTGGAAGGCAGTGTGCGCACCGGGCGTGTGACCAGCCTGGCAGACTTTGGCGCATTCGTGAATATCGATGGCGCCGATGGGCTTGTCCACCTGTCTGAAATCTCCTGGGACCGTATCCAACACCCCAACGAAGTGTTGAAAGTGGGACAGGAAGTTAAGGTCAAGGTGATCAGCGTCGATCGCGAGCGCAAACGCATCGGGCTATCCATCCGCCAGTTGCTTTCTGACCCATGGATGCAAAAAGTTGGTGACATTAAAGAAGGCCAGCTGATCCAGGGTACCATTACACACCTGACCAAGTTCGGCGCATTCGCACGGATCGATGATGATCTGGAAGGCTTGATCCATGTCTCCGAGTTGAGCGAACAGCGCATTGGCCATCCAAAAGAGGTTGTAAAAGAAGGTGATGCGCTTACCTTGCGGGTGATCAAGATCGATGGAGAACGCCGGCGGATTGGTTTAAGCCTGCGTAAAGTAGATTCACCAGCATATGCCGACCTGGATTGGAAGATGGCCCTTTCCGGCGAGGTCGATATGCCTCATGAAAGTGATATGCCTCATGAAAGTGATATGCCTCAAGAAGCCGATTTGCCTCAAGCTGAGGAAGCGGAAAGCTTAGAAGAAGTACAAATCCCCTCGGAAGAAGCCCCTGAAGCATAGGGCAGTAGAAACCGAGAGACCGGATAAAAAACTGGGCTGACCGTTCTGGTCAGCCCTTTCTTTTGTGTATTGGGTGAGAATATAAGAGTTGTGTTAGTTTTGGAGTGTTTTTACCCGATTTGAGAAGGACTCCTACCATTCTCTGGTAGAATCCGATTGGACGAATAGTATTAATATCAAATTTACCATCAGTTGCTGTATGGTACGGCTTGTAGGAGGAGTACCGTGTCTGGCATGGAACGTTTTACGCAAAGAGCGCGCAGGGTTTTGAGCCTGGCTCATCAAGAGGCTGAAAGAATGCGCCACAATTATATCGGTACAGAACACCTGCTTCTCGGGTTAATCCGGGAAGAGGGAGGTGTGGCTGGGCGCGTGTTGCGGGAATTGGGTTTGGAAACCGACCGGGTGCAAGAGATTATTGAACGGTTGGCAGGTCCTGGTCAATCTCAGGGCGGAAAGCTGGATCTTTCCCCCGGAACGCAGCAGGTGCTTGAATATGCGGTTGAAGAAGCAAGGCGGATGGGGCACAATTACATTGGCACAGAACACCTGTTATTGGGGTTGGTACGCTATGGCGAAGGGATCGCCATGGATGCCTTGCGTAAGCTGGGGGTGACTTCGGAACAAATCCGCCGGCAAACCCGCCGGGTTTTGCAGGAGAGCAGCGCTGCACGCAAGACCGGCTCGCCGCCTGAAGGGCAGTCCCAGGGCGGCAGGCAGGAACAGGCAAAGGCAAAAACCCCCATGGTGGACCAGCTTGCCACAGACCTGACTACCCTGGCTGAAGAAGGAAAGCTTGACCCGGTGATCGGTCGTGTCATGGAGATCGAGCGCGTGATCCAGATCCTGGCTCGCCGTACAAAAAACAACCCTGCCTTGATTGGTGAACCGGGAGTTGGCAAAACGGCGATCGTCGAAGGACTGGCGCAGCGCATCCTCGAAGGGGATGTCCCGGCACCGTTGCTGGATAAGCGCGTGCTGCAGTTGGATGTAGGCTCGCTGGTGGCTGGCACCATGTACCGCGGCCAGTTTGAAGAACGACTAAAACGCGTGATCGATGAATTGAAGGCCTCTGGCTCTATCTTGTTCATCGATGAAGTGCATATGCTGGTCGGCGCCGGTGCAGCCGGCTCATCGGTGGATGCTGCCAATATCCTCAAGCCGGCGCTTTCGCGCGGCGAATTGCAGGTGATTGGCGCTACAACCCTGGATGAGTACCGCAAACACATTGAGAGCGACGCAGCTCTGGAACGCCGTTTTCAACCGGTGGTTGTGGATGAGCCCAGCGTCGATGAAACCATTGAAATCTTGCGGGGTGTGCGCTCGGCTTATGAAGAGCACCACCGCCTGACCATTTCAGATGAGGCGCTGGATGCCGCGGCGCACCTTTCGTCTCGCTATGTCACCGAGCGTTTCCTGCCCGACAAGGCGATCGATCTGATCGATGAATCGTCCTCTCGGGTAAGGATGTACAAAAGCAGCTCTGCCAAGACAGCCAAGGAATTAATGAACCAGTTGCGCGAGCTGCGCCAGGTGCACGCCCGGGCAGTCGAAGATGGGCGTAACGACGATGCACAGGATGCACTGGAGCGCCAGGAAGCCTTACAGGTTCAGCTAGATCGCCTGCGCACAGGCTGGGATCGGGCAAGCAGCCCCACTGTCACTGCCGAAGATATCGCCGAGGTGGTTTCGATGTGGACCGGTGTGCCGGTGATGCAAATTGCCCAGGAAGAAAGCCAGCGTTTGCTGAAGATGGAAGAAGAGCTCAAGGCGCATATCATCGGCCAGGATGAAGCTATCCAGGCGATCTCCAAAGCCGTACGCCGCGCACGTGCTGGTCTAAAAGACCCGCGTCGCCCGATCGGCTCGTTTATTTTCTTGGGTCCAACTGGCGTTGGCAAGACCGAGCTGACCAAAGCCCTGGCGCGTTTTATGTTTGGCAGTGAAGATGCCTTGATCCAGCTGGATATGTCCGAGTTTATGGAACGCCACACGGTCAGCCGCCTGGTCGGCGCCCCGCCTGGATATGTGGGCTATGAAGAAGCTGGCCAGCTGACCGAAGCCCTGCGCCGCCGGCCGTATTCCATTGTCGTCTTTGACGAAATCGAAAAGGCGCACCCTGAAGCGCACAATATGCTGCTTCAGATCATGGAAGAAGGGCATCTTTCGGATGCACGGGGGCGCAAGGTGGATTTCCGCAATGCCATCATCGTTATGACCACCAATGTAGGTGCGGATATGATCAAGCGCCAGAGCAACCTGGGTTTCGCCCTGAAGCGTGACGAACAGGTGGAAGAGCGCCTGGCTTACGAAGACATGCGTAAGAAGCTGATGGATTCGCTGCGCCGGGTTTTCCGCCCCGAGTTTATCAACCGCCTGGATTCTGTGATTGTCTTCCGCTCGCTCAGCAAGGAAGATATCACCCAGATTGTAGAATTGGAGCTGGATAAGGTCGCCCAACGGCTGGAAGAACACTCCATTGTGCTCAAAGCCCAACCGCAGGCGTTGGAAAAACTAGCGGACCTGGGTTTTGACCCCGAAATGGGCGCCCGGCCTTTGCGCAGGGTGATCCAGCAAAAGGTGGAAGACCCGCTTTCGGATGGGCTGTTGGCGGGTGAGTTTGAGGATCATGATGTGATCATGATCGAGCTGGAAGGGGACGAGGTTGTCTTGCGCCGCGAGCACACCGAGACTACCCCGGTAGCAGAAGCACTGCCTGCAGGGTAAAAACCGGCTGTCTCCAGTTGATACAAAGCCGCCCAGGGTTTCACCGGGCGGCTTTTTGCTGCCCTGGATGAATTATAATAATTGACATGCCAAAAACCCGCACCCAATACATTTGCCAGCAATGCGGGCGCACCAGCGCCCGTGAATTGGGGCGCTGCCCGCAGTGCGGCGCCTGGAACAGCATGGTCGAAGAAGTGGTGGCTGCCCCACAGCCTGTCGCCCCGGTGCATGCCGGCAGGGGGCTGGGAGGAAAATCCTCCCCACAGCGCCTGGCGGAGATCAAAGGCGATATCGATGAGCGCTTGCCGCTGACCCTGGGCGAATTTGCCCGGGTATTGGGCGGCGGTGTGGTGCCGGGCTCGGTGGTGCTCATCGGCGGCGATCCCGGCATCGGAAAATCCACCCTGCTGCTGCAAGTTGCCCTGGAGATGGCCAGGGGGTTCCCGGTGTTGTATGTCTCTGGTGAAGAATCGGAGCGCCAGATCAAGATGCGCGCCGTGCGCCTGCTGCAGAACACCGGCGATGAGCCTGGCGCCGCAGCGGCCAGCGACATTCCCCACGATTTGTTCCTGGTGACCGAAACCAACCTGGACATCATCATGGAGCACATCCAGGCGGTAAACCCCCGCCTGGTGATCCTGGATTCGGTACAGACCACGTATTTGCCAGAGTTAGATTCTTCCGCCGGTTCGGTGACCCAGGTGCGGGAAACGGCCTCCCGCTTGCGCGAGATGGCAAAATCCTCCGGGATAGCGGTCTTCTTGATTGGGCATGTCACCAAGGAAGGCGCTATTGCCGGTCCGCGCATCCTGGAGCATATCGTGGATACGGTCTTGTACCTGGAGGGCGACCGGTTCCAGGCTTACCGCTTGCTGCGCTCGGTGAAAAACCGCTTCGGCGCAACGTCCGAGGTGGGCGTTTTTGAGATGCGCGAGCGAGGCATGGTCGAAATCACCAACCCCTCTGAAGCCTTCCTGGCGGAACGCATGGTTAACGCCCCCGGTTCAGCAATTGCTGTGACCATGGAAGGCACGCGCCCGCTGTTGGTGGAAATCCAGGGGTTGACCAGCCCCACCGCCTTTGGCAACCCGCGCCGTACACCCAATGGGGTGGATTTCAACCGTCTGCTGCTGACTGCAGCGGTGCTGACCCGCCGGGTGGGCTACCACCTGGGCGAGCAAGACATTTTTGTCAACGTAGTCGGCGGGCTATCAGTGAGTGAGCCGGCTGCCGACCTGGCAGTTGCCGCAGCCATCAGTTCATCGCTGCGGGGTGTTTCTGTGCGGGCAGATACAGTGCTTATCGGCGAAGTCGGACTGTCGGGTGAATTACGCATGGTGGGGCAGATGCCTGCCCGCCTGAACGAAGCCGCAAAGCTGGGGTTCAAGAAAGCTATTGTACCGCGCCGTCTGCGCCGCGGTGAGCCCTGGCCTGATGGCATCCAGGTGATTGAAGCGCGCTCGCTGCGTCAGGCGCTGGATAGTGCCTTGTTGTTGGAAGAAAAGACTTCTGACCAGCCCGAGCCATAACTCCGAAACCATTCCCGTCTTGATGGATACCTCCTTGCCGAAATTTTCCGTGGGCCCTGTCCCCGTCTATGGCGATCTGATCCTTTCGCCCATGGAAGGCTTTTCCGATTTGCCCTACCGGTCGCTGTGCCGCGAGATGGGCTCGGCTATGAGCTATACTGAATTCATCAATACTTTGGAAATCCTGCACCGGCAGCCGCAAGTGCAGCAAAAGATCGCATACCTGGCGGAAGAACGCCCGGTGGTGTTCCAAATATTTGACAACGATCCGGAGCGCCTGCTAAAGGCTTCCTTGATGCTGCAAGAGTATGAACCGGATATCCTGGATATCAATATGGGATGTTCGATGCGGCGCATTTCAGGTCGCGGCGCAGGCGCTGGTTTGCTGCGCACACCCCAAACAGTAGCGGCTATTTTTCAAAATTTAACCCGCAACCTGCAGGTTCCAGTCTCTGCCAAGATACGCCTGGGGTGGGATGCAGACAGCTTAAATTACGGGCTGATCGCCCGCATTGTAGAAGAAAACGGCGGCGCACTGCTGGCGGTCCACGGGCGCACACGCGCCCAGGGCTACGGCGGGCGGGCAGACTGGGACGCCATTGCCCAAATTAAACAGCTTGTGAAAATACCGGTGATCGCAAACGGCGATGTGCGTACAGTACAGGATATTGACGCCATCCAAGCGCATACTGGCTGCGATGGGGTGATGATCGGCCGCGGCGCCATCGGAAACCCGTGGATATTTGCCCGGGTGCAGCGCGAACACGTCAGTCCAGACATGGTTTTAGCGATGATGGAAAAACACCTTGAGCGTATGTTGTCATTTTACGGCTCACCCAGGGGTTTGATCTTGTTTCGCAAACATGCCAGCCGCTATTTGACTTCTCTGCCGGTATCAAAATGGCAGCGTTTTGACCTGTTGAAAGCCGAAACACCGGAAGCTTTTCTGCAAATGCTGCACGCCGCCTGTCCATAATTCACCATTCTCTAGCCTGAATCTACATAAATCTACATTGACCTGACAGGGATGTCTGGTAAATTTACAAGACGTATTTTGATTTAAGTAGATACTTATAGGATGGTCGTATGCTCTGGAAACGCATTCAATTAGGTCTGGTCCACGTCGCCGTTGCCATGACCCTGGTACCGATCAATAGCACCTTGAACCGCGTGATGATCAAGGAACTGGCGCTCTCGGCGACCCTGGTGGCGCTTCTGGCATCCCTGCCGTATCTTTTTTCACCCATCCAGGTGGCGATCGGTTCCTTTTCTGACCGGCATCCTGTCCTTGGTTACCGCCGCAGCCCGTATATATTATTGGGGTTGGTCTTGTGCGTCCTGGGGGTGATCCTCACGCCCCAGGCGGCATTTCTGTTGGCGGAGGACTTCTGGCCGGGGGTCGCCCTGGGTGTGCTTGCCTTCGGTGCCTGGGGGATGGGCTATAACCTGGCGGCTGTCTCCTACCTGTCGCTGGCTTCGGAGCTTTCCGGTGATAAAGGACGTGGGAAGACGATCGCCGTCATGTGGTTTATGATGATCACCAGCATTATCTTTACCGCGATCCTCTTGAGCCGGCTGGTGGATCCATACACCCCCCAGGCATTAATCCGCGCCTTCTGGATCGTTGCCGGTGCGGCATCACTGCTTGGGCTTATCGGGTTGATCCGCCTGGAAGAGCGCTCGATACAAGGCGCAACCCCGGTTGGAGAAAATTACTCCTGGTCCACGATGATTAAAACCATCCGAGGTAACCGCCAGGTGACGATTTTCTTCTGGTACCTGACCATCCTGCTGGCTGCCATCCTGGGACAGGATATCCTGTTGGAGCCTTTCGGCGCGCAGGCCTTTGGGCTTTCGGTGCGAGAAACCACGCGCATCACCTCCTTATGGGGTACCTGTGTCCTGGCTACCTTACTGATTGCGGGCTTTATGGAAAACCGTTTCTCCAAGCGCACAGTGGTAAAAACCGGCGCCTGGGCTTGTTTGGCAGGATTTATCTTGATCACCCTCAGTGGTTTTGTTCTCAGCCAGGTTGTTTTTTACAGCGGCGTTGTCTTGCTTGGGTTGGGAACCGGTCTGTCTACCGTCTCCAATTTATCTCTGATGCTGGATATGACCACTCCTGATAAAGTAGGATTGTTTATCGGCGCCTGGGGGATGGCAAACGCAGGGTCTCGCTTGTTGGGCACCGTCTTGGGTGGGGTAATCCGTGATATCATCACCCAGGTGATGAACAATCCAATCAGCGGGTATGTGGCTGTTTTTATGATTGAATCGGCTATGCTGGCAATCTCTTTGTTGATTTTGCGACAGGTCAACGTGCAGGAATTCCAGCGCCAGGTTGAGAAAACCTCGCTGATCGAGAGAGCAGCTATCGCTTTGGATAATTGACCTGCCCACGGAGAAAATGATGCCTGAAAAATGGTTGAGCCTGAGCGAGGCGGCGCAGGTGCTGGGTGTGCATCCTGGCACAGTGCGCAACTGGTCGGACCAGGGGGTGATCCCGGTACACCGTACCAGTGGCGGGCACCGGCGTTACCTGCACAACGAGCTGGATTTATGGGTGCAATCTCAGCGCATGGAAAACCAGGATGATGTCAACCGGGTAGTGCAGAATGCCTTGCGAACCACGCGCGTCCAGATCAGCGAAGGACGCCTGGCTTCTGAAGCATGGTACCAAAAGCTGGATGAAGATGCCCGCGCCCAGTACCGAACCAGCGGCAGGACGCTGATGCAAGGGTTGGTGACTTTTATGCACAGCCAGGTAGAAGGGGCCGGGCAAGAAGCGGAAGCCCTGGGTTATGAATATGCTTCGATCGGACGCCGTTTTGGGCTCAGCAGTGTGGAAGCCGCCACGGCTTTTATGTTTTTTCGCGGTATGCTGATTGAATCGATGTTGGGGGTGTACGAGGCTGCTGCGGTGCGCTCGCCGCATGCCTGGAGCAGCATGTTCCGCAAGATCAACCTGTTTACTGACCGCATCTTGATGAAAATACTGGATACCTATGAGGCTTACGAGCGGGGGAACCGTTCATTGTCTTGAGATGGTAGAATAGCATAACAAATAAGGAGAATGATGGCAGACAGTCTTTCAGATATGCTCCTGTCTTTACTGGATGTTGACCTGTTTTCGCGCATCCGGCGCAACCACGGTTTGGAACATGCCACGCTGCACGTCCTGGCGCAGCACAACCCTTCCCGCAGCCTGGCAGGGCATTCGGATGCCCGCGGTTTTTGGATCGTGGGGGAGGCTTCTACGGCTGAGATCGGCGATGCAGTGGAGGAGGCGCTCAGACGCCTGCGCGGCGGCGAACATGCCCTGGCGCTGCACCCCAATTGCGGTACAAACTTCGCTGCTTCCGGCGTCCTGGCGGGTGGGGCGGCTGCCCTGGCGATGTTTGGCGCAGGCAAGCGTTTGCGCGACAAGTTGGATCGCATACCCCTGGCCATAATGGTTGCGACACTGGCTTTAATTGCAGCACAACCGCTGGGGATGAAATTGCAGCAGCGTTACACCACTTCTGGAGAGCCGGAAGGGCTGGAGATCGTGGAAATTCGCCCGGCCCGGCAGGGGAAGATGGCTGCGCACCGTATCCTCACCACGGGCTAAGCATG
>CAZTMX010000060.1:2639-4202 GCA_964614855.1 uncultured Anaerolineaceae bacterium | reverse complement strand
CGTGAAAAATTCCTGGCTGCATTGGATGCTTTACCAGAATCAACCATTTTGATCCTGGTGGAATACTTGCCCGAGAATAAGAAGGATTACAAAGGGCAGTGGTTGGAGAAATGGTTCAACAAAGCCAAGACAACCGGCAAACCGGTACAGGTAGATATCTTCATTTTGCCGAAGGGGGAGGAAATAACCAGCCGCATCCTTGAAATGACAAAACAGGCGGGTGGCAAGATCACCCCCAGGGCAGCCGCTGAGCTGGCCAGCCTGATCGGCAACGAGCCTCGCCTGGCGCGCCAGGAAATTGAGAAGCTGCTGGCATATGTCAATTACCAGCGCGCAGTAGACATCGATGATGTACAGGCGGTCACCGCCGACACAGCCGAAGGCAATGTCTTTACCATGGTAGACGCACTGGCGCAGCAGCAAGGGCAGCGGGCCATGTCGATGCTGCAGCGCTTGTTGGAACAAGAAAATCCTGTAATTTTGTTTGGCATGGTAGTGCGCCAGTTTCGCCTCCTGATCGCCGCACGCGATGTGCTGGATCGCGGCGCTGACGAGAGTGAATTGATCAAAAGGATGAAGCTGCATCCATACGTAGCCAGCAAATCGATCAGCCAGGCGCGTCGCTTTAGAATGGCTGATTTAGAAGCCGTTTATCACCGCTTGCTGGATCTGGATGAAGGGGTAAAAACAAGCCAGCTCTCGATCGAGCTTGCCCTTGAAATGCTGGTGGCTTCGTTTACAGCCCCGCAGGCTGTGCACTGACCTGCGCATTGACGCCGATCCAAATATGATTGGGTAAAACCATACGGTTGGAGCGTATCTCCACCCCGCCGGAGCGCAGCACTTTCTCACCTTCCGGCTCTGCCGGCGCGATTTCTTTTGCTCCATTGAGCGGGGCCAGCATGGATGGGTGGACAAAGCACAGCGTCGGCATGGCGCCGTATTTGTTCTGGTAATAGCGCGCCGCGCGTTCCACCCTGGCAGCCAGACCTGCTTTTACATCATTATCAAACCACAGCATGCCAATATTCATGGCTGAACCTCCTTTTCTGGCTCGGCCTGGGGGTGGCAGATCCAGGTGCGCAGCCACTGCTCCCCAAAGGGTACAAAAAACTGCCTGCCTAAATCGATATCCCGCGTATTTAGCCTGGGATCGCTGCACAGGTACTTCCCCAGCCGGCGGTCTGTGATGCCGCACACCAGGTGCGTGCGAAAGGCTTCCAGCAGCCGCGGGTGGATATCCGGCGAATTTTCCGAAGAAAGGCTGGCGATAAGCCAGACGCGCGAGCGGGGGCCGTGTTTGGCGATCCAGTGCAGGCGGGCGGTTTCATCCCCATCCAGGTGCACCAGCAGATCCGCCAGGTCATCGATACAGAACAGGACCGCCGGCAGCCCCGCGATGTCCTTTGCGCCTTTGCGCCGGCGCTGCTGCACTTCGTTGCTCAGTTCGAGCAGCAAGGCAGGGATCTGCGCATCGCTGCAGGGCAAGATCTCGCGGCAGTGACCGGCAAGCGCCAGGTCTTGATACTCCTCAGGGTTGCGCACCGCCAGGTGCGTGACCAC
>CAZTMX010000060.1:0-2539 GCA_964614855.1 uncultured Anaerolineaceae bacterium | reverse complement strand
CAAGCGCCAGGTCTTGATACTCCTCAGGGTTGCGCACCGCCAGGTGCGTGACCACTTGCTCGGCGGTATTCAACTGATCCACCGATGCCAACAGGCTGCGCATCAGGTCTGTTTTCCCGCTTTGGGCATCGCCCACCACCATCAGCGAACCGGGCGCAGGGTTGGTTAGATCCAGCATTAAGGGAAGCCCGTCTTCGCACAGACCCAGAAAAGCCGAATAAGGCGTAAGCTCATCGCACTGCGCCAGCACGCTTTCCATAGATGGCGCCACCAGGTTGGCAGATGCCCTTGGGCGTTTCCAACTCAAGCCGGTTGGGAACAGAGAAACCGCCGGGCGCCTTGCCGGAACTGGTCTCGAGGGGGATGCCGCTGGTCTGGAAGCCCGGCCTGGCAGCAATCGTTCAAAAAATTGCATTCCCGAATTCAGTCTTTGGTTGATGGAGATCATTGGACACCTCATTTCACTAAAGAGAACATTTGTTCTATTTTAGCAGAAATGTGAAAACGAGTCAATACCTGTTTGCACCCCAATTTTAAACCCGGTAACGCAATGCCTTGGCCAGCTCCGTTGCCTGAGCCAATCCCGTTGCCTTGGCCAAATGCATTGCTCAGTGCAATAGGGGAGTCAATGCAGAAAAGGCTGATTGATTGCGCTCATTCTCAAAATTCATGCTAAAATTTTAATAGAGCATCCAGTTTCATCTCTCTCCCACACAGCCTCATCAGAGTCGATTTCACCAGCACAGGGCAGCCAATTTTGTTCATGTTTTTTCTGCGTAGGGGTGGTTTTCGTAGATAGGAGGCAAGATGAAAAGGATCGGTGTATTCATCCTGGTAGTTTGCCTGGTTTATCCATTTTCCTTTTCAACCGAGGCAAAGGCAGACGGTAATACCTGGTATGTATCGCCAACCGGCAGCGGCAATGAGTGCAGCCAGGCGAACCCCTGCGCTTTAGATACCGCAGTCCAGCTGAAATCTGCCAGCGGGGATACCATCCTGGCTAAAACAGGGGATTACTATGCCTCAGACCCATCCTCCAGTTATGTGACCTATATCTACAAAAGCCTGAAAATTATAGGCTCTTGCACGTGGGAGGCGACGGGTACGGTCAGCTGCGCACCACAGGAATATACATCTTATATCAAGGCAAATGATCAGATGCGCGGCGTTGCTATCCAGGGTATCCCGGGTGACGGCATGTCTGTTTTAATTGAAGGTTTTGTGATCATGCAGGGCAATGCCGAAGGCGTTGGACCGGGTACCTGTGCATCCTATTACGGCTACCCGGCTATGGGTTGCGGAGGCGGCATTTACGCCGAAGGTGTGGACAACCTTGAGCTCAGGTATCTATATCTGACAACCAATTTTGGCAGCCGGAGCTCAGATAACACAAAATCATCCCTGGGCGGTGGAATTTATGCCACCCAGGTGGGGCGGCTGGTGCTGGAGCAAAGCACACTGATGTATAACCAGGCTGGTAAACAATCACTCGGCGCCGGTGGAGCCGCTTTCATCACTGACTCTGGAGATAAAGGGGGAATTCTGATCGAAAGGAACATGTTCTATGGGAACGAGGTGTCAGATGATCAAGACCTGACTTATGGGGCAGGTCTGCTGATCCAAAAATCTGCCGATGTCACGATCAATATGAACCAGTTTTATTGGCAAAATTATACACACACTCTCACGATTTACGGCAGCGCAATTTATATGCTGGATACAAGCGATTCATACATCGTCGATAATATATTCCATTTTAACTACGGTTTATCATCGGTTCGCATCGAAGGCAATGGTACAGGTCTTGCTCAAGTAACGCTGGGAAGAAACCAGTTGACCCGGGAAAATAGCGCTATCAATGTTGAAATCAGGGGCGATGCGCAAGTATTGCTTGCCAACAACTTTATCGGTGCCAACAATGCCCCGCTTTGGGAAGGCGTTGCTGTAGGAGTTTATTCAGTCGGTGAGGGTACAATCGGTGTTCCTGTCGTTTTTGCCGGTTTGAATACATTTGCCTTATTGAGCAATGGATTGTACATCGATCATGATTCAAATATGACGGCCAAATATAATATCTTCACACAAATAAAACACACCGCCGTCTATTCAACCGATCCGGTTTATTCGACGATCTCTATTTCAGAAAACCTGTTCCACGACAATATCGCCGACGGCATTACCGGCACAACCTTCTTTACCGGCGACCCGCTCCTCCTCGATCCAGCCATGGGAGATTTTCATATCCAACCCGGATCTGCTGCAATAGATAAAGTTTACCTGTGGCAGGGAGCTTATGATATTGATGGACAGGTACGCCCGGTTGGACCCGGACTTAATAATTACGACGTGGGAGCAGACGAGTACATGCTGCAGGTATTCCTGCCGGCGGCTCAGAAGTAGACCAGCCACGCCTCGCCAGCCAGGCCAAACGCTCCAAGAGGCCGGGCGTTAAAAAAGAAGAGAAGTCATATCGTCTATAAATTTGATCGTCTTCTCTTCAAGTTGAGACTTGAGTTCATCAGGATTGTCAAAATCCGGC
>CAZTMX010000059.1:0-15305 GCA_964614855.1 uncultured Anaerolineaceae bacterium | reverse complement strand
GTTTATCGACCGGGAGGCGCTGCTGAAAGAAGCACGGCGGTATGCAGGCAACCAGTACGGGCAATACCTGATCCAGCTTGCAGATGAAAATCTCACCACCCACGCACCCGATGCAGCATAGTATTCCTGAAATGACAATGAACATCCTGTTACTAGGGAAAAACGGTCAATTAGGTTGGGAGCTCCAGCGAGCCCTGCAGCCGTTGGGAAAAGTCATCGCCCTGGATTACCCGGAAATCGACCTGGCCCAGCCGCAAAGCCTGGCGCCCCTGCTGCGGGAGGTTAAACCTGACCTTATCCTCAATGCCACAGCCTATACCGCAGTGGATCGGGCTGAAGAAGAAACCGGGTTGGCGTATGCAATTAATGCAACTGCGCCAGGAATTCTGGCGTCACAGGCTGCAAATCTTGGAGCAGCGCTGATCCATTTTTCCACGGATTATGTGTTCGACGGGAAAAAAGGCTCGCTCTACCTTGAAACGGACCAGACCAACCCCCTCAATGTTTATGGGCGGAGCAAACTCGCCGGGGAACAGGCAGTTATCCAGGCGGATGCGGCCGCGCTTATCCTGCGCACAAGCTGGGTTTACAGCATGCGCAAAGACAGCTTTGTGACAAAGGTTCTAAATTGGTCCAGGCGTAATCCGGTCTTGCGCGTCGTTTCTGACCAGGTTGGCAACCCCACCTGGGCGCGCATGCTGGCTGAAATCACTGCCCAAATGATCGCTGCAGCCGGAGCTCAGACAAGCGGGTATTTTACAGAGCGCCGGGGGGTGTACCACCTGGCAGGCAGCGGCAGCGCCAGCCGCCTGGAGTGGGCGCAGACAATTCTGAAATATGATCCAAAACCCGAAGAACAGGTGACAAAAGAAATCCTCGGCGCACAAACTAGCGATTTCCCGACCCCGGCTGTGCGCCCGTTGTTTTCCGCCCTGGATTGTTCAAAATTTGAGCATACGTTCAGCCTGCGGCTGCCGCATTGGCAAACAGCGCTAAATCTTGCCATGCAGGTTTCGTAAGTTAATAAAATGACCGACACAGAACCTATCAAGCACGAAATCCGGCAAATCGTAGTTTACACAACCGCCCCATGGGGAATGGTACTGCCGGTTTTACGCTGCTTTGCGCCGTATCAGGCGCTAGGAATAGAAGTAAACTATGGCAACCTCGGTCATGCGGTTGATGTACAGAAGGTCGACCCGGCTGATATGGTCATCATCCAGCGCGACTTCCCGCGCTTTACCCGCGAGTGTACAGAGATCGTTCTGCGGGCACGCAGGCAGGGTAAACCGGTTATCTACGAAACAGATGACCTGCTCATCGACATACCCCAGGAGCATATATCGTATCCAGATATCTCGATGTACCTGGCGCCGATGGCCTGGATGCTCGCTGAAGCAGACCTGGTAACCACCAGCACGCCATTTTTACTGGATTACATGCGCCCACTGCAACCCAGAATCAGCCTCCTGCCGAATTATTTACATGACAGGCTGTGGACGCTCAACCCCGTGCCTGAAACCTCCGCAGACAGGAAATTGGTTATTGGCTATATGGGCGGAGATACACACGCCCGCGACTTATCCAGCATCACCTCCACCCTTATGCCAATTCTCGACCGTTATGCAGATCGGGTAAGCATGCGTTTTTGGGGCGGCAAACCTCCTGCTGAATTTCTCAACCATCCAACAGTCGAATGGACGCCGTTGGAAATGTTGGATTATGCCGATTTCGCATCCTATTTTAACCAACAGGTGGTGGATATCGCCATTGCCCCCCTGGAAGATAACCTTCTCAACCAGGCAAAAAGCCATATCAAATTTCTGGAATACAGTGCCATCGGGGCAGCTGGTGTTTACAGCAAGATGCAACCTTACGAAACCATCGTCCGGCATGGTGAAAACGGCTACCTCGCCGCCAGCCAACAGGAATGGCAGACAGCCCTGGCAGCGCTAATTGAAAATCCGGAGCTACGCCACCAGTTAGCAAGTGCAGCACAAATGACAATCCGCAAAGATTGGCTGCTCTCTGCAAATGCCTGGAGATGGAAACAGGTATTGCACGAAGTATCCACGCCCAACGAACGTGACTTGCAGAAGCTGGAACTCCAGTCGCATATCCTGTGCAAAGTGCAGGACCGAATCCTGGAGCTGGAAGCTCAACGGGCCTGGCTGGCACACCAACCGGCTGTCTCCCAGGAGAAGATCGAAACTCTACAGCAGACCTTGAATAATGTTGAGATCCAATTGGCAAATATCCAGCAAAATAAAAGCTGGAAACTCCTGACCAGCCTGCAAGAAGCGCGCTTGCGCATCGTTCCGCCCGGAAGCAGGCGTGAAAAAATCTTGCAAAAGATAGGGCTCCTGTCGGGCAGCCGCCCCGGTTAACCGAATAACCCTCGATGAAACCGTACAACATTCCTGACTCTGTAAAAATCATCTCCTCGGGTGCGCGCCCATTGCTTACAACGCCCCAGGGTGGAAAAATCGCCCTGGACAACACCTTAATATCTCTGTGGAAAGCCGCCGGTCAGCACACGCTTGATGAGGTGATCCAGAATTTCCAGGCTGAAAACGCCACGCCAAACACGATCCGCGGCGGGCTGGCATGCCTGGCTGAGGCCGGTCTGTTGGAGCGTGGGGACGCCCAACCGCAACCACCCCAATACGCTCCGGTGCACGGTCCCAAGGTGGCAGCAGTAATTGTCAGCTACAACAGCAGGCAATGGCTTGAGACCTGCATTCCATCCTTGTTGGCACAAACCTATTCTCCCATTGACATTATCATCGTTGACAACGGCTCTCAGGATGACACCGTAGCCTGGTTGGAAGCCAATTACCCGCAATTCCCCTGCCTGGAAAATGGCCTGGGGCGCTCCCTGGCACATGCCATGAACCGCGGCGCTGGGTTGGCTGATGGCACTAAATACCTGTTGATGTTGAACCCCGATTTGGACTTACAACCCGATGCCATAGCACAGATGGTTGCCGTGGCAGAAGCCAACCCGCAATGCGGAGCCGTGGCAGCTAAATTGCGCTTTTGGTGGGCAAGGTCTTTCTTAAATGGCGTGGGGAACAGGGTCGGCGCATTTTCCTGGGGCACAGATAACGCCCTGGGTCACCTGGATTTGGGGCAATTCGATCACTGGGGTGAACTCCCTTCAGCCTGTTTTGCTGCCGCTCTGATCAGCATGCAAGCCTGGCAGGCAGTTGGTCCCGTGGACGAAGGTTTTCCCATGTATTATGAAGATACGGAATGGTGCTACCGCGCCCGCCTGAGGGGATACAAAATCCTGCTGGCGCCCAAAGCAGTCATCTTCCACGCATTTGGCGGTCGAGTTCCATCTGGCGAAGCGCAGCCGCTTTCTCCAGGCAAACTCAAGAACGTGGTCTTTGGGCGTCTCAGGTTTGCGATTAAAATTACCGGGGAATATCTACCTCTTTATTTGCGTAATTACCTTTTAGAGGATCTGGCAAATTTTGGCCGGACGCTATTGTCGGGAAAATGGGCTTCCAGCCTGGCTTATTTGCGCGGCTGGGCAAACCTGGTTGGAAATTTGCGCACGCTGCTGCCCCTGAGGCGCAGCCTGCAGTTGCAGCGTGTGATCTCAGATTACGAGATGGCAAAAACACAGGCTGAGATGCCCATGACCTTTGCCTGGAACGGCATCCCCGAAATGACCTGGGAACTGGTCATTAATCACTACACAAATCTGATATTATCTGGAAGGACAAAACCCATGCCAGAGTTTGACCCAGCAAAACGCAAGCCTCATTTACTGATTGTCAGCAACGATATCGTTGACGAAAAAATGGCTGGCCCAGGAATGCGCTACCTGGAGATTGCGCGCGCCCTCAACGGGGAGGATATCGAAGTTACGTTAGCGATCCCCAGGGAGACAAAGCTGCAAGAGCCTGGGATTAAATTTGTCCGTTATTGGGAAGAACGCCCGGCAAGTTTACGCGTGCTGGTGGAAAACTGCGATGTTGCCCTGGTTTCTGGTTACATGGTGGAAAAGTTTCCATTCCTGGGCTCCACAACAACCCGCCTGGTGGTTGACCTGTATGATCCAACCATCCTGGAAAATTTGCACTATTACCTGGATGAGCCGGCTGATTCACAGATTGCCCTCAATTTGCACGGCGTGGCGGTAACAAACCTGATCTTACGGCTGGGCGATTATTTTATCTGCGGCAACGAGCGCCAGCGCGATTTCTGGTTGGGTCTACTGGCAGCCAACGAGCGTGTGAACCCGCAAAACTTTAGCGTCGATCCCAGTTTCCGATCGCTAATTGATGTTGTGGGGATAGGTTTTCCGGATCGCGAACCCCAAACTACATCCAAATTGTTGCGCGGTGTGCACAAAAACATCCCCGAAGATGCTCAGATCGTGCTCTGGGGAGGCGGAATTTGGAACTGGCTGGACCCGCTTTCCTTGATCCAGGCCTGGCCAAAAGTGATTGCGAAATACCCCAAAGCCCGCCTGGTTTTCCTGGGCACTCGCCACCCCAACCCGCTTGTGCCGGTACATGAAATGGCAAGGAAAGCCCAGGCGATGGTAGAAGATCTCGGCGAACTGGATAAAAGCATCCTATTCATCGAATGGGTATCGTACCAGGATCGCGAGGCCCTGCTCAATGAAGCAGATATTGGCGTTTCGCTGCATCCCATCCATGTAGAGACCCGCTACTCCATCCGTACGCGGGTATTGGATTACATCTGGGCTCGCCTGCCGGTGATGCTCACCAGCGGGGATATCACCAGTGAATGGGTGGCGGAATATCACCTCGGAGAAGTTGTGCCTCCATTTGACCCCGAAGCAATTACTGCCGCTTTGGACAGGCTCCTGGCGCATCAGAAAAGCGATTGGCAGCAGGCATTTGATCCCCTGATTGAGCAATTTCATTGGTCAAAGGTTGTAGAACCGCTACGCAAATATTGCTTACATGGAGGATATGCCGCAGATCGCCTGGACCGGCGTTCAACCCTGGATATCCCTGCCCCAGCAACCAGGAACCTTTGGGCGCGTATGCTCTTTATTTTACGCACAGAAGGATTGAAAGCAGTTTTTCACCGAGCATGGCGCTATCTTCAATGGCGGCTTTCTCGCACCTAGGATGTAAATGAAAATCCTGCATGTCGTTCAGGGATATTTCCCAGGAATAGGCGGGACAGAGCTGGCAATCCAGCATATCTCCGAAGAGCTTGTACGGCAATTCGGAAACGAAGTAACTGTCTTCACCACCAACTGCTACAGTGGAGAAGCCTTTAATAAACCCAAATTGCCGCGTATGCCGGCAGGTTGGGAGGAGCTAAACGGCGTAAAAGTGCGCCGCTTTTCCGTTTCCAGCCGGGTCAGCAGGCTTTTCCGCATTCCCCAGGTGAACCTGGGAAGGTTGCGCCTGCCCGGCAACCAGTATTGGCGCACCTATTACCAGGGACCGATTATCCCGGGATTATCCAAAGCAATCCAGGAAGCTGATTTTGACCTTCTGGCAGCCTCATCATTTCCCTTACTGCACATGTACCAATCTCTGGATGCAGCTCATAGGAAAGGCCGTCCCTGCATACTGATCGGCGGGTTACACCCGCAAGACGAATGGGGCTTCCAACGTCCGATGATTTACAAAGCCATCCAGAAGGCCGATGGGTATATCGCATACACACCTTTTGAAGCTGACTATGTCATCCAACGCGGGGCGAACGCAGACAATGTGTATGTCAGCGGTCTGGGTGTTGATCTAAAGTCCTTTGAGCAGACGGATCCCATGGAGGCCAAGCAACGCCTGGGGGTACCTGCGGAAGCGCCTCTTGTCGGGTATATTGGGCAGCTCGGTTGGCATAAGGGCGTGGATGCCTTGTTACGCGCCATGCCGCGCGTGTGGGAAGTATCTCCCCAGACCTTCCTGCTAATTGCCGGCGCCAGGGCAACATTTGCTGCGATCATCGATCAATTTATTGAAAAACTGCCGCCGCAACAACGCCGACAGGTGATCATCCGCTATAACTTTGCAGACGATGAGAAATCCTGGTTATTCAGTGCGCCCGATATCTTTGCCTACCCATCCGGTTATGAATCCTTTGGCATTTCCTTTGTAGAAGCCTGGGCGGTTAAGAAACCGGTAATCGGATGCTGGCGCGGAGCAGTCCCCTGGGTGGTACGCGCAGGGACAGATGGGTTGCTGGTAGATTTCCAGGATGACGCGATGCTGGCTGAAGCAATCATCGTCCTGTTACAAAACCCGCAGTACGCCCGCCAGCTCGGTGAAAACGGATACCAGAAAGCCGTCCAGCTCTACAATTGGCCGGCTGCAGGTCGCCGTTTCCACAAAATCTATTCATCCGTCCTTGAAAAATATCAGAACAAACCTGCTGCCTGAGCCGCTGACAGCAAGGGGAATAAGAACCGGGTTTCTTCACAAGGGAACCCGGTTTTTTGTTATCTCTTCAATATTTCACCGGTTGACAACCCGGTTTGGCTGGATTATCATGCTTGGAACTATGCAGTCCATGAACAATTCGGCGAACCACAAGGGAAAAATTTAGCCTTATGCGGATCGGCATCGATGCTACTGCCTTGCCTCCCGAACCGGTTGGCGCCGGGAATTACATCATCCAGCTCATCCGGTCCCTGGTAGCTTTGGATTCCGGGGATAAGTGGGTGGTCTTTGCGCAAAAACACGGTCAGGAGCTGATCCAAAATTTCGAAAGCTCATGTGTTCAATGGGTGATCACACCTGAGATAAGCCCTGCCCGCCGGTTGATCTGGGAACAAAGCACACTTCCTTCATTGGCGAGAAAATCAAGAGTAGAGCTGCTTCATTCGCTGCACTACACCAGGCCCATTGCGCTGCCCTGTGCTTCGGTGGTCACCTTCCATGATATGACCTTTTTCTTGTTTCCGCAGCACCATACCCGGACCAAGCGCCTCTTTTTTCCCCTGGCAATGCGTTTTAGCGCCCAACGGGCAAACGCACTGATCGCGATTTCAGAATCCACACGGCGGGATGCAATCAAAATCCTGCATATCCCCCCGGAGAAGATCCAGACGATACCTCTCGGTATTAGCTCCGCCTTCCGGCCCATTCAGGATACCCAGGCTTTGAATGCATGCCGGGAAAAATATCAACTCCCCGAAAAATTCATCTTGAATGTCGGTCTGGTCGAACCGCGCAAAAACCTGCCGCTCTTATTGAAAGCCTACCACAAGCTTTTTGAGCTGACCGGTCCTCCCCCACTGGTGATCGTCGGACGCTTTGGCTGGGGGGTGGATGAAGTCCACCTGCAAATCAAAGACCTGGGAATAGAGAAGCATGTCATCTTCACCGGGTATGTCCCCGCCCCTGAATTGCCGCTGATCTACAACCTGTCTGAGATATTCGTCTATCCTTCTTTGTATGAGGGCTTTGGCTTTCCCCCTTTGGAAGCGATGGCATGCGGTACACCCACCATAACCAGCGCTGTTTCTGCCATGCAAGACCAGGTTGGCGAGGGTGGTATGCTCGTCGCACCCAATGACATTAATGCGCTCACACAGGCCATGGATCTTCTGCTCCGAGATAAGCAGCTGCAGCAGACGCTTGCGCAAAAAGGTCGCATCCAGGCGGGAAATTTCTCCTGGGAACGCACTGCTGAAATGACCAGGCAGGTCTATCAAAAGGTATTGGGGAAATGACCGAGCAGGCAGAGATTTCGGTATGCATCGTCAGTTTTCAATCCAGTAAGCTGCTGCGAGACTGCCTGTATTCCTTGAAAGAAAACTGCACTCTGACGTACGAAGTGATCGTGGTGGATAACGGCTCCACCGATGGCGTGCAGCAGATGCTGGAGCAAGAATTTCCCGAAGTGCGCTTCACCCAAAACAACTACAACGCCGGGTACACGCGCCCGATGAACCAGGCGCTGCAACAGGCGCAAGCAGATACCCTGCTCCAATTGAACCCGGATACCCTGGTTCTGCCTGGCGCTCTGGAAACGCTTGTGGGATTTCTCGAAGACCACCCGCAAGCGGGCATCTGCGGTCCAAAGGTGCTTAACAGCGATATGACCCTGCAGAAACCCTGCCGGCGCGGCGAGCCAACCCCCATGGCTGTTTTTTCATATTTCTTGGGTTTGAATACCCTCTTTCCAAAATCCAAACTGTTCGGCGGCTATCTGATGAACTACAAAGATGAGAATGAAACACACCAGGTAGCAGGAGTAGCTGGTTCTTGCATGTTGATCCGCCGCGCGGTCATTGACCAGATCGGCTACCTGGATGAGGTTTTCTTTGCTTATCAGGAAGATGCCGATTTCTGCCACCGGGCGCGCCAGGCAGGCTGGCAGGTGTTTTATGTGCCCCAGGCACAAATTATCCATTTTGGCAGCATGGGCGGCTCGCGCGTCCAACCCTACCGCTCCATCTACGAATGGCACCGCTCCTATTACCTGTATTACCGCAAACACCTGGCAAAAAATTACTTCTTTCTCTTCAACTGGTTCTATTACCTGGTGATGCTGGGTAAATTCCTGATCACCCTTTTGGTAAACCTTTTTCGAAAAGAGAAATACTTCGGGCGTAAAAAACCTGGGATTTCTTGATCCTATCCTTTACGGTAACACCGGTTACCCTCTGCATGCTGGCCGGGCGCAAATCAGGTGCAGCAACTGAAAGATCAATTTTCGGGATAAAATATAGGAACAAGGATAATCGCGTTGGACTTCCTTAGGAGCAACGATGACTGAAGAATGGTCTTTGCGAGATGAAATTTTCTATACTGCGCACCGTTGGCCGGTGATCAGTTTATTTTGCCTGGCAGGCGTGTTGGTTGGATGGCTGGTCTCCATCCTGGTCCCATCGCCTTACAGCGCCACCAAGGAATTGTACGTCGGTTTGAGTATTTACCGCGCCTCTGAGGATGAGAACAATACCCGCTTTTCCGGTATTGCTTTCAACAATGCCGATGATTACAAGAACTGGCAGATGGCTAATCTGAATACGATGGTCTTGATGGACCCAATCGTGGACTACATGCTCACGGTTTTGAGAGAAAATGACCCCTACTGGCAAACAGTCTCCAGTCGAGAGTTAGCCGGTATGCTGCATGTGTACTGGCGGAACGCTGGCAAATGGCGCCTGGTGGCGGAGAACGAAGAAGCTGAGCGTGCCAGTCAAATGGTGACGCTCTGGGAGGAAACAGCAGTCCCATTGATCAACTATGCCGTTTCACAGGCCCAGCAGGTGATGGCCCTGGATCTTCAAATGGACGAGCTTGCTGCAAAACAAGCCAGTCTCTTGGAGGAATCAGCGAAAAAAGGGACCCTGTATCAGGAGCTAATGGCTGCCCAGGCATTTTTAAATAACCTTCCGCCCGAACAGGTGTTGAACGAATTGGAGCGCTGGCAGGTCTGGCTGCCAGTCTCTAAGGTGGTCAGCAGCCCCGAATATATAGAGATATTAAATACTTTCCCCATCGAGCCTGCCCCTGCAGCAGCCTACCAGCCGGGACTGGATAAGGCTCTGGTTGTCATGGAACTGGAGATGAGAGCCCTCGATGAACAAATCCTGCAGATCAACACAAAAAGTGCAGACCTGGCAGCCGAGTATGCCCTGGCTTCAACACAAAGCATGGGGTTCTCGCCAAACTTGAAAGTCGACCGAATCACAGATGAAAAACCGCTGATCACCAGGGTGCGCCCTACTGGGGTTTCGGTGCTGGTGGGTGCTGGCCTCGGATTTATCTTGTGGCTGCTGCTTTCATTTGTCCGCATCAATAAAAAGGTAAGCAAGTGAAGAACCTCCCCCTGACGCCTGCCTGGCGCATTCTGGTTCGCTCCCTGTGGGCTTTCTTTCTGGTAACCCTGCCGATATCCAGCTTCCCCTTCTTTCCGCCTGCATTTGGCGGTGAGGCCCTGGTCCGACCCCTGTCACTGTACCCGTTAATCGTGCTGGTGATCCTGGTGATCCTCCCGCGGATTTTTACCAGGCCGCTTCCAGGCACATTACTGGCACTGCTGCCGTTTGTGCTGGTGGGGATCGCCAGCTCGCTGCTTTCCCTGCTGCGCGGCATCGAACCCGCCCTGGGGATATCTGTGACCGCCCGCGTGATGCGCGGTCTATCCACCTTAATCGTGGGCGTTGCCATCTACCTGGCGATTGCTTTGCTGCCCGAAAGCGTGGGCGATTTACGCTTTTCGTTACGCTGGATCTACACCGGCGGGGCACTGGCTCTTTTCTGGGGGTCGCTGCAGGCGATCTATGTCCTGCGTTTTGATCCCCGCTGGTTCAACTTTTTATCCCGCATCCAGGAATTCATCTCTTATCGGCGGCTGCTGCCCGAGCGCATTTCGGGATTGACCTATGAGCCGCACTGGTTTGCCGAACAAATCATTGTCCTGCTTTTGCCGGGGGTACTGGCGTCGGTTTTAACAGGTTACACCGTTTTTGCGAAACGCTGGCGTTGGTTCACCGTTGAGTGGGGGCTGCTGATCTGGTCTATCGTTTTACTGCCATTTACCTATTCAAGATCAGGTGTGATGAACCTGGTGCTGCTCCTGGCAGTCAGTGTACTGGTGTTTCGCCCGCAATCGCTCAGAAACAATAAAAATCTCCTCGACCCTTCTCAGGGCATCGCAACTTTTGCATCCATGCCGATCAAGCGCACACCGGTCCGCCTGGTGGTTGTGCTTTTCCTGGCGATCTTACCGATCTATATGATCGGCGCGCGTAACACCTTTTTTTCCAGAGTCTGGCAATATTGGCAGCAGGACAATGCCAGTGTAAGCGGCTATTTGAGTTACCTGGGTTTTGATGCACGGGTTGCCTACAGCCAGGCAGCTTTCAATGCCTATCTGGCCAACCCAATCCTGGGGATTGGGTTGGGAAATTACGCTTTCTACTTTGAAGAGATGCTGCCTTACCGCTCCATTGCGGCGATCCCGGAGGTGCTGCGCATGGTGACGCCGGAAAAAGGCCGCGATCGCCTGGTGACATCGAAGAATTTCTACCTGCGCCTTTTATCCGAGACCGGGATCATTGGCAGTATCGCCTTTTTGGGGTTCATCGTATCTGTGTCCGGCTGCGCACTCTTCTTGTGGCTGGCTCCCGGGCAAGAATGGCGCTTTTGGGGTACACTCAGTCTCAGCGGATTATCTGCCTTTGCCCTGTCGGCGATGACTTTTGATTCCTTCGTCATCCCCAATATGTGGGTGGTTTTCGGTCTGATCACTGCAGCCGTCCGGGTGCACCAACAAGGTGCGCCAGCCAGGCAGCTGCAGTCCAACCGCCAGGCGAGCTAGGCAGCTTAAAGGATACAAACTTGTCAAATTACCAGGCAAACCAGGATATGAGTGAAAAATATTGGTCTTTTGCGGAGGATATCTATCGCGCCCTGCATCAATGGCCGCTAATATTGGCCTGCATGGTCTTGGGCAGTTTATTTGGTTGGGGTTTATCGTACCTGGTTCCGGCGGAATATAAAGCGATCCAGCAAGTTTATGTTGGTCTGAACCCCTACCGCTCGTTTTCAGATGCAAATTTCCTGGCGCTGGCGCGGCCGAAATACTCAAATATTGATGATTATAAGAACTGGCAGATGTCGCAACTGGAGACAGCAATTTTCCTGGAGCCGATTATTGATGAGACATTGTCTGGTCTCAAAGCACTTGATCCTTACTGGCAAGATTATTCAAACGAAGATGTAACGAAGATGCTGGATGCAGATTGGCGTTCCGCAGGCGTCTGGAGCCTGGCTGCATACCACCGCCAGCCTCTGCGCGCCGAGCAAGCCGCGCGGGTGTGGCGTGAGAGCGCCATATCCCATGTGGATCGTGCAATCCTGGCGGCGCGCGACACCTTTCTGGTCGACCAGGAGTTGCAAGCCAATGCAGACGCCATCCTGGCTGCCGAGATGCGTATGGAACTGCTCACCGAAGCCAGGAGTGCTTTGACGACCTGGATGGAGCAGGCGCAAATGCTGCCTCAGGACCAGCCGCTGACACAGGCAGAACGCTGGCGCTTGAATGCCCTGGCTATCCACCCGGCAGCCTATTCGGCTGGCTGGAACGCGCTGCTAGACAGCCAACCAACTGAAAATGAACCGCGCAGCACATCCATTCAATGGGTTGCGCAGATCATTGCCTTGATCGATGAAGAAGGTCCGCAGTTGACCCAGCAGATAGCATCCCTGCAGGCTGAGCGCCCAGAACTGACCCAGAAATACACAGAAACATTGAACACAAGCTTGAGCCTCTCTCCCGCCTTGACGCTTGAAGGGGTGGACGAGCTCCCCGCCGAAGCCGTGCGCTTTCCGGGTTTATTAATCCTGATCGGCGGTACCTGCGGGCTGCTGGGCTGGAGCATTCAGCAGTTGGTCCGTATCAACCGGAAAAGGCCGCGCCAGTGATCAGCCCGGGTCTACAATCCACACTCAGGAAAATCACCAGGGCACTTTGGGCTGCGCTCTTTTTCACCCTGCCCGTCACCAGCTTCCCTTATTTTCCTGCCGGGCTGGGTGGGAAAACCCTGGTGCGACCGCTGGCAATGTACCCATTGCTGGTTTTGCTGCTGCTGGTGACCTTGCCGCGTTTTTTCAAACGCCCCTTGCCAAAAACTATCCTGCCGCTGCTGGCATTTATCGTTTTCTCATTAATCAGTTCGGTGATCGCTTTTTCATCTGAAGCAGAAGGTCTGTATGGTATCAGCCTGCTTTCCCGCGTTTTACGCAACCTGATCACCCTGGGGTTGGGGGTCGCATTTTACCTGACAGTATTCTTGTTAATTGAGAACTGGCGGGATCTGGAATTTTCGCTGCGCTGGTTGTACGCTGGTTTTTCCCTGGCGCTGCTCTGGGGATCTGCCCAGGCGCTTTATATCCTGCACTTTTCAAAAAGGTATTTTTTGCTGTTGAATGAGATACAGGGATACATTTCCACTCGCAAGCTGTTTGCCACGCGCATTTCTGGCCTCACCTACGAGCCAAAATGGTTTGCGGAACAGATTTGTTTTCTTTTGCTGCCCTGGCTTTTCGCATCGATCATCACCAAAAAAAGCGTCTTTGCCTGGCGCTATAAGTGGATTACAGTAGAACTGGTTTTGGCAATATGGGCCATGGGGGTGCTGGTTTTCACATTCTCTCGCACCGGTCTTTTTATCCTGCTGGGTTTGGTGATCATCAGCTTTTTATTCGCCCGCTCTTTGGCGCATAAAACCAGAAACCCGTCAGAGAAGATGCAGCCCCAGGCGCGCAGACGCATCTTGCTGGAGACTACCTTGCTCGTCGCCACCATCATCACCATATTTGTCGTGGTAGGCGCGCAAAACCCCTATTTTTCCCGCCTGTGGCGCTACTTTACCGAGGCAAAATCTCGCAATCGCACCTACCTGGAGTATATAGCCTTTCAACAAAGGTTTGTTTATCTTGAGACAGCCTTCTTCATGTTCGAAGACCAACCCTTGTTTGGGGTTGGCCTGGGCAATTACGCATTTCACTTCAAGGATGCTTTACCAGACGAGTTTTACCGCCTGCCCGAAATTGTACGCCAGATCACCCCAGCTGAAGACCGCGACCGCCTGATCACACCCAAGAATATGATTGCACGGCTGCTTGCAGAAACCGGCATCTTTGGGGTTGCGGCGTTTGTGGCTTTCATCCTGGCGATCTGGGGGTGTGTCTTTCTGATTTTTTTCAGGCTGGCAAAAGACCATCTCTTTTACGGCATCGGCGGCATTTTGACCATGGCAGTTTTCTCTATCATTGTCTTTTCTTTCGATTCCTTTGCCATCCCCAATATGTGGGTGGCATTTGGGCTTATTACCGCCGCCGCACACCTGCAACCCGAGCCCAGCAACCTGCCAATCAGTGAGTAACCCGATGCAAGCCGGAAGCGCACGCAAAGTTCAAGCAAGACACACACCGGGCAGCCTGCTGGCTTATTGGCTGGCTGCCGCTGCACAGGGCTTGCTGGCGATCGTTATGATGCTCTACACCCCTTCCGCAGCCGAGGCTGGCTCTAATCAAGGAATTTCTGCCTTGCGCTTAATTGCGACAGCCGTCATCCTGCTCCCCACTATTCTCTTTCTTATACTGGCAATATTCCACATCACAAAACGAAAAAAATACACATCCTGGGCGGATGCCTTTCTGGCTGCTTTGCAGCAACCCGGCAAATACCTTATGCTGCTGATCACCAATGCCGGGGTACTGCTGGCAGGGGCTTACTTGATCACAGCCACACCGGAGATCAGCGAACCCTTTACGCAAAACCTGCTGGAACGGCTGCTACCGCTTGTGATCTGGATCACCGGTTTGGCCAGCCAGACGATACTATTCCTTGTCATTCCGCAGCCCAATAAGCTGCAATCGTTTTTTAAGCAAAAATTCTTCCTCCTTTCACTGCTGGTTTTTTCGTTCATCTTGCTCGCCTGGACATGGGTTGTCAGGACCATCCTGCCCCTGGAATCCCAGGTGCGAGGCTGGAACAGCCAGGGCGTCCCGCTTTTAGAGTACCAGGTTCTGCTCGCCTGGGGTTGTGGGTTGTTGTTGTTTCTTATCCTCGCCGCGATTGAGCACCCCCAGCAAACAAGATATGTTGCTCGACGATTAAAACCGGGGTGGTTGGATCTAATTCTTGGGGTGTTGCTTTGGGGGGCAGCTGTCCTGCTCTGGCAGAGCATCCCCATTGCGCCAAACTGGTTTGTGACGCAAGAGCGCCCACCCAACTTCGAGCCTTACCCAAACTCGGATGCACTTTACTACGACACATCTGCACAAACCGCATTGGTGGGCGAAGGGTTTATCTTCTTTGATTCTCCTTTCATCCGCCGGCCCTTGCATGCGGCTTTTCTGACCTTGCTGCATCTGCTCGGGGGACAGGAATACGACCAGGTGGCTTTTTTGCAGATTTTGTTCCTGGCTGTGTATCCCGTCCTGGGTTACCTGGTGACGCGCGCCATCCATAACCGCTTTTCCGGTCTGATCGCCGGCGTCTTGCTGATCTTGCGCGAGGCAAATTCCATCGCCATTTCCGGAAATATTACCGCCTCGCATGTCAAGTTATTGATGGTGGATATCCCTACCACCGTGTTGGTCACCGGGTTTGTCCTGGCAGTCTTGTACTGGCTGAAAAACCTGAACCGCACCCAGCTGGCTGCCCTGTTCGCCGGCGGCGTCCTGGGCGCCAGTATTTTGCTGCGGGCGGAGACTTTTATCTTCTTCTTTCCACTCAGCCTGGTGACATTTCTCCTCGTGAAGGCAAAGGACAAGCGCCGCCAATGGTTGGGACAAAGCCTGCTGTTTTTGTGGGGCATCTTACTGGTGGTCTCCCCC
>CAZTMX010000058.1:0-15430 GCA_964614855.1 uncultured Anaerolineaceae bacterium | reverse complement strand
GCTCGCGCAGCATCTGCTCCAGGTCCGCCACCACGGCAGCCTGGGTGAGGCCTGCTGCGGTCTGCGCGTCTTGCGGCAGGGTGGATTTGTCTATCGCGAGGAACGCAGACTGTTGCGCCGCAGGTTGCGAGGCTTGTCCGAGTTCTGCGCCGTCTTGCCCAGGCTGGGCGCTTTTCAGTTGCTCGGCGCCGTCTTGTGTGGATGGTCCAGCTTGCGCCAACTCCGTATTTTCATGCGCCGGTGGCGCGGTTTGCCCCAGCTCAGCGACATCCTGCGCCAGTGCTGCCGGCTGCTCCCACATGCGCTCGAACTCTTCATCTTCATCCAGGCTTTCAGCTAGCGGGGCATCTGTATCCAGGCGCGGCGCGGGTTGGCTTGCCTTTTCGGGCAGCTGGTTCCAGCCCAGCAGTTTCAATACTTCTGCAGGCGCCGCGCTTTGCAGCGCCAGTTCCATCTTTTCAGGCCACAGCGGCAGGTAAGGGTGGTTCTCGCCCCACAGGCGGCGCACCACCTGCCCCGCTACATCCCGCCCGACAGCCTGGTGCAGCAAGGTTACCCCCTTGCCGTCCTCGCCCAGGTCCATCAGGCAGTCCGCATACACCAGGCTGCACGCCAGGCAGTCCGGCCAGGCGCCCAGGTAGCGCTCGGCGATCTTCAGGCGGGTTTCCGGGGTGACTTTATGGTTTGCCAGCAGGTAGCGTAGGTGCGTCACAGCCGCCAAGGGGTGGGCGGCTTGCAGGCTGAGCGCTTCGCGGATAAATCCCTGCGCCTGCTCCAGGCGTCCGGCATCCAGCGCCTGCCTGGCCTGGTACAGCTTGAGCGCCCAGGGGGCAGGCTCGCTGCCTGCTGGCGCCTCGCCGGTCAGGGCAGCCTGGTAATTGGCCAGCGCAAGCCCCGGGGCAAAGACCTTGCGGCGCTCGTTGGGCCTTTCACCCCCCCGCGCCTGTGCTGCAGCCTCGATTTGAATTTTGAAAAGCAGGTCAGCGGCTTCGGAAAATTCCGGGTCCGCCATACACAGACCCTGCAGCACCTGCAGCGCCTGGGCCAAACGTCCTTCCCCCACCAGCGCTTCGGCATAGCACAACCCGGCGTACAGATCGCCCGGGTAGTGCGCCAACCAGGTGAGCACGGTTTCACGTGCATAGGCGTATTTGTGCGCCGCCAGCCCGGCGCGCACCACGCTCAGGTAGCTGTAGCGAGCCAGGGGGCGTGGGTCAGAACGTCCTTCCATCGCTGTGAATGTCATGATGTGCGTCCCTCGTACTGTCCTTTAGCGGTTGTGGACCAGGTTGAGCGCCACCACGGCGCCCAGCATACGGTGAATGCTCACTTCGCGCGGGGCAATCTTGGCGGCTTTGCGCAGCATCCTCTCCGCCGCAGCGTATTCCTTGTTGTCCTTGTACACCGTCCCCGCCAGGTAATACGGCTGGTAACTTTCAGGGGCGATTTCCATGGCCTTTTCCAGGGTCTTGATCGCCTGGGCGTGCTCGCGGCGGTCTTGCTGCGTCCTGGCCAGCTCCAGATAATTTTGCAGCTTTTCCGGCTCCAGCAGGATCGCCTGGCTGAAGGCATGGATCGCCTGGTCCAATTGCCCGGTTTTGTGCGCCTGCAGGCCAATCTGGTAATGCAGGGCGGCTTTCTCACTCTCACTCAGCTGGCCCTGGTCGTTTTGCAGGGCGCTGCGAGCGGATTGCGCCGCGGCGTCACCCTGACCAGCCTGGGCTTGCCAGTCCGCCAGCAATGCCAGCAGCTCTGGGCGGCGCTGGTTTCCATCCGCTAGTTTTTGCAGCTCGGGCAGCGCCTGGTCCATACCCTTGGAGCGCCGCAGCAGCTGCAGGCGTTCATAGTGCATGGGCATGGGGTCCTTCACCCGCGTCAATGCTTTTTCCAGCAAAGCCAGGGCTTCTTTGGAGCGACCCAGGGCTTCCAGTGAATTCGCCATCAGCTTGAGCGCATCCACCTGGTCGGGCTGGTTCTGCAGGGCGCTCTCAGCGCGGTTGAGGGCTGCCTTGGGGTTCTTGGCCTGCAGGGCGATCTCACCCCGCAGCACCAACGCCTGCGGTAGGTCGGGGGCAATTTGCAGGGCGCGCTCGGCACTCAGCGCCGCCTGCTCCAGCTCACCGGAAACCAGCTGGATTCTTGCCAGCTCCATCCAGGGCTTGGATGCCTTTGGCGCCAGCTTGCTGGCGTGCTCCAGCACTTGGGCGGCTCTTGCCAGGTCTCCCAGGTCCTGGTATACCTTACCCAGGGCGAGGAAGTGAGCGGCATTAGCGGGTTCCAGGCGGGTAGCCAGCTCCAGGTGGGTGCGGGCTTTGCCCAGATCGGGCAGCCCTTTTTGTACATCCCTACCCTGGTAAATCTGTGCCGCCAGGGCGTGCCAGCGCGGTTCTTCGGGCCAGGCTGCCAGCGCCTTTTGGATGGCCTGGCTGGCCATGTCAACCAAACCGGCCTGCAGCGCCAGGCTGGCCTGCAGGGTATACAGCATGGGCAGCTCGGGCCAGTATTTGAATTCGCTGATTTGCGGACCGTCAATTTTGTTCAAAGCCTTGTCGGCATTTTCCAACGCCTGGTTGATATCGAAACGGGCGTACGCCAGCGCCAACTGCGACAGCACCAAGGGGCTTTCACTGACTTCCTTGCCGCCGTAATTGATAATGAACTCGGTTTTGGCTGCCTTGACGGCCTTTGCCGGCTGGTTGCAGCGCCGGTAGGCCATCAGCATAGCGCTCACATCGTCCGTTGAGGGCGGGAAGCTGAGCACCTGTTCTTCCAGGCTGGCGGCATTCTGCCATTCGGGTTTGAAAACGGCCAGGCCGCGGGTTCGCCACAGGTTCAGCGCCTGCGAGGTTTCGTTGCTGCCGGGGGTTGCAAACTGGCGGGTGGTGCGCTCAACATCTTGCAGTGCTGCTTCAAATTCTTTGAAAGCCTCATCGCCCAGGGCATCAGCGCCGGGGGCGTGTGCGGTCACCTGCAGGTCCTGGCACAGCGCCTGTTCTTCGGCGCGCTTAATGATCACTTCGACCTTCAAGAAGTGCGAGACGGGCTCTTCTGGGGCGCAATCGGCGCCCTTGCACGCCCATTCATAGGCTTTTTTCCAGTCACGCAGGCAGGAAGAACCGCGACAGCAAGAGCGCTCGCGATCCGCAGGGAAGCGGCGGTCGGTGGTAATCTTCTTGTTGCGGGAGATTTTCCCCATGGAGTTGTTAGCTGCCTGCAGCAGTGTCTTTGAGGTCTGCAAATCGCCGTCCATAAAGGCCAGGCGCGCCCCAGCCGCCAGCCCGCGCGGGTCATCCGGGTCTGTCTTGCGCATCAAGCGAACAGCGGTTTCTGCCAGGTCACGCTCGCCGTTATCCAGGGCGATCTCCGCCTGCAGGCTGGCCTGGCTCATCAAATCATCCAATTCGCCGTCTTCGGGCAGCGCATCCGGCAGATATGCCAGCGCCTGGCGGGGTTTGAGCATGGCATAGGAAATTTCCGCCGCCAGGAAATGGGTAGATTGATCCAGGCGCGGCTCCTTCTTGATCTCACGGCTGGAAAGCACCTGTTCGGCGTGTTTCAGCGCTCCAGGCAGGTCGCCCGAGATATACAGCGCCTGCGCCACCCGCTGGTGCACATCCGCACCATCCGGAGAGAGCTCGAGCGCTGGTTTGAGGCTGTCCAGCATGGCTTCGGGTTTGCGCAGGTTGCGGTAGATATCCGCTTTTTGCAGATGCAGGCGGGTCTGGCGCGGCTCAATTGAAATCGCCCGGTCCACCGCCTGCAGGGCAGAGTCCACGTTCCCGGCTTTCTGGTGGGATACGGAGAGCTCGCGATACATCTCCACCAGGGGAACGGCGCTCTGGATTCTTTCTTTGTTGTCTGGTGCGCCTGTCTTTTCAATCGCCATTTGCAGCAGGGCAACAGAAAGGTCCGGGTCACCCCATTCACGCAGATTTTTGGCTACCTGGAACAGGTCCATGGCATCCACCCGGCGGTCATCCGTCTCCAGGGCAGACAACCGGCGGAAGACCTCCTGGGCAGGTTGGCGGTCGCCGCGTTCCAGCAGCAATTTGCCGAGCTGGACCAGGAAATCGCCGCGATCCGGCGCCAGCTGCGTGGCGCTCTGCAGCGCCCGCACCATATCCAGCTGCACCAAAGTTTGCAGCGCTCCGGGCTGTTTGCGCAGCCGCTCACCCAGGGTGACAAACCAGGAAAGCACATCCAGGTCCACCGGGTTAGCTGCCAGCACACCGCTGGCGGTGTCGTAAGCATCCTGCGCCAGCCCGTTGGCCAGGTAAGCCTCGGCCAGGGCGCGCTGCAGCGGGATGTTTTGCGGTTCTTTCTGCAGGGTGTCTTTCAAGACAGTCACAGCCGTCTCGGGCTGGTCGAGCTTGAGCGCCACCTTGCTGAAACCCATCGCCAGGCGTGCCCGCCAGCCGGGTTTCTGCAGCGCCGGCGCATCCATCGCCTGCAGATAGGTATCTTGCGAATGTTTGAAGTCGCCAGAAGCAGCATAAGCTTCCGCCAGCAGACCCACCGCTTCTGCCCGCATCACCGCCATGTCTTCGGGGATGACCTTGGGCTGGGTAGGTGCTTCGTCTTGCAAGATCAGGTGGATCGATTTCTGCAGCAGGGCGACGGCGCGCTTTGCCTGCACCTGGGTGGGCTGCCCCTTGAGCAGCGCCTTGCTCAGGTCAAGCTGCGGCGCGGGCTGCTCCGGTTGGGCTTCCGCTACGCTTTCCAGCAATTCGACAGCACGTGCGCGCTCATTGCTGGCGAGCAGGCAGCGTCCAAAGGCGTGCTTGAGCTCGATTTCGAGCGCTTCATCCTGGGCGGCTTCGTACCCCTGCTGGTTGGCTTCCTGCTGGCTGCGGTAGGCTTCTTCCAGCACCAGGCGGGCTTCGTCCTGGTGTCCGAGCTGGTACAGCGTCTGTCCCAACCGCAGGCCGATCAGCGGGGTATCCGCCAGGTTGGCAGCCTGGCGCAGATAGGTGAGCGCCTGTGTGGGCGCCCCGCGCGAGAGATAGACCTCTCCCAGCGCCAGGTAGATCTCGGCTTCCTCGGGCAGCGCCTGGACGGCAGAGCGCAAAATCTCCAGCCGTTGGGCTTCCATGCCAGCCAGTTTGCAGGCTTCCGCCAAGCTCAGCCACAGGGCTGCTCGCTGCGGGGCGATGCGCACCGCTTTGCGCAGGGTATCGATGGCGGAGATATATTCGGCGCCCTGGGTTTGGGCTTTGCCCAGCCAGCCCAGCGCAATGTCGTCTTCAGGGTTGATCTCCAGCGCCCGGCGGCTGTAGGCCATAGATTGGTCGATATAGCCGGCGTTCAATGCACCGCGGGCGATGGCGTGTAGCTCTGCGGGTTTCGGCGTCTGGGTGTTATCGAGTAATTCGATGCGCGCGTTGAGCGCATCTTGCCATGCACCCAATCCTTCCTGGCAATCCACCAGCAGCAAACGCAGGGTCTTGGGTAGGACGAATTTTTCTGGTTCGGGTGCGCAAACCGTGTGGACCGCCGCGGCGGTGCATGCATGCTCAGCTGCCAGTGAGGGTCTGCCGCTGGCGACAAGCTGTCGAGCCAGCGCTTCGCTGAGACCGGCATCCACCGGGTGTTTTTGCACCGCGGCCTGCAGGGTACGCACCGCCAGGTCGGGTTGTTCGGCTTTATTTAAGTATTCAAATAATGATTTCGCGCCGGAGGCATCCAGCATCCCACCGTTTTCCAGTTGTTCCAGCGCCTGGCGGGCAAAGCGCGCCGCGGCCTGTTTATCGCCCAGCCCGTGCGCTACCTGCGAAGAAACCAGCAGCAGCTCTGCCTTGGCAGGGGTGCGCTCGCGCGCCTGCTGCACGCCCAGGTGCAGCTGGGCATCCGCCAGCCGGCCCTGGTTCACCAGCGCCTGCGCCAGCCCGATGGAATAGGATGTCTCGCCCGGCGCCAGGCGCACTGCCTGTCTCCAGGCTTCCAGGTCGGTCTCCTGTTTTTCTGCTTCACCGGCGGCTTTGGCTTGCGCCACTGCCTGTGCCAGGCGGGCGGAGATATGCCCCTGCAGCTGGCGGGCGTTTTTCAAAGCTTCCACCAGCAGCCCCGTCGCCTTGACGGGTTGGCCTGCCTGCTGCAGCAGTCTTACCTGCTGCAAGGAAAAGGTCAATTGATCAAATTGGCCTGCCAGCGGGTCTGCAAAGAGCGGGTTGTCTCCTCTGCTGCGCGCTGCCAGCAAGGTTTGCGCCAGCTCGCGCCCCATCCAGGGACGCAATTGCGCCAGGCGGTCAACCAGGGCCACACCCGCGCCCCAGGGCAGGGAGGCTGCCCACTGCTTCAGGACCTCCTGCTGGCGGAAGGGAGCCAGCGGCTGGCACAGCAACCCGTGCAGCGCCAGGTTCAGCCTGTTATCCAGATCGCCAGAGAGGGCCAGATCGTGCAGCAGCGCCACGGGGTCAGCAATCACCCCGAGCAAGCAAGCCAGGATGATTTTTTCATTTTTGGGGCTGCGGCTCAACTGCCAGCCCAGGTTTTGCCAGCTAGCGTTTTCCAGAAAGCCCTGGCGCAGCGAAAGCGCCACCGCGCCAACCCGTTCAAGGCTCAAGACTTCCTGGGGTTTTTCATCCCACTCACGGCGTGCTTTCTCCACCCAAGGCTGCAGCTCTGCGGGGAACGGCTGCAGCGGCTGGCTGCGCAAGCCGTCCACCACTGCCGGTTCCAATTTGGACAGCAGCGACAGCGCAGCTGGCGTCCAGGGTTCGCTTTTGGCGGGCATTTTTTCCAACGCCAGCTCACCCAGGGGGGAGGTATTCAGGCTGCTCCACAACAGCGCATCCTGTCTTAAAGCCAGCAGCAGCCAGGCAGATGCTGGCGCCGGGACCTTTTTTCTTAGTTGGAGGGAAAAGTTTTCGCGTTTCATAGGTTGCTCATATAAACTTGCAAGGCCAGGTAGCAGGCAAAGCCCATCAGGACCATTCCCAGGATTGAAAGGAAGATGCCGATGCCGCGCGTGGTGCGCACCAATTGGGTCATCGCATCCACCAGGGTAGTGGCGTTGCCCACCAGCCCAGACATTTCATCCACCAGGCCTTTTTGCGCCAGGCGGGCCGTCTGAGATGCCAGGTTCTTGATATCACCGCTGG
This sequence comes from uncultured Anaerolineaceae bacterium, assembly GCA_964614855.1. Lineage (GTDB taxonomy): Bacteria > Chloroflexota > Anaerolineae > Anaerolineales > UBA4823 > CAWJHE01. The sequence goes on along the minus strand of CAZTMX010000058.1, from coordinate 8,330 downwards.
CAGAGCGCAGGGTAAGCACCAGCACCCCCGCGATAAAGGTCACCAGGCCGATGACAAATAAAGCGGCGATAACAAGCAAGACAATTGTGTAAGGGTTCAATGAAGACAACGCAGCCTCCTTTTTTGTTTCCGGGATTAAGGCTTTGAAAATGATTCCGTCAAAGTCGGAAATTCACACGAGATATCACTACGAGCCAGGCGCAGGGTTTGCCACTCCTCAGCCAGGTATTTTTCGGGAAGATCTGTGCGCAGGTGAGATGACAGGCGCTCTAACAGTTCCTGCACTTCCACCGCCTGCACCAGCTCAGCCGAGCCCAGGCACAGGTTCTGCGCCAGTTGGGCATGTGCAACCAAAGCCGCCTGCGGCTCACGGGTGGATTGCGGAATTTGCGCCAGGATCTGCACAGCATCCACTTTTCCTGCTCCAGGCTGTATTCGGCCCGAGAGTTCCAACAGCTCCGCCAGGGCGGTTTGATCTAACAAGATGAAATTATCCCAGGCCAGGTCTTTTGCCCGCATGAGCTCCAAAAAAGAACGTTCGGGCTCTCCAGCAGCCGAAAGGCGGAAGGCTTTTGCCAGCTGGTGGTCATCGGCGGCGCCACCCGAAAGTGAAGCCGGGTAGAGCGGGATTAAGGAGGCCAGGTTGCGCGCCTGGACATAGGTGGTGAACCAGATACTGGCTAGCTGAGGTTCGGCATTCTCCATCTGGTCGACTAAGATAACCAAGATTTTGCGCTGGCTGACCGGCTCGCTGGTCTCCCGCTGCGGTCTTGATGCTGGTTGTGCGCCGATATAGACCGGCGCCGCCTGTGTGCGGTTGATTTCTCTGTTCAGGTTGGCAGTCTGAATAATGGAGGTAATCAACCAGCCAAAACCCAGGCTCAAAACCAGCGCCAGGCAAAGCAGCAGAACCAGCAGCTTCTTGGGTTCTTCCATCAGCTTCACCGTGATTTTCCAGAAAGTAATTTCTATGCGTCGCCCGATCGCGTTCAGGTTCATCTTCAGCCTGTCTTTAATATTTCGCTTTAGCGTGAGGTGGAAATTTTCAGGATTTTCCCCTGTTCATCTGCCACCACCCGCACCATGCGGGGCATGGTTTTGCGGTCAGCAGTGACAACCTGCCCCTGGTAGATTAACAGGTATGTCTTTGCCTTGGCAATCTGGCGTGTGCTGGCAATCGATTGGGGTTGTACGCGCGGTTTTTTCCCCTTTACTTCGGGGAAACGGCGGTAGATTTCCTGGTTGATGGTGTGGATGACATCCGCGTTCATAAAAACCCTTTTTTGTGAACCGTTCTCTTAAAAATTTCGACGCCGTAAAAAGGCGGGCAAGTCATAACCAGCCGGCGAGGAGGTGTATTTCACCGGCTGCGGGTCCTGCCTGGCTGCCTTGGGTTCAGCGTCTGCACGCAAAACCGGGGCGACATCCACCATCTGCGTACGCCTGCTCTGGACGGCTGTTTGCTGCACCTGCGAGAAGGCGTCTTCCAGGGTGGGGCCGCCCAGACCGGTGATGAGCAAGATCACCTGCACCCGGTCGACCATGCTCGGGTTGTGGGTCACACCCATAACGATCTCGGTCTGTGGTCCGGTTTCTCGCTGCAAGGTTTCCAGCGCTTCCTGCACTTCCATCAGCGAAAGATCTTCACCGCCGGTGAAATTGGCGATGACGCCGGCAGCGTTTTCCGCCGAGACGTTCTCCAACAGCGGGTGGCGCAGCGCCTGGTCCAGCGCCTGGCTGGCTTTGTTCTCGCCCTGCCCGTGCCCGATGGACATAAACGCCCCTCCACCCAGCAAAATCAGGCGCCGGATGTGGGAGAAATCGACATTGATCAACCCCGGCTCGGTAATCAGCTCGGTGATGCCCTGCACCGATTGGCGCAGCACGTCATCCGCCAGGCGGAAGGCCACCTCCATGGGCAGGTTACGGGGAGCGAAATGCAGCAAGCGGTCATTGGGGATGGAGATCAGCGTATGGGTGAAATCGCGCAAATTTGCCAGGCCCGAAGCGGCATTTTTCTGGCGGCGTCCGATCTCAAAGGAGAAAGGCGTGGTGACGATAGCGATGGTCACAGCCTCCAGCGAGCGGCATACTTCAGCCACCACCGGGATGGAGCCTGTTCCGGTGCCACCGCCCATGCCTGCGGTAAGAAAGACCATATCGGCGCCAGCCAGCGCTGCCGCCAATTCTTCCCGGCTCTCTTCTGCTGCGGCTTTGCCCTTGGCGGGGTCGCCGCCCGCGCCAAGACCGCGGGTGATGTTGGGACCAAGCAAAATCTTGGTCTCCGCCGGGTTGGTTGCCAGGGCCTGGCGGTCGGTGTTGGCCGCAATAAAATGGACCCCCTTCAACCCCAACTCCATCATCCGCTCTACCGCATTACAACCGCCTCCGCCAAGACCGATCACTTTAAGAACCGGTTGGGCGATATCCGCCGAAAGGTCGTCGAAAGCTGGTGATAAGGGATTGGTGCTGGAGATCATGGTCTGCCTCATTTCTAAATGGATGGTGCGCTAATTTTTATTAAAAGGTGAATATCATGTTGCAACAAGCGTGCCATCTGCTGCAAGTCGCTCGACAAGACAGCCGGCTTGGCGGAGAGATTCGATGGCTTTTTCAGAGATGGATTCGTTTCCGCCGACGATGGTCACCCGCTGCGCCAAGCGCGCCTCCGCCAGCGAAAAACCGATGGTGGGGTGAGAATCTTCAATCAGCGGCAGGATCAGCTCCATATCCCAATCGGCTACACCCCAGGCGTACAAGGGCAGCAGCACATAATGCGAGATGGGCGTGGTCTCCCGCGCGCTCATGATGCCCTGGGCGATGCTGCCCTTGGCAATGCTGCCCTGGGCAATGCTGCTCTTGGCGATTTTGCCATTGGCGATACTGCGGCTGGCGCTTGCTGCAGCAGGTTTTTCTTCAAAGATCAAATCCAGGGCTTGCAGGAATTCATCCGTAGCGGCTTCACCTGGCGGCAGTGGGTCGGCGTCTATTACAGGCACAGCGATTGGTGATTCAGAGATGCCTTCAGGTGCGGTTCGCGGTTCAGACATGCCCTCAGGTGCGGTTGGCGGCTCAGACATGCCAGCCGGTTCGCTTTGTGCGGCAGTTATTTCTGGCGGCGGGAGTGTTTCAACAGGTTTGGGTTCGTCCATCCCTTCAGCAACGCTGAGCAGCTCACCGCGCCTTGAGGCAGCCCAGCGGTACAGCTCGGTGACCAGGGGCAGGTTTCTTCCGTCCGAGTGGAACCAGGCCTGGCGATATTCCGGTTGGCCTTTTTCTCCTTGCAGCAGCCAGAAATTGCACGCCAGCACTTCATCCGCCGGTTTGGCGTTCAAACCAAAGATCGCCCGCTCGCGGTGCAGCCATTGGATTAACGCCAGGTTGCGCGCAGCATGCTGCGCAGCATCCACCTTTTCGAATTGGCTGTCCTGACAATCGCCAAGCTGGCTGCCGGCCTGAAACAGGATCACAGGCAGGCGGCAGCCCAATACTTTCTGGCAAATCTCCAGGTACCACTCAAAAGACAGGAAACCTCGGTGGTCCTGTATCCCGTCTTGCTGCATATAAGGCCGTGCTCCCGGCCAGCGCTGCGAGCCGCCAGCGCCCCAATTCAATGGGCGGTTGCCGGCCCTGGCGTATACTCCTAATACTAGTTTCTCCAGCAGGTGCTGGCAGCCGCGCCGCTGCAGGCTTTCCAGCGCTGAGCTGATAAATGCCAAATCCCAATAATCCCCGCCCGGTTCCAGCGGCGGGAAAACGGGCGTCAGCCCCTCTATCACCGCCAATTCGGCCAGGGGCAGATACTGGTCCAGGAACCTTTCGACCAGATCTGACTGTGTCCACAAATCTGCTGCCCAAGAGCGGCGCATATTGGGACGGTCATAAAACACGACATACTCAACGCCCAGCCTGGCATAATGGTTGAACAACAACCGCAAGCCATCGCCGGGGCGCAGCAAAGAAACGGGGAGCTCAAATTGCAGGATGGGGCGGATGTTCGCCTGCAGCAGACCGCTGAGGAAAACTTCCGGCACCGCCCTTTCTGCAGGGGCTTGCAGGGTGAGCCACCCCGCGCCCATTTTTTGCAGCTCGGGCAGCCAGGTTTGCAAATCCTTTTCCCGGTAATGCAGGCTGTCTGCGGCGTAATGAAAACCCAGGCGTGAGTGTGCGGTCGTGTCAGGTGTTGGTTCCATAGAAATTCCTCACAGAGATTTGCTTTGTGAATTGCAAGTTGTATGCCAGACGCTGCTGAGATGCTTCCAGGCTTTCTGTTCTGAGTTAAGGCTTATAAAATTCTTACACAAGTCTGGTAGAATCTGAAAAAGGTAGAGACGCGGAGAATAACTATGTCACCATCCGAGTACATCATCGATGTAAATGAAGCCGATTTCGAATACCAGGTGCTGGCTTATTCACAGCAAGTCCCGGTCGTCGTGGATTTCTGGGCCGAATGGTGCAAACCTTGTAAGGTGCTCGGCCCGATGTTGGAAGGTCTTGCGCAAGAAGCACAGGGTTTATTCCGCCTGGCAAAGGTAAACGTGGACGACAACCCCAACCTGGCCGTTCGTTACGGGGTGCGCAGCATCCCGATATTAAAAGCCTTTCGTGATGGCCAGATGATCGCCGAGCTGCTGGGCGTGCAGCCGGAAGCGCGCCTGCGCGAATTTATCCGCGCCATCGCTCCATCCGAAAGCGATTTGCTGGTGGCAAAGGGCAACAGCCAGTTGGCACTGCTGCGCTCGACCCAGGCAGAGCAAACCTTTCGCCAGGCGTTGGAAATGACGCCGCAAAACACCGCCGCCATGCTGGGTCTGGCCAAGAGCCTGCTGCAGCAGGGCAAAGGCAGGGAAGGACTGCAAATCCTGGCGGATTTTCCCGGCAGCCGCGAGTTCAAATCCGCCGAAATCATGCTGCCGCTGGCGCAATCGTTGGAAGCCTTTGAACGCGGCCAGATCGTTCCTTCTGAAGACCCGCTGGACGCAGCTTTCAACCAGGCCATGCGGCTGGTGAAAAGAAACAACCTGGAAGCAGCCATGGATGGGTTGTTGGATATCCTGCGTGAGGATAAACGCTACAGGGACGGCAAGGCGCGCCAGGTAATGCTGGGTTTGCTCGAAATCCTGGGCAGCGAGTCTGATGTCGCCCGGGGGTACCGCCAGGAACTGGCCAGCGTGTTGTTCTAAGGGGGGGTTGGTTCCAGGAAGCGGTTCCACGCAGCGGTTTCAGGCAACTCGACACCGTATTCCTCAAAGCGATCCATTGATATCGGTGTCCTGCCAGGCTCCCCGCCCGACCGCCAACAAGAGGATTTAAACAATTTCGCCTCCGAGCTGGTTAGCCCGGAGGCGTTTTGTCTGGAGTATCCCCTGTTGCCAGGCAAAAAGTGTACCCCACCATGCCGTGTGCTGCTAAGTTTTGAACCTGCCTTCGCAGGTTGGAGCCCGCCTCAGATGATCCGCCTTGGCCGGAGCCTATCGCGTCACACCTGTAAGATTGAGCCCCTTATAAAACTTGTTGGCTCAAAACCGGGATGCGACATCACGAGCATAGCAGGGCAATTATTTTATACCACACTTCAATCCCGGTGAGTAGGTGATTCCGGCGTTTCTAATCCACGCTGGGCGTATCTTGCGGCGGCAGCACCACCTGGATATGCAGCTCATCTAACTGTTTCGCCTCCACTGGAGAAGGAGCGCCGCCCATTACATCGCGCGCCGCCTGGTTTTTCGGGAAAGCGATCACCTCACGGATATTGGGCTCATCACACAACAGCATGCAGATGCGATCGATACCCGGCGCAATCCCGCCGTGCGGCGGCGTGCCAAACTCAAACGCCTCCAGCATATGGCCGAAGCGCTCTTGCGCCACTTCAGGCTGCAAGCCGATCAGCGAGAAGACTTTTTCCTGAAGCCCGCGGTTGTGGATACGGATCGATCCGCCGCCGACTTCGTAGTTGTTCAGCACCAGGTCATACTGCTGGCCGCGCGCCTTGCCGGGGTCGCTGTCCAGCAGCGGGATATCTTCAAACATTGGCGAAGTAAACAGGTGGTGGCTGGGGTCCCAGCGTTTTTCGTCTTCGCTCCAGTTGACGAAGGGGAAATCGACCACCCAGCAGAAGGCCAGGGTGTCCGGGTCTGCCAGCCCCAGGCGCTCGCCTAGCATCACACGCAGGCGGCCCAGGGATTCGTAAACCACGGCAGGTTTATCGGCCACAAAGAGCAGCAGATCGCCGGGTTGGGCTTCCAGGCGCTCCAACAGCGCTTTCAGTACGTCTTCCGGCAGGAATTTGCTAAAAGTGGACCGGTATTCGCCGTTCTCCCCCACAGCCAGGTAAGCCAGGCCTTTGGCGCCAAATTGCTTGACATACTCGGTCAGCTCGTCAATTTGCTTGCGTGTGTATTCACCGCAGCCCTTGGCGTTCAACCCGCGCACATGCCCGCCGGCAGCCGCCGTGGCTTCGAAAACCTTGAAACCGCTGCCGGCAGCCAGGTCGGTGATATCTTTCAGCTCCAAGCCGAAACGCAAATCGGGGTTATCCTTGCCAAAGCGGGCCATGGCTTCTTTGTATGTCAGGCGCGGCCAGGGGCTTGCCAGCAGGTGTTTGTGCGGCACCACCTCGGCGACCATCTTGGTAAATAGTTCTTCTGCCAGGCGCATGATATCTTCACGCTCGACAAAGGACATCTCCAGATCAAGCTGGGTAAATTCCGGTTGGCGGTCACCGCGCTGGTCTTCATCGCGGAAGCAGCGGGCAATCTGGAAATAACGCTCAACGCCGGCTACCATCAACATCTGCTTGAGCTGCTGCGGCGATTGCGGCAGGGCGTAGAACTCACCGGCGTGGACGCGCGAGGGCACCAGGTAATCACGCGCCCCTTCAGGGGTGGTTTTGAACAGGATTGGGGTTTCAACTTCCAGAAAACCCTTATCGCTCAAGAAATTGCGGATAAAACGCACCATGCGGTGGCGCAGATCCAGGTTGCGGCGCATACGCTCGCGGCGCAGATCCAGGTAACGGTAGCGCAGGCGCGTGTTTTCATCGATCTCTTCTTCTTTATTGATAGCAAAGGGCGGCGTCTTGGCCGGGTTGAGGATGGTCACCTGCTGCACATCCACTTCGATATCGCCGGTAGCCAGGTGGGGGTTCTCAGCGCCAGCCGGCCTGGGCCGCACCACGCCCTGTACCTGCACCACCCACTCGTTGCGCACGGCTTCCATCGCCTTGTGCGCCTCGGGGGCGGTAGCCGAATCCGCCACTACCTGCACCAGGCCAAAGCGGTCGCGCAAATCCAGAAAGGTCACCCCACCGTGATCGCGGCGGCGGTTCACCCAACCAGCCAGGGTTGTCGCCTGTCCCACATGATCCAGGCGTAATTCACCACAAGTATGAGTCTTATACATGATATTCCTCCGTGAAAATCGAACGCGAATTATAGCATGGTCACCATCATATGACAATCATCCCGAGCGCATGTGACAAATCTCACTGGCAGCCCGGTAGTTTCGTAGTTTAATCATCATGATATCAATATATAAAGGATTGCGCATATTTGCAAATCAAGGTAGCTATGGACAGAAATATCCTTCCCGAAGAAGCCAACCAGCTTCACGCCGATTTGTGCGCCGCGCTGGCTGACCCGCGCCGCATTCTCATTCTATACTTGCTCGCGGATCACAGTATCAATGTCAGCGATCTGGCAAATGCTGTGGGGATCAGCCAACCAGCTGCCTCGCGCCACCTCAAAATTATGCGCGAGCGCGGGCTGGTGCTTGCAGCGCGCCAAGGCGCCAGTGTTGAGTACAGCCTGAGCGACCCGCGCCTGATCCAGGCTTTGGATTTATTGCGAGATGTGCTGCGCGATCGCATCGCCCATCGCGCTAGCTTAATGGAAGTCGAAGTCGAAGCATAATCCCATTTATTAACCCGATTTTTAAGGAGGAGCCATGCAGTTGCGTAATAAAACGTTTCTCATCCCAATAGTGCTGGGTGCGCTGATCCTGGCAAGCGTGCTGATTTTGTGGTCAGCAGACCAGGCAAACGCCCAATGCGGGTCGCAAGCCTCTTCGTGCAAGAACTGCCACGAAGTTCAAGGCCAGGATCCGGTCAACGCTGACGGCACAGGCTGGCACACCGGTCATGCCTTTGGCGATTTCTGCTATATTTGCCACGCCGGCAACAACCAGAGCATGGAGATAGATGCCGCCCACAGCGGTATGGTGCCGCCGCTTTCGGATGTCAAGGCATCCTGCCAAAGCTGTCACCCGAATGACCTGATGGAACGCGCCCAGGTGTACGCTACGGCGCTCGGTGTGGAAGTGGGTGAGGGCGG
>CAZTMX010000057.1:11896-15500 GCA_964614855.1 uncultured Anaerolineaceae bacterium | reverse complement strand
GGATCATCCACACCGGTAAAACCGGTGATCTGTCCGCGACGCGCCCGGGCATACAGACCCTTGACATCCCGCTGTTCGCACACTTCGATGGGAGTGTCAACAAAAATTTCGATAAAGTTCTCACCGACCATTTTGCGAACTTCGTTGCGGGTAGCGCGGTAGGGGCTGATCGCAGCGCAGATCACTGCTCCGCCGTGGCGGGTGATTTCGCTGGCGACATAACCAATGCGCAAGATGTTAGTGTCACGATCTTCAGGTGAGAACCCCAGCCCTTTGGAGAGATGCGTACGCACGACATCACCGTCCAAAATGGTGATCTGGCGGCCATGCTCCAAGAGCAAGGAGGTAAGGATTTCCGCCGTAGTGGATTTACCGGAACCACTCAGACCGGTAAACCAGATGCAAAAGCCTTGTTTGTGACGCGGCGGGTACATTTGCTGTAGGATTTCAGCGGTTTCGCTGCGGGTGAACCATTCGGGCAGCATCTTTCCCTTTGCCAGGAAATCATCGCGCACCTGGGTGCCCGAGATGGTGAAGACGCGCGCATTTTCGGGGACTTTGGGCGCTTCTTCATAGCGTTCTTCATCCGCCAGGTAAACCAGTTCTTTGAATTCCACCGGCTCAACGCCAACTTCATCGGCGTACTGGGCGACCATTTCCTGCGCTTCGTAAGGGCCGTAGAAGGGACGGCCCTGGCTGTCCTTGCCGGGACCGGCGTGATCGCGCCCAACGATCAGGTGGGTAGCGCCGTAATTTCTGCGTATGATGGCATGCCACAGCGCTTCGCGCGGTCCTGCCATGCGCATGGCCAGGGGGAGCAGACTGAGAACCGTGTTGTCTTTGTAATAATTGTCTACCAGTGCACGATAGACACGCACGCGGGTGTAATGGTCTACATCGCCTGGTTTGGTCATTCCCACCACCGGGTGGATCAGCAGGCTGCCGTTGATTTCGGCGGCGGCGCGCTTGGTCAGTTCTTCGTGGATGCGGTGCATAGGGTTGCGTGTCTGGAAGGCGACAACTTTTTCATTGCCCATTTTTCCCAGCAAAGTGCGTACTTCGGCAGGGGTGCGGCGCAGGTCAATAAAGTCATGATAGCTGGGCAAATTGACCACCTTGAGAGCCCCGCTCACATACACCTTTCCCCAGCGTACCATCTCTGAGATCAGCGGGTGGCGGGGATCGGTGGAACCCAAAACCAGTCTTGCTTCACGTTGTGGATCGTAGTGGTAAACCTCTTCCAGGTCCATCACGGCAATCGTGTTGTTGCGGGCGTCGTTCAGGGTGATCTGATCGCCCCGGCTGGGCAGTGCATCCTCTTCCACAGGTAAAGCAACCGGGATGGGGAACAGCATACCGTTGGTCAGGCGCATTTCTGTCAGCACGCGCTCGTAATCTTTCTTTCCCATGAAACGGTCCAGCGGTGAGAAGGCGCCTGTAGCCAGAAGCTCCAGGTCGCACAGGGCGCGAGCCGAGATTTGCACCGATGGCAGGCGGTTGGAACGTGCCAATAGTTCCTGGCGCTCTTCACCCGTCACCAGCAGGTTGACCAATTCGCCGCCGAAGGGGCTGATCAGGTTGGTATTCTTTTGTTTCGCAGGCATAAAATGTGCTCCTCTTGAAAATATGACAGGTTTCGTTCGTTATCGACCTGGTCCCGTCGGAATTTTGTTGTTTTATAGATCAGGCTGGATGCCGTCTTCACTCGTAAATCCTGGTCTGAAAAAACACAAACGCCTATTATAGCATTTTTTCTATAATTGGATCAATTTCCCTGTAGCCTGAGAGTCATGAACAGCCACCACAATCCGCAATGCCTGGATGCCGTCATCCAGCGAACACAGGGGCTTGCTTTTCCCGGCAGCGACATCGAGGAAATGCGCCATTTGCAGCTTAAAAAGGTCATTGCGCTCAAACCCGGGCGCCAAGGATATTGTTTCCCAGCCGGAGGTAGATTGCTGAAAAACCTGTACATCGCCAACGGCATTATCCCAGCGGATGATGCCGTCTTCTCCGATCAACTCCAATGTATGGGCAGGCGGGCGTTGGATGTAATCCAGGTAAACGCTCCCCAGCACACCATTTGCAAACCTTAAACCGATCTGGGCGGTGTCTTCAACGGAGAGCTCCAGGCTGCTTTGTTTACCGGTCAGCGCCCAGAGCTGGTCGACTTCTCCCAGCAGCCAGCGCAGAGTATCCAACGGGTGGCACAGGGTGAGCACCACCCCTCCGCCCAGGTCCGCCCTGGCGCTGTACCCCTGGCGGTAATCTTCCCAGGGGTGCCAGCCGGGCAGGTACTCGCCCCAATGCGCGTGTGCGGATACCAGCCGCCCGATCGCCTTTTGGCGCAAAAGCTGGCTGATTGACTGCAACCCGGGGTGAAAGCGGAATTGGAAGCCGGTCAGAAACTGCCCGCCGCCGCGCACCACCGCAGCCTGGAGCTGGTCAATGCGTTGCATATTATGCGAGATTGGCTTTTCCATAAAAATATGGCAACCCAACTCGGCGGCTGGGATGGCTACATCCAGGTGGCAGGCTGTGGGGTTGGCGACGATCACCGCATCGGGATGGTGCGCCAGTGCATTCTTCAAATCGGTCTCAACCGGGTAACCTGCCAGTTCGCCGTCGTCCAGCGTGCTGCGGTGGGTGCGGTAAAAGACGAAATCCCTTAACCCAAGCGCCTGTAAGTTTCTAAAATGGCGCCGGCCGATTGAACCAAAGCCGGCAATTAATATTTTCATAAATCTCAGGCCTCAGTCAGTAGCGATTGTGGGGGGATAGCCCCAGGTTTCCAGGGTTGCGCCGGCGATCTGGTGGAAAAGCTGCTTATCCTGCCGGGTAAATAGATCTCGCCAGGAGCCTTGTTTGCCTTTTTGTAAAGACCTGGCAATATCGCCTGCCTTTTGCTGCTGCCATTCAGCATCCGGGTTGCGCTGCATCTCCCCGCGCAGGGCATTTTCCACCTCGATGGTGGCTTCACTAGCGCCCAGGAAGCGCCAGATACGGCGCATTTCATCCCATGGATTTGCCAGCAGCTGCTCATATCGCAAGGAAAGATAATTGCCGCCGTAAAGCTCCTGACCCAGGCGGTGGGTCTCTTCGACATTGCGCACCCAGCCGGCAGCCGCACGACGGAGCGCTTTCTCGCTAAATATTGATTTTTCTCCACACAAATAGGGCTCCGGGTTGCTGGCAAAAGCCTGGCGGATTTCCAGGTCTTCCCTGGAGAGTTGCTCGGGAAAATCGATAAAACCCTGGAAACGATGGGAGAGCGCAGCATCGCGCCCGTCGCGTACGATGTAGATCAAACGCCCATCCGGGTAGACCTGGTGCATCAATCGCACCGCTTCGCCGTCCAGCAGGCTGCTGGGGCTTTTGTCGCCGACGATGGTTTTGCCAACCCGGCGCGCTTCACGCTCCAGGATGAAATCTGCGGCTGCGCGCAGCACCACCGGGGATAGGTCTTTGCCGCGGTTCCAGCGGTTGCTGCTGCGCTGCAGCCATTCACCGGTATCTTCGCCAGCAACCAGGGATCGCAGCAGCGGTTGGCGGGTGAAGAAATGCGCCTGGTAGTCACAATGCACCTGCGGGTGAACCCGGATCA
>CAZTMX010000057.1:0-11796 GCA_964614855.1 uncultured Anaerolineaceae bacterium | reverse complement strand
CCGGCGGCGCAGCGGCCAGGTTGACAGGCGGAAACGGGCTTTTCTCCACGGGGTGTATGGATCAGACCAGTCTTGCGGTTTCATATACCCCAGGCTGTCCATCTCCGGGCGATTTGCCAGGGCAATCACAGCCGCATCAAGTGGAGCCAGCTTTTCCTTCCAGCGCGCCACCGGAGCCGCGCTGATGCTCTGAAACTGGTCGGCAAACATTGAGTTCCCCTGCCACTGCTCACCTGCGCGTGTAGGCGCAGATAAGGATGCATCCCAGGTGATCTCCAGGAAATTGATCATGGTTTTCAGATATTCTTCTGGCGCCCGGGTCAGGTCTTCATAGCGCAAGATTGTATAACGCTCGTCACCATACAGCCGGCGGTTCTGCAACCCGGCCTGGGTCGAGCGTTTCCAGTTAGCGGCAAAGAACTCGGGAGACCAATCCGGGTGTTTGCGCCGGTAGGAAACATAATTATCACGCGGGTCACGTACGATATGGATACAGCGCGCCTCAGGCCACCACTGGAAGATCTTGTCTGCGAAATATTCGTTATAGGGAGATTTCTCTACCCACCACCGGCTGTCATCGTTTAGCTGACCGCTGACCTGTCCGTAAGCCAGCACCGCGGCGCTCAGGATATCTCCTGGGCTTCGAGTTTTTTGCCCTACCAGGGAATGCATCGCCTGCCGCACGGCTTCGTAGGATACCGCCGAGTAATCCCGGTCGGCATATCCTGCCTGGCTGGGGTCGGGGTTGGCGGTATTCCACTTGAAAATGTGGATCAGGTGCTCTTCTGCCAGGTGCAGTTGTGACTCCAGATCCAGGTCTTTGGCGCGCGGCAGATAGCGGCGGAAGAAAATTGTCTCTTCGGGGTAAACGATCAGTTGGGGGTGCGAATCAAAAACAGCCCGCAGCAGGCTGGTGCCTGCCTTGGGGTGACCGCAAATAAAGACCGGTCTCTGGCGTAAGGTTTCTATGATTGTGTCCATGCTTTGCAATTTTTGGGAAATCTCAGCGGTAAAGGATCTCAAACAGGCGGTTGTAAATTCTTGATAACACGCGCCGGCTGCCTGGGATGCGCAGCAGCCAATGGCGATCAGCCTTGCTGCGCTTTCCCGGCTGGCTGGTCTGCGCCGCCTGCTGTAAGCCAGCCGCTTCACTGCTGTCAACCAGCTTCAATCTGACGGCTTCTGCCAGGGTTTCCGTGCTGATCGTGTTTCCCATGTGCCGAACAAACCTGTCGCAGGTCGAGAGGCGTAAGTAGCCCAGATGGTCGATGGCTTCGTCCAGCTCAATCATAGCGCCCATTAGCTTTCCTGACCATTCCCCAGGAAGCGCTTGCAGCAGCCTCGCACGCCGGGCGACGAATTGGAAATGATTTGCCGCAGCGATCGCCTGGCACACCACTTCGCCCTCCTTATTTTGTGCGCTAAAGACCATATCCAGGTCATTCCTGGTGGCTGTCAGGTGCGTCTGCGGGTCGCGCCCGGTGCTGGCTGCCCAATCGCTCTCCCAGGCATCTGGGATGCGCCGTTCGTAAGATACACTGATCCCTGCAGGAGGATCGCTCGCCAGGGCATCCAGGCTGGCGCGGGCGTGCCGGGCTGCGTTTCTCACCGCTACACCGCTGACCATGCCGGCTTTTGGGAAGCTCTCCAGGATTTGAAGATGTGCTTCCAGCCAGCCCGGGTAGAACAGGATGTCGTCGTCGTTGTATGCGATGATTTCTCCTGGGGCAGCTTCGAACAACAAGCGCAGCGCGCCAATTTTGCCGATGTTCTGGCGAGACAGGAATAAATAATCGATCACGCCAGCTTCCTGCAGCGATTTGAGCGTAGCGACGGCTGCCGGGCAGCTGCCGTTATCAAACACCAGCAGGTCGTAGGGTATGGATGTGTGGGCCTGCAAGCTGGCAAAGACCAGCTTGATCACCTGCAGGCGCTGTTCGAAATAACCACTTTCCTCCGGCACATAGGTCAGCACACACACGCTGACACGCGCTGGTTTATATGCTGAAAGTTTCCCCCTGGCGGGGTTGATGCCGATGCGGCTCATGCGGAGCGCTCCATGCGGCGGCGCAGGCGGCGGAAACGCCTGGCCAGCCAGCCGCGCCCGCCGGTCATCTTCCCGCTCTTGGGCATCAGTACCCGCTCCAGCGTGCGTACCGTGCGCAGGGCAGTGATCGGAGCTGGTTGGATCTTCCCATCTGCCAGTTGGCGGTTTGTGTCCAGCACGGTGTACATGTGCGCCAAGCCGCCCGCCTTTTTCATGTTTACCTGACTCTCTTCCAGGTCGTAATGGGCTACACCGCCAGGCAGGTGGCTGTAATCGTGGTTCTGGTGTACGATTTTCACCGAAGGCGTGCCGTCAATCACCAGCCAGCCATGCTGGCGGGCGTGGTAAATCATCCAGTTATCCCAGCCGGCGCGCCCGATGGCAAATTCGGGCATCTCTTGAAAAGCCTGGCGCGGGAAGGCAAAATAGTCGCTGCCGGCGGGCGGGTGCAGTTGGCCGCGCCTGCGAATTTCCTGTTCCAAACGCATGTCCCACCCGGCAGAGAAATCCAATGCTGTGGTGATATCCATATCCCAGCGCTGTCCGATCAACAGAAATGGAGCGCCGGCTGAACTGGTCGATAGGGCGGTGTTGATCTGGCGGACGGCTTGAACCAGGTCTGGCATGAGCAGGATGTCCGCGTTGACATATACCAGGAACGGACTGGATGATGCCTGCCGGGCAAGATCGAATATGGAGCTGACCAGCGGGGTGCCCGATTCGTTGCGAGCAACCTGTGCCAGTTGGGGTACCTTGAACTCGCGGGCAACCTGCGCCATACCCTCTTCTTCACCGACCAGAAAGACCTCCACATCCTCTCCCAGGTGCAGCCAGGATTGCAGGGCGTTACGCTGGATGGTGGCGATGTGCGGGTTTGTAAATGGCTTGGGGGCAGAAAAAATGGTAAGAAGTGGCATAAGGTTCTGATGTTTATTTTGTGGAGTCGCTTCGCTCATCCACCTGGCGGTAATCCTTGGCCTGGACTTGCTGGTTGATCAGCGCCAGTGCTGGCTCTTGTTGAAATAGCGCCAGCACTTCTATCCAGGAGAAATCCTCCCGACCGGCAAAACGAGCGTACACCTGGCGTACCAGCTCCAGGTCCTGCGGAGTATCCACCGTCCAGCGGAGTTTTCCGTAATCTATTGGATAATTCAGGTGTAGGATGCGAAAACGCTGAGGGTTATCGTAAAAGAACGGCATGACATGCTCGCGCTGGTGCACCAGCGTTGCTTCCAGCCAGGCGGTTTCGAGTCCGGAAAGGGTGCATACCTCGGTGTCCAAACCGATGGGGTAGGTACGTCCCCAGGGCGGAGGCAGGCGGTTGGCTGCAAAATCGTAAGGGATATCTGAGAGTGTGAGAGTCTGATCTTGCAGGGTGTCCAAATCTTCGCTGCCAGCAGTCAGTCCAAAGAAAGCATAAACAGTCTCGTCGATCACCTGGGGGTCGATCAGCGGGCAATCTGCAGTCAGGCGCACGATCACATCGGCGCCGAAAGCCAGGGCTGCATGGTAATAGCGGTCGAGGACATCGTGCAGGCTGCCGCGGTAACAGGGATATCCCCGCCCGGCGCAAAAATCGGCTACCGGATCATCCGCCTCATCCAGGGTGGTGGCGACGACCACTTCATGCAGGCTGTGTGCACGGCGTGCACGCTCTACCACCCTGGCCAGCATGGGTTCTCCACCGATGTCCAGCAAGACTTTGCCGGGCAACCGGCTGGAGCCCATGCGAGCCTGGATAATGGCTACGCTGTAAGGTTGGTCGATAATTTTGGGTTTCATGAAACCTTCACACTGGCGGCTTTTTCATAAGCCTGGAGCAGATTCTGAAAATTTACCTGCCAATCTGCACGCTGCTCTGTGATGCGGCGGGCAGCAGAGCCCATTTCCGGCAGGCGCTGTTGCTGTTTTTCTGCGTCTAGAATAGCTTGCGCCAGGGCTTGTACATCACCGTCCGGGAAGAGCCAGCCGTTCACGCCAGGCGTGACCCATTCCCGGTTGCCGTCAAGGTCTGAGACCAGCGCCGGCAGCCCGCAAGCCATAGCTTCCAGCAGGGAGATACTTGTCCCATCGGAGTGCGTGGCAGCTATGTATAAATCAGCGCTGCGGTAACAGGCGGGTAAATCTTGAAAAGCAACCTGTCCTGGAAAACTCACCCTGGGGAGCGGCTCCCTGCCCGGGTTAGCGATTACTGCCTCCAGCATACCGCCTTCTTTGAAAATCTGCTGCAGCAGGGCAGCCTGCGAGCCATTTCCCAGCATCACCAGCCGCAAGGAGGGGTTTTCTTTTGCTGCCAGCACAAAGGCCCTTGCCAGCACGTCCACGCCGTAGATCGACTCCCAACTGCGGGTTGAGATCAGGGTAAACGGGCGCTGACCGGCTGCTGCTGAAGGTGAAGCGACAGGTGAAATACCTGTCTCGCTGCGATGGGGTTCGTGTATTGCTGGTGAAAAATGCTCCAGATCGATACCCCAGGGAAAGGTGACGATGTTCTGCTCGGGCATGCCGTAGCGGATTGCCAGCTTGCGGATGGCGCTGCAGTCGCCTATCAAAACGGCGCTGTGTTTCAAGGTAAAGCGCGTTGCCCACTCCCATAGGAAATTGCGACTGGCATCGTGGATCAGGTCGTAACCCCAGGACATGCTCACCAATGGTCTGAAACCGCTGAGCGCAGTCAGAAAGGCTGAGCGCTGGATGGGACCGGCGTGGACCAGGTCCGGTTTGACCTGCCGCAGCACACGGCGCAAACTAGCCAGCAGCCTGGGTGCTTGCCAGATATCCGCTGGCACCTGTCCGCCTGCCCAGTCCACCTGTTCAATCTCGGGCGGCAGCGGGCGATCTTCTACCTGGTAGTTTGCCTTTTCCAGGCGCAGAAAATACACCCTGTGCCCGGTCTTCGCCAGTGCGCTCAAGAAGCGGTGATCGTGAGAGGTGTAGTCACGGCTGAAGTACAGGATGCGCACTATTCACCCAGGTCGGTCCAGCGCAGTTCTTTTCCAAAGGGAATATCATTCAGCGCCCTGGTCCCGATCACTTGAGGAATTTCGTTGGGGCGGATGGCGCCGGGGGTTGCCGGGCGCAGAACATCGATCATCGAGCGGTCGAAGACCTCACCCGCCCGGATATCGCGCGCCGCGCGCAGGCAGCGGCGTTGGACTACAGCGGTATCTTTTTCGTTTTGACAGATCTGTTTATCCGCTGAACCCAGGGCGCGTTCCAATTCCCGCGTGCGTTGTACCATATCTGCCCAGGTGTGGGGGTTCATGGCGAACTTGTGATCTGGTCCTTCACGGTTGTTGTCATCGGTGAAATGTTTTTCTATCACCCGTGCTCCCAGGGCAACCGCACCCAAAACGGTGGCGTGACCGTGGGTATGGTCAGACAGCCCCAGGATCAAATCTGGGAACATGCTGCGGTAAGTGTTCAAGACGCGTAAATGGATGTGGTCGAAATTTTCCAGGCTGGCGGTGTAATTGGTGTTGCACTGCATCAAAACAAGCTGGGGGTTGATTGCCAGGATAGTGTGCACGGCTTGCTGTACCTCGCCGATGTGGGAGGCTCCGGTCGCCAGCAACACCGGTTTCCCCAAGCGGGCCATGTGTTCCAGCGCTTCCAGCCAGTCGATCTCACCCGAGCCGATCTTGTAGGCTGGCACGTATGCGTTAAGCATATCTGTGGCTTCAAAATCATAGGGTGAGGAAAAGTAATCGATGCCGGCTTTGTCGCATGCTTCTTTCAGGATAGGCGTCCAGTCGAAGGATACAGATGCCTCCTGGTAAACCTGAAAGACAGATTTTTTCCAGCTTGCCTGGTGCGATACCTGGCTGTCCATATGCTTGAAACCGTAGTCGGAGACGATCTTTGGGGCGCGAAAATTTTGGAATTTTGCCGCATCCGCCCCGGCCTCTTTTGCCAGGTGGATCAACATCCTGGCGCGCTCCAGGTCGCCATCGTGGTTGGCAGCGATATCGGCGATGAAGTAAGTGGGATGGTTTTCACCCAGCACATGGGAACCGATCTTGATTTCCATTATCAGTCTCCTTTGAGGATTTTTCTGTTTGGGTATCTGGCGCATTCCTGGCTGTTATCGTACTAACCAGCAGCCGGTGCTACCATATCGAACAATGCTTGTGGATAACCCTGTTGATAAAGTGTATAAAACCGGTCCAACCCGGTGGATAGATCGGGGGGAGGACGGTTCAGCGCCTGCGCCAGCTTATCGCTGCGTAAGGTGAGATTGGGGGAACGGGCAGCCTTCAAGACGCTGTCGAATATAGATACAGGTGTAATCAATGCTTCATCCAGATCGAATTTTCGTGCAATCTTTAGACCAAAATCGTATTTACTGACCGCCTGGCTGCTCACCACATGGAACAGACCGCTGAGCTGGTTTGCCAGCATATCCAGAAAGATCTGAGCCAGGTGGTTTGCCAGCAAGGGACAGAAGTAGACATCGGTAAACCCCATCACCTGCCTGCCAGCCTTCAAGTTGTAATAAAAAAACTCAGCCAGGCTGCGTTTCCCAGTCAAGCTCCAACCGAAAAGGTTCACCCGGGCGATAATCGCCTGGGGGTTCGCTTCTGCCACTGCATATTCACCTTCGAGCTTGGTCCTGGCATAAACGCTGAGCGGGTTGGCGATGTCGGTTTCTGTATAGTCGCCCCTTTGCCCATCAAAGACGGCATCGGTGGACACATGTAGGAAGCGCGCTCCGCCCCTGGCGACATGGGCAGCCAGTTTTGCGGGAAGATCGCTATTCAATTTTGAGGCCAGCTCCGGGTTCGCTTCGCAGGCCTCCAGGTTTGCCAGTGCGGCGCAGTGGATCACCCAATCGGGTTGGAGCTGATCCAGGAGCTTTTCCACCGCGCCGGGCGCAAGCAAGTCTTGTTGGATGAGGCTGAATTCGCTGCTGTGAACCGCCAGGTCCTTGCTGATGCCTATGACCTGGTATTTCTTTGCAGCTTCCAGGGCGATATTTACACCTAACAGACCACTCGCGCCGGTGATGAGAATTCGCTGCATGGGCAAAAGCCCTTCTCCACCGGATTAATAAGCGTCTTTTTTGCTTTCCTCAAAAGGCGCTACGATTTCTTTGATCTGCTCAATACTCAACCAGTCCGGGTTGGTCTCGCTGGTGTAGCGAAAACCTTCGGGTAATGGTTTTCCTTTGTTTTCCCATTCATGCCCAAACCACAGCGCTGCAGTTGGCTGGACAACATACATTTCATCCAGTTCAATTGTCGAGCGGGCTTCATCCTCGTTGATCAGCACTTCGTGCAGCTTCTCTCCGGGGCGGATGCCGATGACATCCAGTTCCGCATCCGGAGCGATAACCTTCGCCAGGTCCACAATGCGCGTGGAGGGGATTTTTGGCACAAACACTTCGCCGCCGTGCATCTGTTCGGTGCAGTGAATTACAAACCGCACACCTTGTTCCAGGGTGAGCCAAAAACGCGTCATACGCGTATCCGTGACGGTCAATTTCCCATTTTGACGTTGGTTAATGAAGATGGGGATCACGCTGCCGCGGCTGCCGACCACATTGCCGTAGCGCACACAACTAAAGCGTGTGGCGGTACCGGCGGCATAGGTGTTGCTCTGCACAAACAGTTTTTCTGCGGCCAGTTTGGTGGTGCCGTACAGATTGACCGGGCTGACAGCTTTGTCTGTGCTCAGCGCCATTACTTTTTCCACGCCGGCATCCAGGGCGGCTTCAATGACATTGCTGCTGCCCAGGATATTGGTCTTGATGGCTTCCATCGGGTTGTACTCACAAGCCGGCACCTGTTTTAGCGCAGCTGCATGGATCACAATATCCACACCGTGCATGGCGCGCTTCAGCCGCTGCTGGTCGCGCACATCACCAATGAAGTATCGCAAGTTGGGCTGGTTGAACCCGCTTACGCGCATTTCATGCTGTTTGAGCTCATCCCTGCTGAAGACGATCATCTTCGCCGGGTTGTAATCTCGCAGCATGATTTCAACAAATTTCTTGCCAAATGATCCTGTGCCGCCGGTGACCAGGATAACTTTTTTTGACCAGTCCATTAAGCTTTTTGTTCCTCCTTGTTCTTACGAATAACGATCAGGGGATATTTGCCGTTCTCTCCAAAGTAGTGTGGAAAGCGTTCTTCAAGACGGTACAGCAACCCAAGCCAGGCCCGCCCGCCCAATTTTGGATGGATCAGAGCGCGCAGAAAACGCACGGATGCGCTGCGCCAGACGCGGATTTCCACCGGCATATAAGCGCCTACTTGCTCTTTAATCCAGGCAACATCATGCCGGCTGGTGAAGGTCCCCTTGGGGTTCTCCGGGTCTTTAGCCTGTTTTACCTTGCCAGCCTTACGGTCTTTTGTTTCAGCATTTTCGTCTTGTGAGTTTTCTTTATTTTTTCGCTCCGTGTAACTGCGTATGCGGTTGGCAAAGCGCACCAGGGGTTCAAAAGTATTCATCAGGCGGGAGGCAGGCCAGCCGTTGACAACCACCCCGCTGCCGCCCGGGCTCAATACCCGGTGCAACTCGCGATAAGCCTGCAGGTGTTCGTCTTCAGGCAGGTGGTGAATGGTGTGCAGTGAAACGAGGCCTTCAAAAGCGTCTGCCTTGAAGGGCAAGTTAGCTACATCAGTGACCACATACAATCCTTTTTCACCGATACGTTTGCGCGCTTCCTTGAGTGCGGTGATTGAAATATCGGCGCAAACACGGTAGTCATAATCGCGGGCATATTCCAGGTATTCCGGGTACTGGATGGGACCTGACCCAGCGTCCAACAGGAAATGTCCATGCGGCTGTAGATGCTCTTTGACCCGCATGTGGCAGCGGTGAATATACTGGCGAGAAACCGGGCGCAGGTCCTCATAGCGTGCATTCTGGTAAATGTCATCGCTTACCAGCTTCCAGCCCACCTGGTCATAGAATTGCCGTACTTCTTGTTTGATATCAGTCATGCCCTTCTAAGCTCCATTGACGGGGTTCGCCAGCCAGGTAACGCAGGGTATTGCCGTAAAGCGCCTGTCCTTCTATCGATAAGGTACGTTCCAATGACCAGGTTTCCAGTTCACTCCAAAAATCCATCAGATGCCAGGGAAATGAACACGGGTAATCGAAGAAGAAATGATAGGCGTACTTCCAAGCGCTCTCAACCTGTTCGCGGCTCAGGCGTTGTTTATCGGGCGCAGACAGAGCTTTCTCCAATATCTCTTGGTGACTACTCCAACTGTCAGGATCGAGGGTAAACCCTTTGCCTCGGTAATGTGTCTGCCCAGCAACGATTACCGGCAAGCCGCTCATTGCCATTTCCATGCCGGCGGTGGTGGTGTACACCATGCCCAGGTCGGCAAGCTCGATCAAATCATAGGTGTTAATGGGATCCTGTGCTTCCACCAGGCGGAAGTGTTCGGGCAGTTGGGGCTGTGTTTCTTTCACCACTTGCGCCACCGAAGGCCCGTTGGTGTACTTTTCGCCAGGGTGAATGCGCACAATGAACTGGACATCATCCCGATCTGAAAAATATTTCACCGAATGCCTCAACCAATCGGTCATATTTTGGCTGAAAACCTGTCTGCCCAGGGTCAGGCTGTCGCCGATCACGTTGGCTGCCAGCAAGACAATGGGTCTGTCATCCAGGTTAAGCGAGGCGCGTAGTTTTTCGCCGCCCTGTGTGGGCTGCCCCTGCCATAAGCGCGAAAAGTTCTTCCACAGGCTGGCATTCTGCCTGGAGGCATACAGCTCGTGCACCTGTTCCCGCTGGTCTTCGCTCAAACTCTGGTCTTTGTGTGCCTGCCACAATTGCGTGGTGTCCTGGCGCATCACTTCGCTGTCTTGCGCCAGCCAGATACGCCCCCGCTGTTCGCCAAATTCATAGGTTACCGTGGGGATTTGCAGATGCCTGGCGGCCTGGTATACCGCGCCCATTTCCATGATGCTGCCGTTTGGCGTCAGCAACACCTCTGGGCGTTCGGCGGGCGGCAAGCTTTGGATGATTGCCAGCACCGTGCCTGCCGCGAACAGGTTGCGCTCCAGGCGCATACGGTACAGGCGCGCCGATTCGGACTGGCTGCCGTTGCGGTCCACATCTTCCACCTGCAGGGTGTATTGGGTATCCCTTACAGAGACGGCATCGATCTCGCCCAGCAGTGCGGAAGGAAACCTGGCGATTGGTTTTACATCCAGCAGCGAGACAGCGCGCACAAACGGTTGCATCTTGCGGAATACGCTGCGGGCATAGATATTCTGCCGGCGCAGGTCAAAGCGGTTGATGGGGCGCCGCCAGTTTGCATACGGCAGATACACCAATGCAACCTGGTGTCCTTGTCCAGCCAGGGCCAGGCTTAGCAGCGCTGCATGCTCGATCCAGTAGCGCAGGGTGGCGAAGACCAGGATGCGTTTGCCTGGATGTAACTGCGCAGTCTGCTGTGCGCTTTTTGCCGCGGCTTCAGCCTGGGCGCGCAATTCCGGCAGCCGGTTGTTTAATTTCTGCAAGGAAAAATTTTTGCGTATTGGTTTTCCAGATTGCCTTAATGACCAGTACAGCTCAGCCGTCAGGGGCAGTTCACCCAAAATCCGTTTCAAGGCTGCTTTGCTAAACATTTTCAGAATCCTTGTGGGGAGCATTTGCTAAAGAATGTCCCCCTCGGGATAGGATCTGCCACTCCAGGCGCGGGCGAACAGGTCCCAGGCGCAGCTCAGGCCACTGGGTGCCCGGCGCTCCGGCGGCATCGACATTGAATGTCAGCGCCTGTTCATCCTGAAAATAGCGGCGGATGCGGTAAGAGCTGGCGTTCACCCCCAGGATATAACGCCCTTCGTTCAGCATGTCTGCCGGGATCTGGCAGCGGCTGATGTAGGCGCCTGCCGGGCGTACGCGGTAGGTCTCGAAAACCTGCGGGTCATCCGTGTCGAAAGTGGTGAAAACGTATTCGCCGCGGGCAGTCAGCAAATAGATGCCCAGGCGTAGACCAGTGATTGGCTCCAACAGGCGGTATTCCATCTCGATGGTGACCGGCTCAGTTGAGCGCACCGTATCCACCACCCGGTTTTGCCTGTCGCGCAGGCGCATGGAAAGCGGTTCAAAGGGATGGGCATCAGGGGGGATTTCATCTGCCAGCCAGGTACGTTCTCCTTGCTGGGAAAAACCGGCAGACATATAGAAATCCACGGCTTTTGAAGTGGGTGCGCGCAGGACCAATTGGCCTTTATCCAGGACAATGGTCTCTTCAGTCAGGCGTAAAATGGCTGACATATTGTGGCTGACAAACAGGACGGTACGTCCTTCCTGAGCGACATCGCTCATTTTGCCCAGGCATTTTCTTTGAAATTCTGCATCACCGACAGCCAGCACTTCGTCCACCACCAGGATTTCGGGTTCAAGATGGGCTGCCACGGCGAACGCCAGGCGTAAATACATCCCGCTGGAATAGCGTTTGACCGGGGTATCGATAAATTTTTCGACCTCAGAGAAAGCCACGATCTCATCAAATTTCCGGTCGATTTCGGCGTGTTTCATCCCCAGGATAGCGCCGTTCAGATAGATGTTTTCTCTACCGGTCAGTTCAGGATGAAACCCTGTGCCCACTTCAAGCAGCGAGCCTACCCTGCCGTGGATTTCCGCCGTACCCGTGGTGGGCTCGGTAACCCGCGAGAGGATTTTTAGTAAGGTGGATTTTCCCGCCCCGTTGCGCCCGATCACGCCCAACACCTGGCCCTTGTTCACGGTAAACGAGACATCCTGCAATGCCCAAATCAGCTCA
>CAZTMX010000056.1:0-15532 GCA_964614855.1 uncultured Anaerolineaceae bacterium | reverse complement strand
CAGTCGCTAAGGTGAAGATTGAGACGGAGTGGAGTAACGTCCGTATAGCCAGGCTATTTGGAGTGGACGACAAGACAATACGCAACGATTTAAAAACAACATCGGAATATTCCGAGGTTCCGCTACCGACGACTACCATCGGCGCGGATGGTAAACGGCGAAGGGTTTCACCCACACGGGCGGGGGGTAGGGGGTAGCGGAACCTCGCCAAATGGCGAGGTTGTAGTTTCACCCACACGGGCAGGGGGTAGGGTCAACTGTTCGGAATCGAACAGTTCCGCTACCAGTTTCACCCACACGGGCAGGGGGTAGGGGGTAGCGGAACTGCGCCATTTGGCGCAGTTGTAGTTTCACCCACACGGGCAGGGGTGGAAACAACTGGTAACAATTTACCAGTTCCACAGCAGTCAAGCGCGCGCCAGAACGCACCAGGACGCCCGTAAAGGCGTCATTCCATGCATGCAGGTACTAGATGACCTATAACGAAAAATAAAGGCTTGTAGGGCGTTCTATACGGCATTCCGATTAACGCACGGCGGGCGAAATTCCCCCCTGTTCAAGGTGAACTTACCGGGGTAGAATGAAGCCACATAAATAAACGGGCTGCAAGTGTTTAGGACACTCACAGCCCCGCGCAGCCGCCAGGGAAGGACGGCACACGCAAGGCAATTTTACCGCAATCCCTGGCAGCAGAACCAGGGATTTTTTTATTCCTGGCAGCGAAGTTAGCGCAAGGGATTATAAGAATTTCGGCACTTTAACAGCGTTTTTAGTACCGCCATATATGGCAACACTTCGCCAATATTGCCACTTTTAGCCACATGGGGCGGGTGGGAATCGAACCCACAAGGGTGTTTAGCCCGGAGGATTTTAAGTCCCCTGCGTCTGCCAGTTCCGCCACCGCCCCGGAACGACGTATATTTTTACACAGAGTGGAATTTTGGTCAAGAGTGTCTTGGAAAGTACTTCTTTACCAGCACAGCGTAACGAGAGGTCAGATGCACCAGCGTCGAAGACAACCGGGTGTGTAATTGCGCCTGCCCGATCACGGCCCGCAGGCTCTCAGCGCTGTCGAATTCCGGCAGCATTAAATACGACCTGCCAATTTCAAACGGTGCATGAGCATCGGAGCCGGCTGTGCCGGGGATACCCTGGCGCTGCGCAAATGCCAGCGCTTGCTGATTGAACCTGGCAGAATAACAGCGGGAATTGAATACTTCAATCGCGTCGATGTGGGGTAGGATTTCCAGCAGCTCTGCCTCTGACCAGTGCGCTCCACGCATCACATCAAATGGATGCGATACGCTGATAAATGCGCCCTGGTCTTTCAACCGCTGGACGGCTTGCAGCGGCTTCAGCCCACCCGGTACCTCTTCTTGAACATAGGCTGCCAGCAGCTCGCCAGCAGTGGTCATGATTTCTTCGCCCACGATCACCCTGCCCGGGTCGAGCTTTGCAGCCGCCAGTGCACCCTGGATGGAGTTGTGATCGGTGACCACGACGCGGTCGATACCCTTTTTCTCGCATTCAGCCAACAGCCTGGCTGGTGTAGTCAGGCTGTCCTTTGAAAAAACTGTATGGCAGTGAAACTCAACTTTTAGCATCCAGGCGCCTCATAAGGTCTTTCATCTTGATTTTCGCCGCCTAAGCGCGGCTGCCAGGGCAATCGCCATTCCCGCCGCAATGGTTAACCCAGCCCCAGCCTGCAGTACGGTTTTTGGCTGCATACCAGGCATGACAACCTGGCCATCTCCATAATTCTGGAACAATTGTCCCCAGCGCGTCTCCAGGGCTGCCTGGACGCGCGGTCTTCCGACAAATGGGTACCAGTACACATTGTGGTAGAAATTACTGGCAAAATACGACCAGGGAACCAGCGGGGATTGCAGCAGGATTTTTTCAAACGGCTTGAGCGGTCCGTGGTAGATCAACTTCTGCCCCCAACTGGCAAAGGTATCCTCCTGGACAAACTCCCAAGGGGCTTCCTGTTCAATATCGTAACCCAGGATTTCAATCTGGCTCGGATCACCGACCCCGAGGTCCATCTCATGGGCGCGGCGGATAAAGCGGATGTTCATCGGATCAAAACCCTGCAGTTTTGCCGAAACCGCATCGATGGCAACTTGATCGGCAGATGCCAGTAAGATATTTTTTTCGTGCCAGCGCATTGCGCGCGGCCCGGGACCATCACCGGCAAATGTGCCGTCCATCACTGCAAAAACGCCTGGGTGGATATCCTGTTGGATGGTCAATAAATCGACCAGGGTATCGTGGATCACTGCGTGCGTCCAGTGCCGGTTGCGGTGCAGCAGCCCGCCAAAGGCGTTTTTCATTGCCCCGGTGA
Organism: uncultured Anaerolineaceae bacterium; assembly: GCA_964614855.1. GTDB lineage: Bacteria > Chloroflexota > Anaerolineae > Anaerolineales > UBA4823 > CAWJHE01. The sequence continues at coordinate 13,188 of CAZTMX010000056.1, read as the reverse complement.
TGGTTGTGAACACATGGGTTTTAACCGTCGGCAGGTGGATGATGTTCATCCCCAACAGCGCTTGCGGGATAAACACGCCATGCGGATAGACTTTATCCAGCACCAGGAAAGGCTTTTTGGGGTGGTATTCCATCCAGGGGAAATCCTGGTTGTACAGGTAAATGCAAGGGATTTGATATTGGTCGGTAACGAACTTGTGTTTGTTGTTGCGTTCGCCTTCGGATGTGTCCACCACAACCGTATCGTTGTGGACGCCAACAAGATCCTTGTAACCGGCGTGCTGCAGTGCACGGATGACGCCTTCGATTTGCCAGGGGGTGGATGAGCAGGCTGGATACCAGGTCTGCCAGGAAATATTGATCTTTAAGCCGGTTTGTGCCGTTTTGGGCAGCGCGGCTTCAACACCCGCCAGCTTCATCAACTTTTCAATGTCCTCCAGCACCGTTTCTGGAGAGGTTTTAACTACTGCAACTTTTCCTTTGCCCGCGTATTCAGCCATAAGATTACCTCCTCGTGCTGTGGATATCTAAACCTATTATAAATCGATTTGATCAATAAAATGCTGTTGCTATTTTTCTCTGCCTGTGTGGTAATTGGTATTATCCAGGTATAATGTGATCTGATCCCAAAACCCATCTGAGGGCAAACAATGAACCTGGATTTTATCCCAAACCCGGAAGACCCGGTGCTTGTAATTGGTGCAGCCGGTTTTGATATAGTTGGAAGCTTGAAGACCGAATTGACACCCGGCACCTCGAATGCCTCGAATATCCGCACCTCTTTTGGTGGGGTGGCGCGTAATGTGGCGGAAAACCTGGCCCACCTGGGTCAACCGGTGGTCTTGCTCACAGCAGTGGGCAGCGATCAGGCAGGAGAAAGCCTGCTTCAAGGGATGTCAGCTTGCGGGGTGGATACCAGTGCGATCTTGCGCACGGAAGATTTCCCAACAGGGTCTTATCTGGCGGTGCTTACACCCCACGCAGAGTTAAAGTTTGCCCTGGATGATATGCGGATTGTCAGCCAGATCTCTTCGGCCTACCTGAAAGAACATGAGCAGCTCTTCCGAGAAGCCTCCCTAATTTTTTTGGATGCAAACTTATCACGTGAAACGCTGCGCACAGCTATGTCGCTGGCACGCAAAGCACGTGTCCCGGTTTGCGCAGATCCGGTTTCCGAAGGGTTGGCGGCACGGCTGGTGCCGCACCTGCCGCGCATCAGCCTGGTGACGCCAAACTGTGCAGAAGTCAGCGTCCTGAGTGGATTGGAAATCACCTCCGCTCACCGGCGCCAACAGGCATTGGCGGCGGCAAAGGCGCTGGTGAGCCAGGGAGTTGAAATTGCGATTGTCAGCATGGCGCAATACGGCGTGTGTTATGCCTCTTCTGAAACCAGCGGTCACGTACCCGCAATCCGTACTGATGTGGTGGATCCTACCGGTGTGGGAGATGCGATGACCGCCACGGTGATTTTTGCTCTGCTTAACCATATGCCGCTGGATGATGCCGTCCGCCTGGGGGTTTCTGCTGCTGCATTGACCATGGGTCACCGCGGCACTGTGGTTTCGGATCTGACATTAGAAAAATTATACGATAAGCTGGTGATATAGAATGACACGAGAACTTCCTGAAGCCTACCTGATAGATAAAAAAATTGGCCTGGCACTAGCTGCCGGACAGGCGGTAGTAGCGTTGGAGTCCACCGTTATCACCCACGGTCTGCCGTACCCACAGAACCTGGATTTAGCCCGGGGGATGGAAGCCCAGGTAATCGAGCATGGAGCAGTGCCAGCAACGATTGCTTTGGTCAAGGGTAAGATACGAGTGGGGTTGTCTGGCGCCGAGTTGGAAGAACTGGCTCAAGGCGCCCAGATGCACAAGATCAGCACCCGGGATATGGGCCCAGCGGCTGCGCTTGGGTGGAGCGGCGGCACCACCGTCGCCAGCACCATGCTAGCAGCACATACTGCAGGTATCCAGGTTTTTGCGACCGGCGGGATCGGCGGCGTCCATCGCCATGCGCCATTTGATGTTTCCGCTGATTTGCCAGCCCTCTCCAAGACACCGGTGATTGTGGTCTGCGCCGGCGCCAAGGCCATCCTGGATATCCCTGCCACATTGGAGTACCTTGAAACCCACTCGACGCCGGTGATCGGGTACCAGACGGATGAATTTCCGGCTTTCTATTCCACCAGTAGTGGACTGCCGGCGCAGGTGCGCGCCAATTCGGTAGAGGAAATTGTGCAGATTGCCACACAGCACTGGAAGCTGGGGCTGAATAGCGGCATCCTGGTCACAGTGCCGCCGCCGGTTGAGACCGCTCTGCCCTATGAAACCGTGGATGCTGCCATCCAAACCGCGCTCCAGGAAGCACAAGCATCCGGTGTGCGCGGCCAGCAGGTGACGCCGTTCTTACTCGGGCGGGTCAAAGAGCTGACCTCAGGCGCCAGCCTGCAGGCAAACCTGGCGTTACTGTTAAATAACGCCAGTGTGGCAGCACAAATTGCTGTCCATCTCGCTTCGAACCGCGAAAAGTAAAATTTCTCTTAGGAAACTCACATCAGGCCTAACGAGTTGCTGTTGGAGTGGGTGTGCGCGTTTGCGTGGGCCAGGTGGTCGGTTTTATGGTGGGCGTTGGTGACATATACGGTGTGGGACTGGGTCGGGGCGTGCGTGTCGGCACCGGTGTCGAGCTAGGCCAGGGTGTGCGGGTGGCAGTGGCTGTGGGGGTGTAAGTATTCGTGGGAGTGGATGTCGCTGTCGGCGCGGCGGTAGGGGCTTCCCCTTGAACCGTAAACACACCCGAGACTTTGAATTGTAATCCCACAAAAATTTGAACTTCATAATCTCCGGGAAGCCATTCTGAGGGATCCGGCGCCCAGTCAGTAAAGCCCAGACCGCCTGAACCGCCGTTCCAGGGTAAGGTTTCGTAATGCACCAATTCGCTGCCGCGATACCACAACGCCGTCCATTGGGAACCCACCACCATGCCGTCGTAACTGAAAATGGCGTACATATGCCCGATTGGGTTCTGAAATATAACACCCGGGTTAAGCGGCCGGTATTCAGAATCCAGCCCATCAGTAAAGCTAAGCGGGCTAAACACCGCATTTGGGTTGGGGGTGGTAGTGCTTTCAAAGCGTGTTTCAACCGCCAGGGGGATGTGTGGAGTGGGAGTGATGGTCGGCGTGTCTGACACGGAAGGGGTCAGGGTGATTGTCGGGGTGAGCGTGATGGTCGGCGAAGTCGTGATGGTCGGTGTCAGGGTAATGGTGGGCGTCAGCGTGACCGTGGCGGTAGGTGGGAAGTAGCGGTAAGCCAACGGCTCTCCAAAGGCGCCCAGGAAGAAAGCTAAACCCGCCCAAAAAATTGCGGAGAAAAGCAATCGCCATCCACGTACCATTCTCTCACGGCGCATGCGGAAAAAAGGAAGGCTGCGTGCCTTATTAATAGAAAGCACACCTTGCCATATACTCAAGATCAGCAGAAAAATAGCAATGGCAATAGCGGTCTGGATGGCGGTGCGAATATCCAGGGACATTTCCACCTTATGATCAGCGCACAGGCTCGGCTTTCACCGGGTTACTCAACGTCCCTATGCCTTCAATAATGATTTCCACCTGGTCTCCTGGTACCAGCGGACCCACACCTGCGGGGGTACCGGTGAGCAGGATGTCGCCGGCTTCCAGTGTCATTACGGAGGAGATAAAGGCAATCAGCTGGCGTAAATTGAACACCATATCCCTGGTTGATGCCATCTGTCGCATTTCGCCGTTGACATTACAGGTGATCAGGCAGTCGGAAGGATCTAACTCGGTTTCAATCCACGGTCCCAGCGGGCAAAAGGTATCAAAACCCTTGGCGCGTGTCCATTGCCCGTCACGCCACTGCAAATCGCGCGCCGAGACATCATTGGCAATGGTATAGCCAAAGATGTAATCCAGCGCCTCTTCAGGGGCTATCCAGCGGCCGTTTTTACCGATCACCACCGTCAACTCGGCTTCATGCTCAACGGTCTGGGTTTGGGGGGGCAGGATGATCTTCTCTCCGGGTCCGGTGATTGATGAAGGCGGCTTGAGAAAGAGCAGAGGGACTTCTGGCACCTCTGAATTGTGTTCTTTGGCATGCGCAGCATAGTTGCGCCCGATGCACAGCACTTTGCTTGGTTGTACCGGGGCGAGTAGCTTGACCCGAGAAAGCGGGATGGTTGCTTCATGCCGGCGAAAATCGTTGAAGGGAGAGCCTTCTATTGGACCGACCATCGCGCCTTCGGGTGTGTCCAAAATCCAGCCGTAGGTGGGTGCTTCCTGTTTGTAACGATAACGAATGATGCGCATTGGTCTCCTCGAAAAAATGGATGAAGTCAGTCGGTGATGGCGACCTCCCGTTTTCAGGAGGCTGGTTCACTGACATAGATTTTACCTTAATCCGCGGGTTGTCCGATCTTTTCTATCAGCGCAGTTATTTCCTGCACAGCGCCGGAAAAACGCTCTGCATACTTCCAGCGCAAAACCTGGGACAGGGCGTAAACAATCGTCTCAATGGAGATAATACCGATCCCCATTTCTGGCTGCGACTGGGCTGCCAGGACAATATCCGCATAACGGGCAGAGACCTGGGAAGCGGAACTGACGATCGCTGCAGTGGGGATGCCTTTTGCCTGTGCTTCTCTGAGAGCGCGTGCAATATATGGCGTTTTGCCCGAGACTTCCATCGCCAACAGAAGATCTTTTGCTGAAGAAATATTTACCGTCCGTGCCAGGTCAGCGATGCCAGAGCGGGCAACAAAGACATTGAAACCTCCAGCTTCAAGACACAGGACAAGAGAATATGCTGAAGGCTGTGCAGGGCCTTCTGCCAGCACGACAACCCGGCGTGCCAGCCCAATCTGATCGACCAGCTTTTCCAAAGCATCTGTATCCAGGGAGATGCGGGTTTGTTCCAATGCCGACCAGACGTCGTGTACTGACTTTAAGACAATACCGGGAACTGATTCCTCAATTTCTGCTTGCTTGGGTCGGATCAGCAGATCTTTCTTGACCCTTTGGCGGATTTCGCGCTGCAGTTTGGGGAAACCGGAATAACCGAGATGTTGAGAGAAGCGGACAACGGTGGCGGCATCCAGGTTTAGAGCCTGGGCAAGCTCGCTGGCAGTCATAAAGGCGGATTCGACGTATGAATTAAGCAGAAAATCGGCCAGCCTGGAGAAGCTTTTCGACATATTCGAACGTTCCTGGCGTATGCGTTCTTCGTAATTCACGGAACACCTCCTGAATATAAGTAGAATAAGATTGGGGTGCGATGACGCTGGGAGGAAGAAAATGTTGATACGCGTGATAATTAAGATGAGTGTATCATGAATTATTTGGAAATGCAATTATAGGTGATAAAAAACGGTAATCAGGCAAGAGATTTTTGAATAAATCAGCGGTGAAACCGGCTATTGACAAAAAAAGGAAAAGGCACTATAAAAGGCCTTGCTCGCAAGGGCGCTTAGCTCAGTTGGTTAGAGCGCTTCGTTTACACCGAAGAAGTCGGGGGTTCGAGTCCCTCAGCGCCCACAAATTACACTTGTCTGGCAATTTAAAGACCCCCAATACGGGGGTTTTTGTGTTAACCAGTGTTATACTTTTTTCATTGTTCTTTAGAGTTTCTGGATGTGGTTTTAGTCACTTGATTGTTTATTATTAGGATTTTTCATCAATTTCTTTGCGCACAATGCCTAACCGTCCTAAATATTTGTCTCCTCTCAGTTCTCTTATCAGGCGATTGGCTTTCAGCCTTGGCTTACTGGTGCTCGTTTCTTGCGCCCAAACCCCGCACACCCCAGCGCCTTCACCAACCCCTGCAGCAGGCGTCGACAGTATCATTACGGTGCATTACAATGAGCGTCCGCCCTATCTGGTGACGACCCAAACGGGTGTGACAGGTCTGACCGGCGACCCGGTAACGCTGGCTTTTGAAAAGGGCCGGGTGCCGTACCAATGGCAGCAGACGCCAACCAAACGCCAGATTTATATCTTGCAGCAAAATATGGGCCAGGATTGTGTGATTGCATGGTTTAAAAATGCAGAACGCGAGACCTTCGCAAAATTCACCCTACCCATTTACCAGGACAAACCACAGATTGCTCTGGCAAGGGCGGATAATGACAAAATTCCCGCAACTGGAAAAATCGAAGACTTCTTTACCAATCCTCTCCTCACACTGCTGGTGAAGGATGGGTATTCCTATGGGGAGTTTATCGATAAAAAAATCGAGCAATATCATCCCGTCAAACTTTCGACCACCAATGAAAACGATGGGATGCTAAAAATGATCCATGCCGGTCATGCGGATTATATGCTGGTGGCGCCGGAAGAAGCAGATGGATTGATCCAGTCATCAGAATTTGAGGTGCAGGATTTTAAAAGGATCATTTTTTCAGATATTATTGCCGGTGAGAATCGCTATATCCTGTGCAGCATGCAGGTGGATGATGCGGTAATCGAACAGTTAAACCAGGCGATTCGCCAGTTTGTCCAACTGGATCCTGACGAGTAGTTTACACTGTTCCGGATGAGTCTGAATGCAAAAAGGGTATTGGGTGAGCGAGACAGGTAAGAATAAAAAGCGCCTGATTTTTTTATTTGCGCTGGCGGCGATCTCTTTTACTGCATTTTGTCTGGCTTATGAGCATTATACGATCCAGGCTCGCCAACGCGCTGTGGATGCTTACGCCCTGGTGATTTCCAATTCCCTGTGGAATTTTGAACCGCAAGCGCCTACAGATTATCTGTCATTGATTGTGGCGGAGCAGGATTACGAACACATCCAGGTGATCACCAGGGAGGGGGAAGAATTTCTGGATGTGCAAAGCGAACAACCGGACCCCTTAACCAGTATGATGATCGGTCTAGGGTTGATCCGCAGGGTGTATATTCAAGCGGATATCTACTACCGGGGGGATACCATCGGTCAAATTAATGCAGTTTGGCTGAATAAGAATATTTACAGCTACTTTCTTGCCTTTGTGCTTACATCCCTGATCACAGGTGTTATCTGGTTGTATTGGCGAATTCTGCAAACCAATAAAGAACTTGAAATGCGTGTGGACATGCGTACCGCCCAGCTAAACCAATCCAACCTGGAGTTGGGAAAAAGCGAGGCGCGCTACCGCAGTATTTTTGAAAATTCGCCAATTGCATTGCGGGAAGAAGACTTCTCACAGGTAAGAACGATCATCCAGAGGTTACAGGCTGAGGGTGTGGAAGACTTGATGCTCTATTTTGACCAACACCCAGAGGTTGTGTTTAATTGCGTCCGTTCGGTGCGAGTACTCAATTTGAACCAAAATGCACTGGAGCTTTACAAGATCGATAACAAGGAAATTATGTACCAAGGATTGGCAGAGACTTTTCTGGAAGAGTCTCTGGCAAGTTTTGCGCAGCAACTGGCTGAATTTGCGGCTGGAAAAACCCGGTTTGATTGCGAAACAGTCCAGCAAACCATCACTGGCGAAAAATTGTGGGTCGGCACCAGCGTATCTATTGCCCCGGGGTATGAACAGACCTGGGAAAAAGTATTGGTGTCCATCCTGGATATTTCCAAGCGTAAACAGGCTGAGCAGGAACTGAAGAATTACCGGGAACATCTGGAGGAACTGGTTGAGGCGCGTACGACAGCGTTGGTGGCCTTGCAGCGCGACCTGGAGAAACGTGTTATCGAACGCACCGAAGAACTGGCTCAGGTAAATATCGGTCTAAATGATGAAATCATCAAACGCCGGCAATTGCAAGATGAAGTACAGCACTATGCCAGGGAACTGGAGCAGCGGGTGGCGGAGAGGACCAGGGAGCTCTCGATCCTTTACGATGTGACTGCAGTCGCCAGTAACGTGATGGACCTGGATGAGCTCTTAGCGCGCCTCTTGGAACGATCACTTTCAGCTATCCGGCGGAAAGCTGGCTTGATCCAACTGGTAAACGGGTCCTCATCTCACTTGCTCTTGAATACTATGCAGGGCATCTCCGAATCTGTGGCGGAAGGCATTGCTAAGTTTTACAAGGACCAGGATAATTTCCGGGGTCTGTTCCAGGATGTTCCTTCTTTCAACATTTCCAATCTGCCGGATGATCAACGCATACCTCCATCGGTGTGGCAGAGCGGCTGGCAAAATTATATTGGAGTGCAAATACAAGATACGCGCGGCCGGCTGCTTGGGATCCTGAGTATTCTGGATGAGACCGATCGACAACTCAGTGCAGAGGAGAAAACTCTTCTGATTTCCATCGCTGATCACATCGGCCTGGCGGTTGAAAACGTTGCCTTGCGCCGGAGAGCTGAAGAGACCGCCATCCTGGAAGACCGCCAGCGACTGGCGCGCGAGTTACACGATTCTGTCAATCAGAGCCTGTTCTCCGCCAGCATGATTGCAGAAACCCTGCCGCGGCTGTGGGGGCGTAACCCAGCCCTGGTCCAGGAAAACTTGACAGACCTGCACCGGCTGATCCGCGGCGCCCTGGCGGAGATGCGTATCCTTTTACTGGAACTACGTCCGGTGTCGATGGATGAAGCCGTATTGTCTGATTTGCTGCAGCACCTGGTAAACGGTTTGAGAGGTCGCACGCAGCTGGCTATTGACTTAAAAATCCACGGTCAGTGTCAAATCCCAAGCCGCGTCAAAAAGAATCTGTTCCGCATCAGCCAGGAAGCTCTGAACAATATCGTCAAACACGCCCGAGCAAAACATGTTTCGCTTTCTTTGGATCAATGTTCATATGAAATCAAGTTAGAAATCTGTGATGATGGGCAGGGTTTTGAGTTAAACCAGGTTGAGGGAGGACATCTGGGAGTTGAAATTATGCATGAACGCGCCAGGAATATCGGCGCCAATCTTGAAATCCTCAGCCATCCCGGTAAAGGTACCAATATCTCGGTGACCTGGTCTGGGCAGGAGAAGGGAGAGTTGGTCAATGAGTAGCCAGGCGATCACGCGCATATTGTTGGTCGACGATCATGATATGGTTCGTCGCGGTCTATCTGTATTCTTGCTGACGAACGACGACTTCGAACTGGTCGGAGAGGCTTCCAATGGTCAGGAGGCGCTGGAAAAGTGTGCTGAGTTGCAGCCGGATGTGGTCTTGATGGACTTAATGATGCCGGTAATGGACGGCGTGACAGCCATCCGGATTATCAGGGAGCGTTATCCAGAAACCCACGTGGTTGCCTTGACAAGCTTTAGCGAAGAGAAACTGGTTGAGAGTGCGCTAAAGGCCGGTGCAACTGGATATTTATTCAAGAACGTTTCTGTCGATGAGCTGGCAGCAGCCATCCGTGCGGCACGTAAAGGCCAGCCGACTTTGTCTCCCGAAGCAACTCGCATCTTGATCAACAAAACCACCCACCCATCTCCCCCGGGAGATGACCTGACTGAGCGAGAAGTGGAAGTTCTGACGTTGATGGTAGAAGGACTGACTAACCCCCAGATTGCCGATAGGCTGAATGTAAGCCGCTCCACCATCAAAACCCATGTCAGCCATATCCTGGAAAAACTTGACGCCAGCAACCGCCTGGAAGCGGTGACTCTGGCAATTCGTTATAAAATTACTGGCTGAACCTGCGGATTCTCCCCCATCTGACCGATATATAAATCAGCCACCGGTAGTCCAGAAATCCCCCTGTTTCATGATGTGAACAGGGGGGATTTTTTGTATACTGCTCATTAGAAGCAGCATAGGGTATTCGTATCAAAGAAAAACCAGGCAATGGACGGAGGTGTAATTTATGGATTATATTTTTCAATTCAATGTGATCTGGCAAAACTGGGAATTGTTTTTACAAGGAGTCTGGCTGACCATCCAAATCACATCTGTCGCAACAGCATTGGGTTTGGTTATCGGGATGATCATGGCGGGTTTACAGCTTATCAAAAACCCGATAATTTCCGGTATCATCCAGGCGTATATCGAGATCATCCGCAACACACCCTTCCTGGTGCAACTTTTCTTCGTGTATTTTGGCTTGCCAACACTGAATATCATGATACCAGCCTACCAGGCTGCTTTGATCGCTCTGACGATTAACATCGGCGCATATGCCACAGAAATCGTGCGGGCGGGTGTCGAAGCAATTTCCAAAGGTCAAATCGAAGCGGGCCGGGCGTTGGGTCTCTCGGGTTTCCAGATTTTCTACTACGTGATACTGAAACCGGCCCTGATGATCGTATATCCCGCCCTGACATCTCAATTCATCCTGATCATGCTTAACTCAGCGGTAATCTCTGTCATCTCCGCCCAGGAATTGGCCTATCAAGCCAAGTATATCCAATCCAGAACCTTCCGCAGCTTTGAGATTTACCTGTTTGTGACCTTCCTTTACCTCATCCTGGCTTACATGTTCCGTGGGGTGTTTGGACTGATTGGAAAACTCATCTTTGGAAAGGTACCGGTGAATCAGCCATGAGAGAATTCGTATTCCTGGATGTTTTGCTTGCCTTGCTCAAGGCAACCCAATGGACAATCGTTCTATCGCTGGTGGCCTTCATCGGTGGCGGCATCTTCGGCATGTTGTTTACCATGATGCGAATATCCAAGAGCAAGGTTCTGCGAGAGATCAGCAAGTTTTATATCGCCTTTTTCCAGGGCACACCCTTGTTAATGCAGTTGTTCCTAATCTTCTTTGGCATCCCGATTGTTTTAGGGTTTGACGTCCCGGCGTTTGTGTCTGCCAGTGTGGCCTTGGTCTTCTATGCCACTGCTTACCTGGCGGATATCTGGCGGGGCAGCGTTGAATCGATATCCAAAGGACAGTGGGAAGCGGGAACATCCTTGGGTTTGGGCTGGCTGCAGCAATTTCGCTATGTCATCCTGCCCCAGGCGGTCAAGGTATCCATTCCTCCGACGATTGGTTTTGCGGTGCAGGTGATCAAGAATACCTCACTGACCTCGATCATCGGATATATCGAATTAACCCGCCAGGGGCAGATATTGAATAATGTCACATTTCGTCCATTCTGGATCTTCAGCATGGTTGGTGTGATCTACTTTTTGATCTGCTTCCCACTATCACGGTACAGCAAGGGTCTGGAGCGAAGGCTTACCATAGAAGCACGTTAGGGAATTGTTGTCAATCAACAGCTACCGTCAGGCTGCTGTAGAGATGAAAATTTTGAAAATGACAAGTTTAGAGAAAAAGGAGAAACCAATGAAAGCTAGTGTACGTCTGATCCAAACAATTTTGACAGGTTTACTGGTGTTAGTATTCCTGGCTGGTTGTTCGGGCGCAGCACAACCAACTGCTGCTCCCGAAGCAGCTGCCCCCGAAGCGGCTGCTCCTGCGACCAGCAACATCCTTGACGATATTGTCAAGCGCGGCACCATCAAGATCGCAATCCCGGAAGACACTCCGTTGTTCGGCACCCTTGGAGCAAGTGGCTCTTATGAAGGGTATGATGTAGATGTAGCGAATCTTCTGGCCAAAGACCTGGGTGTTACTGTTGAGTTGGTCCCGGTCTCCAGCGCGAACCGCATCCCCTTCCTGACCTCCGGTAAAGTCGATCTGGTGATCGCCAATATGGGCATCAAACCCGAGCGTGCCCTGGTGATCAACTTCTCAAACGCTTACGCGCCGTTCTTCTGGGCGGTTTTTGGCCCAGTTGACAAACAGGTAACGAGTGTCGAAGAAGCCAAGGCATACATTGCTGGCGCAACCCTGGGCACTTTGGAAGAAATTGCCTACTCCGAAGCTGCTGGAGCGGATGCGAAAATTCAACGCTATGACGACCAGGCGACCACCGTCCAGGCGTATGTGACCGGTCAGGTTGAACTGATCGTAACCAGCAACGCCATCGGCGCTCAGATTATGAAGGATCAGCCTGAGTTGAATACCGAATCGAAAATCGTGCTGCAGCAATCCCCGTGCCATATTGGTGTACGCCGCGGTGACGAAGCACTGCTCACCTGGGTCAATGCATTCATCTACTCCCACATGTTGAACGGCGATTTGGACGAACTTTCCATCAAGTGGTTTGGCGAACCGCTGCCTGACTTCCCGAATTTCTAAGATAGTTGAAGACCTGTTGCCAGCTCCAGGACCTATCTGGAGTTGGCAACGAAATGAGAATTTTTTTGAACTAACTTTTGGAGGATGTAAAAAATGGCAAAAGAGCTTGGTAAGGAAATTATCATCTGCAACGATGTGCACAAATGGTACGGAGACTTCCATGCCTTGAAAGGCATCACCACTTCTGTCAGAGAAGGGGAAGTGGTTGTGGTTATCGGTCCATCTGGTTCTGGTAAATCGACCTGGATCCGCACGCTCAACCGTCTGGAAGAGCACCAAAAAGGGTCGATTATTATCGACGGCACTGAGTTGAATAATAACGTAAAGAATATCAAAAATATTCGCGCCGAAGTCGGTATGGTATTCCAGCAATTCAACCTGTTCCCGCATCTTACGGTGCTGCAGAATGTCACCCTGGCGCCCATGCTTGTCAGAAAATGGCCGCGCAAAAAGGCTGAAGAAATAGCGATGGAACAACTGACCAAGGTGAAAATCCCAGAACAGGCGAATAAATATCCCAGCCAGCTCTCGGGCGGTCAGCAACAGCGTGTGGCAATTGCCCGCTCACTCGCCATGCGTCCCAAGATCATGCTCTTTGATGAGCCGACCTCTGCCCTCGATCCTGAGATGATCAAGGAAGTGTTGGATGTTATGCAGGATCTGGCTTTATCCGGTATGACTATTGTGGCGGTGACGCATGAGATGGGTTTCGCCCGCGGTGTAGCAGATCGTGTGATCTTCTTCGACGGTGGCGTTATTGTCGAAGAAAAGCCGCCACTGGTATTCTTTGATCATCCTGAAGAAGAACGAACCAAACGTTTCTTGAACCAAATCTTACGACATTGATCCTTTCTATGCCAGGCACACTCAATTGCTGATTACTCCCCCTTCAAACCGCCGGATGCAGCTTCGTATTCGGCGGTTTTTTACTGATTTCCATAGGTTTTCACCCATAATAAGCGAACAATTTGAGAATTGGGCACAGAATATCTGTCCAAAATCATAAATTTTAAATTTAATGGAACCCAAATTGCTGAAATATTAACTTGAAGCAATTAATATTTAATTAATATACCGTAAAATTAAGCGATTCATAAAAGTAGTGTATATTTCTTTCTGTAAAATCTAATCGCCAAAAAGCGGTAGGTCT
>CAZTMX010000055.1:0-15604 GCA_964614855.1 uncultured Anaerolineaceae bacterium | reverse complement strand
AAAGCCGAAAAACAATGGGCCAATCGCGCTTTGTGCAAAAGCATGTACCGAGGAAAGGACGCCCGATCTGGTAAGGAAGGTTCCAAAAATCACGAGACAATAAGTCAGGATGATCAATACCATGTTCCAGTGTTTAAGCATCCCGCGTTTTTCTTCAATCATAACAGAGTGGAGAAAGGCGGTGCCTGTCAGCCAGGGCATAAAAGCAGCAATTTCTACCGGGTCCCAGCCCCAATAGCCGCCCCAACCCAAAACATCGTAAGCCCATCGACCGCCAAGTATCAGACCCAGGGAAAGGAATAGCCATGCAACGAGGGTCCAACGGCGTGTCAAACGTATCCAGCGGTCATCCGTGCGTCCGGTGATCAGGGCAGCAAAGGCAAAGGCAAAGGGGATCACAAACGAAACAAACCCAAGATACAACATGGGCGGGTGGATGATCATACCTGGGTGGCGCAGCAGCGGGTTTAGTCCTTGTCCATTGCCGGGGTTGACAACCACCCCACCCGCCGGCTGGAACATCTGCACCACAAAATTGCCGGTTGGCATGCGCCAGATACGGGCGAATGGATTTTCAAAGAAGATAATCAAGAGCAGGAAAAACGCCAAAGTAATCAGGGAGACAACAATTACCCAGGGTAAGAACTCTTTATCCCGGTTCCATTTGCGCAGGGTAACGGCTGAGGTGAATGACGCCATCAGCCATGACCAGAAAAGCAGGGAGCCAGACTGTCCCCCCCAAAGCGCTGTCATACGCAGGTAAAGCGGCATGCTGTTGCTGGTGACAGAGGATACAAACTCAACTTCGTAATGACCAGTCGCCAGTAAATAGACTAAGGCTAAAGAAGAGATTGTAACAAGTGGAAAAGTAAGCAATGTGGCGAGGCGTGCGCTCTCCACCCACTGGGGGGCGTTTTTCCTCGCCCCGTATATGGCTGCTCCAATTCCATAGATTGAAACAATAAAACTGATTAATAGCGCTCCATATCCAAAATTGACAAGCATGATGATTACTCGGCCTGGTCTGGAACTGCTTCTTCATATTTTGTGGGGCATTTCAATAGCAGTTCGTCAGCCATGAAAACCCCATCTTCCCCAAGCTTGCCTGTCATAATCGCCTGGGCTTCATCGCGCAGCAAATCTGGTTGCACGCCATTGTAAACAACATCCAGGCGTGGACGATTTGGATCAATCACAGCCTCATGCAAGACCGCAGCCAGACCGCCCTGGGCTTCAATCTCATTGTTATCGCCCGGGATATCCGCAACGGTGAATTTCAATGTCAGCGTTTGTGGGTCATAGGAGATACTCTCTCCAATCACCGCTCCAGACAAGCGCAGTTCTCGACCAGCGATGCTGTCATTTTTTTCTTGCACTTCACGGATGGTCATGAAATATTGAGCGTTTGCCTGTGTAGATGAAACAATAAGGTAAACTACAGCAGCTACAATTAGCAAACCGCCCAGGATAAACTTCGATCTTCCGGCAGTATTCGATTGCACGGCAGCGTTTTGTTCCATTAAATTTTTTCCTCCGCGCCACGTTCCTCTTGATAATATTTCAAATTTACGCGCCAATTAAAAGCATTGCTGAAATTCTGTCACAGGAAGATTAATACAACCTGAGACACCGAAAAATATCCAATGAGAAAGCCACGGAAAAAGTTTTACAGAAATCCTATACAGAATCTGAGACTGCTTCCGCTAACCTATACGCAACTGGGTGCCGCAGGAGCGGCAAAAGCGATCACCAGGGTTTGCTCTCTTACCACACTGGTGGCAGTAGACAAACGCGCCTTCAGGTTGTGCTTCGGCTTGGTATGCAGGCGGTTTCTTGCGGGAACGGCGGTGTTCAGATGGCATTTTTTCCTGGTCCCTGCCCGATTGCCAGTACCATAACCCACCTCCCACCAGCAGCACCAACCCGATGATCCCAAGCAGCCACGGCAGGGCATCCGAAATTGTTATTCTACTCATCGGGTTTTCTTCTAATGGACCGCTGGGGCTGATTGGTAACTGGCTGGCGCTTAACTCGTCCGTTTCTTTATCATAACTGACTTTAATCGAGAACATCTGTCCTTCGGAAAACGCGCCCATTTCAGATATAAAATAGGTGAAACCATCTTGTGCCGCAGAGCCTGTGCCCAGGCTTGGGGAGATCAGCATGTTAGCCGCGCCTCTGGGCTGCTGCACCTGCATGAGAAAGCGATCTACCGCATAGTCGCCCGTCCAGCGGAATTCAAAACTCCTGGAGACCCCAGTCATTCTCAGCGATGGATCATAGTACTCAATCTGTAAGTCTGGCATGGTAGCCTGGAACTGCAGGATATTCCAATCCCCGGAGGATCCCACTTCATACGGGACATTGATCAGGCTGCCGTCCGGTTGTTGTGCTGCCACCGCATTCGGACCACTTACTTCACCAGGGATGCGCAGGCTTATTGCAGCAGGCAGTGAAACAGATGGGTGCAGGGTGATGCGGTAGATCACAAGCATGGTTGGCCGGTCATACTCTGGCCATAAATCGACTTCGAGTTCAGAGAACTTGATGGGCTCTTGAGCGGCTGCGGGGGCAGAAAAAATGAAAGCAAGCCAAACGATCAGTAGAAAAATTATCCTCTTCATGTCTCGAATGTCTCCATGCTTCTGAAATTAGTTCGACAGATCCCCAATCGCAGCCCGAACCTGATCTGCTAACCGGCCAAATTCAGCAGTATAACGAACAGAATCCTCGCGCGGTCGCGGCAGATCAACTTCAAGATCAAGGCGTAATTGTCCAGGCCGTTGGCTGAGCACAAGCACGCGATCTGCCAGATACACGGCTTCGGAGATCGAATGGGTGACCATGATTACCGTTTTCTTGTGAGCCTGCCAGATACGCAGTAATTCATTGCCCATGCGTTCACGCGTCAGAGCATCCAACGATCCAAATGGCTCATCCAAAAGAAGGACTTGCGGTTCATGGATTAAGGCTCTGGCAATGGCCACTCTCTGCGCCATCCCGCCTGAAAGATCACGCGGTAATACATGTTCAAAACCTTCCAACCCAACCAATTCTACCATTTCCCTGGCTTTTTGCATTGCAGAACTATCCAGCCTGCCGTCCAATTCCAGGGGAAGGGTAATATTTTGCAACACACTTCTCCAGGGCATCAGATTTGATTTTTGAAACACTACACCCATTTCCCGGATCGGATCGGTGATCACCTGGTTCTTGTACAATACCTCTCCGTGGGTGGGCGCCAATAATCCAGCCAGGATACGCAGCAATGTGCTTTTACCGCTTCCCGATGGACCCAATACGCACACAAATTCTTGCGCGCGCACAGTAAATGTCAATCCATCCAGCGCTCGCAAACCCCCATTTCCGTTGGGGAAAATTGCGCTTAGCTGGTTGACCTGGATGACCTCTTGCAGAGGGGTATGTTCAATCTCATTCATTGAATAAAACATCCGTCCGGTGAAAATTATTGCTCAGATCAGGGAAGGTACTCGTTTGTGTATGCCTCGTTCAAATCAAGCGCCGATTCCAGCAAACCCATCTCCAACAATACATTCTGCATATTTTCCCATGCCTGCGCGTCGCTGTACCCAGGTCTCTCCGTCTTCCAGTATTCCATCGAAGCTAAAAGAACATTTCCCTGTACCAATTCTTGTGCAGGCTCAAACCCCTCAATGAATTTCTTACAAATCTCAAAAGATTCTTCTGGGTTGGCCAGCGTAAACGCAACACCGTTCAGTGTGGCTTGAACAAATCTTCGTACCAAATCCGGATTTTCCTTTATTGTCGTTTCATTAGATAAAATCCCATTGGATGTGAGTTGTACATAATCCTGTACTTTTATCTGATCTACCTGGTAACCCAGTTTTTCTAATTGTATCGGTTCGTTGTTTGCATACACCACCACCGCTTCTTCTTGCCCAGCCACCAGGGCTTCCACCTGATTATATCCAATAGAGTGCAGGGTGACATCCTGCTCAGAAAGCCCTCCCGCGCTGAGAATCGCCCTCAAACCAATATAGCTGGCGCCAAACAATCCTGGCAGCCCGATGGTTTTTCCTGCCAGGTCTTGTGGTTTGAGTATCCCATTGCCTTGCATCGATACAACGCTCACCGGATAATCGTGCCACCAAGCCGCCACATATACGACAGGCAGACCCTGGGCTCGCGCCAACAGCACCTGTTCTCCGGAAACCAACGAGAATTGCAGCTCATTAGCACCCACCAATGCCACACCATCGGTTTCAAAACTGTAATCAAATTCCACTTCGATACCCGCCTGGCGGTAATATCCCTTATCCACTGCCACATAAAATGGGGCGTATTGCACATTCGGAATATACCCCATGGGCAGGCGGATCTTTGTCAGCGGAACAGGTGTGTCTGCAGCGCCAGGCGTATTTGTGGATGCAGTACACGCGCTAAGCAAAAGTACCAGGATCAACAACATGGATATTTTAGTTTTTTTCATTTCACAACCTCTTAATTTATATTATTCTGGGCGCTCGCGCCAGGAAAGCCATTTGGCTTCCGCCAGAGCCACCACACCATACAAGGAAATCGCCATAGTAATCAATGTAAGCAATGCGACAAATACCAACGCAGTATCATACTGGCCGCGTGCACGGTTGATCATAAATCCCAGCCCGCGATCCGCTCCCACAAATTCGCCTACGACAGCGCCGATCACAGACAATGTTGCGCCGACTTTAAGCCCGCCCAAGAAGACCGGTAAGGCAGCCGGGATTTCAAGGAAAACCAATGTCTGCCAGCGCGTGGCTTGCAACGAGCGCATCATATCCCGCAGATCGTCGGAGACAGTGCGCAATCCCACGATAGTATTGACCAAAATTGGAAAAAACACGGTCAGCGCGCAGATCAGTATTTTCGATTGAATCCCCGGTCCAAACCAGATCACCAACAAGGGGGCAATCGCCACCACAGGGATGGATTGGCTGGCAATCAGGTAAGGCGAAAGCAAGCGCTCTACTTTCTTTGATTTTGCCAGGATGTATCCCAAGATGGTCGAAGCCAACGCGCCAACGCTCAACCCCGCCAGGACTTCACCCAGGGTGACCAGAAAATGGCGAAAAAGACTGCCGTCTGAAACAACCATGACAAAACGAGACCAGACCAGCCGGGGTGGAGGCAAAATGAAAGCCGGAAAATCTCCCAGCAATACGACAAGTTGCCAGATGATCACAAATACCGGTATGGTGATAATCACCAAAGCCGCCTGGTTACGCCTTATTTGTTTGCGCCTGGCCCTCTCTTCATCCAGTTTTGGATTGTTGTCAGATTTCCGATTCATAAAAAACACCCCGAAACAACTCTCCGGGGCGGTATCCACCAACTGGCTTAATCCTGAGGGAATTCTTAACGACGCACAGGTAGCAATTGGATGCCTTCTTTCATCCGGACTATACCGTCGGCTCTGGATTTGCACCAGATCATGCTCCGGGATTTCCCGGGAGCTCGCGGGCTTTACCGCCGATCGGGAATGGCGCCTTGTTTTCTGGCGCTTCACCCTGCCCCGAAGGCTGTATGGTTTTGATATTGAGAAAATTATAACTTGTGCTGCAAGGCAAGTCAATACGATTCTTGCACCATTCATACTCTTCTATGGAACCCTTGGTGGTTGTTGGTATATAATAAATTCGTACCAGGTATTTTACTTCACACAAGAATGCGCAATTGCCTTCTTCTGTAGCCAGCTTTGGAACCATCATTGTATTCAAAGCGTCTTGTCTGTATCAATCAAAGACCCTTGCGAGGTAACCATGAAAACCTTGTCATCCCATGAATTGTTATCGACCAAAGTGACCAAGAGATGGAAACCAGTCCTGTACCTGGTTATGATTTTGGCCATCCTGCTAAGTGCCTGTAAAACTGGTGTCGCGCCAACCACACAACCCGGTCAAGAACCCGAGACCAGTGCAGCCACTCACACACCCGCCCCCACGCCCACCATGGCTGGGCTGCCTGTCATGGATGCTGGCTCACCTTTGCCTGTAGAACTGGTTGAAACCAAACCTGCGAAAGGTCAAGGTCTTTCCACAGCGGGGAAAATTCGCCTGACCTTCAACCAACCGATGGACATTGAGAAAACCAATGCCGCCTGGAGTTTCGAGGATGAGCAAGGAAACCCGGTGGATGGTGAAATTCAATGGACATCTGCCCGCAGCATGGAGTTCACCCCTGCCAGAGCCCTAAAAACCAGTAACCGCTACCTGGCAAAACTCAGTGAGAAAAGCACCAGCGCTGCCGGCGCATCCCTAAAAGACCCTCTACTGATTGAATTCGTCACTACAGGTCCTTTAGAAATTGCCCAGGTGTTTCCTGCTGACAATACCAGGGATGTGGCCAACAATGCCGTCATCACTGTGATTTTCAACCGCCCCGTAGTGCCTTTGGTGATCGCAGAGGAACAGAAAATCCACCCCCAACCGCTGATCATTACGCCCGCTTTACCCGGTGAAGGCGAGTGGGTAAGCACCTCCGTATACGCATATAAGCCAAACCAGCCTTTAATGGGTGACACCACCTACCAGGTGAGCGTAAAAGCCGGGCTTGCGGATGTTTCTGGCGAGACCCGTCTCGAAAAAGATACCACCTGGAAATTCACAACGATCAGCCCTTCCATCGATAATCTCTCGTTATCCAGCGGCAAAGTGAATCCAGAAAATTTCCTTCAGAATGTGCTGCTGGACGAGATTTTTACCCTGAGTTTTTTCCAACCCATGGACAAGACGAGCACAGAAGCCGCGCTAAAGTTAGTCTCAGCCAATGGAGAAAAAGTACCCACAGAGCGCGTTTGGAATGAAAACGCGACCCAGGTCGTCATCACCCCCACAACCCAACTTTCCCTGGACACTCAGTACACCCTGACACTAGATGAAAATGCTCGCTCGGCAGATGGGGGCAGCCTGAGCAAAGGTCTTGAGTGGAGTTTTTACACAATTCCCGCCCCGGCTGTGATTGAGACCCGTCCAAAAGATGGTTCTCAAACCGCGAATTTCAGCTCGGAGCTGACCATCCGCTTTGCGTCTCCCATGAAGATCGAAACACTCAAGGACAAAATTCAGATCACCCCAGCACCCCAGAAACCATTGAATTGGTGGTACAGCGAATGGGATTGGAGCTACAGCAGCTATGGGTTGGAACCTTCCACACGCTATGAAGTTCGCTTGCTGCCAGGGATGCAAGATATTTACGGCAACGAGATTAAAGAAAGCCGGGATCTACGCTTCAACACGGGTTCTTATGAACCAGGCGCCAACCTGGAAATGCCCTGGGAGCCGGCGATTATGCGCCAGGACGGACCGCAAGAATTCTATGTCGGTCACCGCAATGTCAAATCAGTACAGGTCAGGATATATAAAATCGGCCTGGAAGATTTCATAGCACTACAAAGTGGGGCGCTTTCTTTCTCGAGCTACGAGCCGGAAGAAAGTGAACTGGTCTGGCAGGAAACCCGTACCAGCCAGGGCAAGCAAAACGAACGGGTCCTGGAAAAATTCACACCGGTTGCTAACGGTGGTAATTTGGCCAACGGTTTCTACTTCCTGGCGCTGAATTCTCCCCAGGTAACCTACAACCTTCCCTATGCAGATAACCGCTTGTTTATCGTTGCCACGGCCAGTCTTAACTTAAAAAGCAGCGCCAGTGACGGACTGGTTTGGTTAACTGGTTTGGGGAGCGGAAAACCGGTCGGCGGGGTAGCGGTTAAAATCCTTGATGAAAACCTGAAGGTCATTGGTCAGGGTCAGACCGATGCAGAAGGGCTTCTTTATATAGATCCCCTGCCCCTGGAAGAAGAATATGGGGCACGCTTTGCCCTGGCTGAGAACGACCAGGAATTTGCCTTTACATCGACGCAATGGGGCAGCGGTTTTTCTCTCTGGGACTACGGCATTTGGGGTGGATATTTCTCCCCTGCAAACCAACCCACCGTATATGTCTACACTGAAAGACCGATCTACCGTCCGGGTCAGCCGGTATATTTCAAAGGTATCGCCCGTTTGGATGACGACCTGGATTACCGCATACCGGACATGAAGCGTGTCCGGATCACCATCGAGAACTTCCAGGAAGTCGTGCTGGATGAAATGTACGACTTGAACGATATGGGGAGTTTTGCTGGCGAGTTCAAGCTGGACGAGAACGCAGCTTTAGGGTACTACACGATTAGCGTATATCTGGAAGGAAGCACGCAAATCGCCGGCGCGGTTACTTTCAATGTCGCTGAATACCGCCGCCCCGAATTCCAGGTGCAGGTTAGCGCCATACCCGAAGATCTGCTTAATGGAGAAGAATTTCGTGCAAATGTCCAGGCGGATTATTACTCCGGCGGCGGCGTGAAGGACGCCCAGGTGAAATGGACCCTGGTCAGCGCACCGTTCACCTTTACGCCACCGGAAGATCTATCCATGTTCAGCTTCTCGGATCAGGATGAATATAGGGATCTTTACAACACCAGCGAGCAGCAAGATACGATCCAGGTAGCCGAAGGCGAAGGTCAGACCGACCAAAACGGAGCTTTTTCTATAGCATTACCTGTTGACCTCAGTCCATCCGGGTTAAGCCGGGAGTTCACCTTTGAAGCGACCCTTACCGATATTTCGCAAAATGCGGTAAGTGGTCGAGCTGTCATCGCCGGACATCGCGCCCAGGTCTATCCTGGCATCCGGCCAAAGAACTACATTGGCAAAGCCGGTGATGAACAAACCCTGGAGATGGTGGCGGTTGACTGGGATGGGGAAGTGCTTGGCAAGCAAAAGCTAAGCCTGGAAATTGTGGAACGACGCTGGTACAGCGTACAAGAACAAGACCCAGAAGGCCGGGTGAAATGGACCTCCAGCGTGGAGGAAATACCAGTGATCACCCTGGAGGATCTAATCACAAATGAACGCGGCAGAGTTGAGGCCAGCTTTACCCCGCCGGCAGGCGGCATCTACCGCGCCCGGGTCAAAGGACTGGACAGCAAGGGCAACGAAGGAAGAGCCTCAGCCTATGTTTGGGTTGCCGGTGAAGATTTTATCCCCTGGCGGCAGACAAATGACCGCAGCTTTGACCTGGTGGCAGACCGTAAGAATTATGCACCAGGAGACACCGCTGAAATCTTAATTGCCTCGCCATTTGAAGGCGAAGCTTACGCCCTGGTAACGGTGGAACGCGGCAAGGTGCATTACCAGGATGTGGTATTGCTGCAAAACAACAGCACAATCTACCAGCTGCCGATTGTACCTGAGATGGCGCCAAACGTTTTCGTATCGGTGGTCATTGTCAAAGGAGTGGATGAGACCAACCCAAGGCCGAATTTCAAGATGGGTATGTTGGAAATCCAGGTTGACCCCCAGCAGAAAGCCCTGACAGTGGAAATCAGCGCCGATCCCACCCAGGCAGGCCCTGGTGAGACGGTGCGCTTCACCGTCGCCACCAAAGATCACACCGGCGCCCCGGTGCCTGCGGAGGTCTCCCTGGGTCTAAGCGACCTGGCAACTCTATCCTTGATGCCGGACAATTCCCTGCCCATCCTGGAGCACTTCTACTCCCGGCGCACTCTCGGCGTCTGGACCTCGGTGCCGATTAGCATGGACATCGAAGATTTCAACCTGGATATCAGCGAACAGCTCGCTACAGGTGAAGGAATGGGCAGCGGCGGCGCCAAGGGCGAAGGCGACCTGGGGGTGATTGAAGTCCGGCAAGATTTCCCGGATACTGCTTTCTGGGAGGCTTTTGTGATCACCGGAGAGGACGGTCTAGCCAGTGTTAGCCTTACGCTGCCGGATAACCTGACCACCTGGCGTATGGATGCACGAGCTGTCACCGAGACCACCCTTGTGGGTCAGGCTACCTATGACTTGATGAGCACCAAACCCTTGCTGGTTCGCCCGCAAACCCCGCGCTTCTTTGTCGCAGGCGACCAGGTACGCCTGGGCGCAGCCATTCACAATAACACCTTGAATGCCCTCACTGTGACCGCCCGCCTGGGAGGCAGCGGTGTGGATGTGGCCGGCCCGGTGCAGCAAGAAATCCAGGTGGGTGCCAACAGCCAGGTGTATGTGACCTGGGATAGCGTTGTCCAACCCATGGTGGAGCGTGTAGATTTGGTGTTCAGCGTCACAGCAGGCGACCTGAGCGATGCCAGCCGCCCCACCACCGGTAGCCTGGATAACCAGGGCATCCCCGTCTATCGTTATGAAGTCCCCGAAACGGTCGCCACCTCCGGTATGCTCACTCAAAGCGGCTCGATCCTGGAAGCGATCAGCCTGCCCGAAGCATGGGAAACATCGCAAGGCAGACTGGATCTCACCTTTTCTCCCTCCCTGGCGGCTGGTGTTACAGATGGCTTGACCTACCTGGAAAATTACCCCTACGAATGCATTGAGCAGACCATCTCGCGCTTTTTGCCTAATGTGCTTACCACCCAAGCGCTGAAAACTGCTGGTCTGAGCGATCCTGCCCTTGAAGCCGATCTCAAAGAACAAGTTGCCAGCGCCTTGCAAAAACTCTACAACTGGCAGAATGCAAATGGCGGCTGGGGCTGGTGGCGCTCGAGCAAAAGCGACCCCCTGACATCCGCCTATGTTGTGTTGGGGTTGGTTGAAGCGGAAGATGCGGGCTACCAGGTGAGCTCAGACGTCCTGCAGCGCGGGGTGAGATACCTGCAGACACAAACTAGCGCCAGTGTCACAACCCCACAGCATATCAACCGCCAGGCTTTTCTGTTCTATACTCTGGCGCGCGCCGGCAAACCCAATGTGAGCAGCAGCATCGCCTTATTTGAAAAGCGTCAGAATGCCGCCTACTATGCACGCGCTTATATGGCACACACGCTTTACTTGATCGACCCGCAAGACTCGCGCTTGGACACCTTGCTTTCAGATCTGAACAGTGCGGCGATCCTCTCTGCGACCGGCAGCCACTGGGAAGAAAAGGAGACCGACCGCTGGAACTGGAATACAGATACCCGCACCACCGCCATCGTGCTGTCCGCGCTCAGCCTGATCGACCCGCAAAATCCTTTAAACGCCAATGCAGTCCGCTGGTTGATGAGCAACCGCCAGGGCGGTCACTGGCGCGGCACACAGGAAACCGCCTGGACCCTGATGGCGCTTACCCACTGGATGTCTGCCAGCGGCGAGTTGCAGGCCAACTATAAGTACGGCGTCGCCTTGAATGGAGAACAAATCGGCGGCGGCGAAGCCAATAAGAAAACCCTGCGCCAGACCGAACGATTGCAGGTGGATATTACGGATCTGCTGACTGAAGAAGCCAACCGCCTGGTGATCGCACGTAATGACGGCGCCGGCAACCTGTACTACACTGCAGCCATGAATGTCTGGCTGCCGGTAGATCAAGTCCAGGCTTTAGATCAAGGATTGACGGTATCGCGCAGCTATTACCGGCTGGATGACTTGCAGACACCGGTTACCCAAGCGGTGCAAGGTGAGCTGCTTCTCGGTCGCCTGACCCTGGTTGCGCCAGCAGTTGTGCATTATGCCGTAGTGGAAGACCCCTTGCCAGCTGGTTTGGAGGCAGTGGACCAATCCTTGAACACCAGCCCGCAGAACCAGGAGGTCCCGCAGGAATACACCTGGGAAGACGTGTTTTGGAAAGGCTGGGGGTGGTGGCATTTCTCCCAGGTCCAATACCGCGATGAAAAAGTCCTGCTCTTTGCCGATTACCTGCCCGCCGGCACATATATCTACACCTATTTGGTGCGCGCCAGCTCTGTTGGCACCTTCTCTTCCATCCCACCCACTGCACAGGAATTCTACTTCCCAGAAGTTTACGGTAGAGGGGAAGGCAGCACTTTCGTAGTGGAACCGGCGGAATAGTCGGTTATAATCTATGAAATATTTTTCACATTCTTCAGGAGGAGAAAGATGAATGATTGGGTTGGACTGATCATCGTATTATTGGTCATACTCATCGTCTGGTGGCTGCTCACACGCTTTGCAAAACAAGGTCCAGAAGAATTTGAGTTGCACCATGAAGAACATCACGAAAAGCCTGCCGAGGCGCCGGTACGCACGGTTGCTGTCCCCGTGGAGGAAGCGCAACCTGTCCAGCCCATCGAGGTTCCGGTAAAAGCTGCACCGCTTCCCCTGGAAAAAGCCGCGCCAGTCCCTGAAGACCTGATAATCATCGAAGGAATTGGTCCCAAGGTCAAGAAACTACTTGAATCGAAAGGCATTTCTACCTTTATAAATCTGGCAGATGCCGATCCAGTGATCATCAAAAAGTGGCTTTCTGAAAACGGAATGGCTTACATGGATCCTACCACCTGGCCTCAGCAAGCCAGGCTGGTGGCTGAAGGGAAAATGGAAGAATTCGCCCGGCTGACAGAATCTCTGAAAGGCGGTCGAAAGAGTTAGTCTCCTTAAGGAGCAGGTCCAGATAGCACGGATATATTGATCACTTCACTGGTCAGGGTTGAGCCGTCCCTGGCCAGTGCTTCCACCCATATTTGATGCTCTCCAGGCAGGAGCGCCCACCAGGATTGGTACGGCGCTTTTCTTTTTTGCCCGATCACCTGGTTGTCTACATAGAAAGATAAGCTTTGAACATCCACCTGGCTGGCAACAGAAATCAGTATCCTCTGGCTGGTTGGATCGATATTGGGGGCAAGATGAAATACGCTGCCGCTTGCAGGAGTCAGCACTCGCAAATCAGGTGTCCGTTCAACCACTATGGATGATTCGCTGCTAGAGGTCAGTTCCTGGTAAAGCACAATCCCCTGGGATTGCGCCCAGGCATGTGCCTGCGGCGGCAAATCCATTGTCAAAATCTGCGTGCGCTGTTCTATCGGGGTTTCTTCCTGGGCAGGAAACCCGGTAACAGAATCGATGGCAACCATTTGATACAGGGTATCTTGCTCCGTGGGTTGTGTTCCTTCGATAAACCACTCCCATTTACGATACGGGCAGGCTTGCGAAGGCAGAGCACCGGATAGCGCGCAAATCTCAATTCTGACCAGTCCATCTGGTCTCTCAAACTCCCTCTCCGGGCTGCCGCTCAAAACTGTGCGCAAAAATTGGTGCCAGATCGGCGCGGCGCCGGACAAACCGTTGACATCTCGCATGGGTTCGTAATTTGTATTCCCCGACCATACACCAACCACCAGGTCTGGGGTGTACCCGACCGTCCAGTTATCATGGAAATTGCTGGTGGTGCCGGTCTTCACAGCCGCCGGGCGATCCAAGCGCAGCAGGCTGTTCTCGCCAAAACCCAAGCGCCGGGCATTGTTATCGCTGAGCATATCGCTGATCAACCAGGCAACCTTCTCGTCTATTACCCGAGACCTGGTCACTTCAGGGTGTTGGTATCGAATATTCCCCTGCATGTCCTGGATTTCAAGGATAGCGATAGGTTCAACGCGAAAGCCGCCATTGGCAAATGCCCCGTAGGCGGCAACCAGCTCCATCAAGCGCACTTCGCCGCCGCCGAGCGCCAGGGAGAGATCATAAGCATGCGGATCTTTCAGGGTGGTAATTCCCAACTGGTTTGCCAGGCTAAACAGGTTTTGCAACCCGATGTGCTCCAGGGCTGCTACGGCAGGGATGTTCAGGGACGAAGCCAATGCCTGCCGCACCAACACAGGTCCATGTTCGCGCAGGTCATAGTTCTGAGGGATATACGCCCGTCCCTGGTGGGTTTGAAAAGCCGTTTTGACATCCAGGATCATTGTGGCAGCCGTCCAACCGCCATCCGCACTGGTAGGATCGAGAGCTGCGGCGTAAACCAGGGGTTTAAGTGCAGAGCCCGGCTGGCGAGGGGAGATGGCCATATTGATTGCACCGCCGCTAGTTGGATCAAAATAATCCGGGCTGCCAACCAGCGCCAGGATTTCTCCATTCGCCGGGTTAAGCGCCACCAAGGCTGCGTTGTTGACATTATGCCCCAGCCCATCTTCGCTTTTCGCCAGGGCTGCTAACTGGCTGTGAACGGCGCGCTCGGCGTGCTTCTGCCAATCCAGATCCAGGCTGGTCTGGACAACCAACCCGCCGCTATCCTGAATGTCTTCAACCGAAAACATGCTGTCGATTTGATCACGCACCATCATAACAAAATGCGGCGCTTCTATTGGATAGGGCGTTTCGGCAAACACCAGGGGTTCTCGTGCCGCCTGGTCTCTCTGTTCCTGGGTGATGTATCCAGCATGCTGCATCAAACCCAACACAACCGCCTGTCTCTTGCGCGCTGCCTTTTCATCTGTGAAGGGATTGTAGACCGCGGGCGCCTGGGGCAATCCTGCTAGCAGGGCGGACTCAGCCAGGTCAAGCTCACGGACAGGTTTGGCAAAAAATGTTTGGGCTGCTGCTTCCACACCAATTGCCATACCTCCAAAGTAGGTCTGGTTGAGATACATCGCCAGGATTTCACCCTTGCTGTATGCCTGATCGATCTGCCAGGCCAGGGCGATTTCTCGCAGTTTTCTGCGCATGGTGCGTGTCAGGCGTTCCTCGTCACCCATCAACAAATTGCGCGCAACCTGTTGCGTGATCGTGCTCCCACCGGCGATAGTCTGCCCGCCGCTCAGGTTTATCCAGGCTGAGCGGATCACACCCAGGATGTCTACACCGGGATTGGTATAGAAATTCCGGTCTTCGGTGGCGATAGTGGCCTGCTGCAAGGCAAGGGGGATCGATTCCAGGTTGACCACAGCATGCCTGCCACCCTGTTCGGGCAAGACTTCGTACAACAACCTGCCGTGACGATCTGTGATGCTTATGCTGGGGTAATTCAGTCGCGTTGGTAACGAAGCCACGTCTGGTAAATCATAAAAAATCCAGACAAAGCCGGCTACTCCTGTAAGGACTGCACCTGCCAGGATGACCAGTAATCCCTTGCGAAATAATATTGGCAGCCTCATATCATATAAACGATTGACAATCCCGGTTTGTTCCAAACAGGATTCGGGTACAATGCTTGCATCTGTTTGATACAATATACCCATTCCTTTAATTCTACACAAGAGGCAGCTTTGCCTTGAAAAGGAGCTCAACCATGCAAATCTTCTTGTTTATTGCCCTGATCATCTCCGCCCTGGCGATCTTGTTTGCTGCTCAGAATAACGACCCGGCAAACGTGTCTTTTATCGTCTGGAATTTTGAAAGCTCATTGGCGTTTATTATGGTCGTTACCCTGGCGACAGGCGCCCTGATCAGCTTCCTGGTTTCCTTGCCCACCAATATCAAGGTGCGCTGGGCTCTGCGCAACCAGAAAAAGAAAATCACCGAGCTGGAAAAGAGCCTGGCAGATGCGAATACCCGCACAGATGAGCTCAAGCAGCAGCTGGCTGTACTGACTGCACCTCCTGAACCGGTACTGCCTGATGCTGCACCGTTCACTCCTCCCACAGCAGGGGTAGAACCGCCGGCTTTGATGCCCGCGACTGCACCGGCTGAACCGCCAGCAGATGCTCCAACGGTTGCACCGGCGGATGCGCCGGCAGACGCAGCCAAGAGTTTCTGGAAGTAGTACGCATGGCGTATACAACTTCGAGTATGAGTATCTCTCAAAAGTTAGCCATCAAGCCAGGCTTAAAATTTTTACTGGTCAATGCGCCGGATGGGTATATCGACCGCATGGAATT
>CAZTMX010000054.1:0-15744 GCA_964614855.1 uncultured Anaerolineaceae bacterium | reverse complement strand
CAGACCATGGATGAAGAGGAAATCGCAGAACGAGCACGGCGGCAGGCGCCAGCAGTTTGGGAGCGTTACCTCAAACAATTTTAAGGAATTCATATTATCAATATCTCACAAGAATAAGGAAAAAGCATGTCGCAGAACTCACTTCCAACAATTGCAATCCTGGGGGGAACGGGTAAAGAAGGTCCAGGGCTGGCTTTGCGCTGGGCAACAGTAGGCTATCCAATTATCATCGGCTCTCGCCAGCTTGAAAAAGCCCAGGCAACCGCAGAAGAAATTAACACACGCCTGGGTAAGACAATGGTGGTAGGGATGGAGAATGGCGATGCAGCCCGGCAAGCGGAGATCAGCGTACTGACCGTTGTCCAGAGCGCACATCTGGCTGCATTGGAAGGTCTGAAAGATGACCTGAAGGGCAAGATCCTGGTGGATGCCACCGCCAGGGTGGATTTTCGCGACCCGCGCCCACCAGCCGCACCGGCTGCAGCCGTGCAGGCGCAGGCGGTGCTGGGCGCAGAGGTGCGTGTGGTGGCTGCTTTTCAGAATGTACCTTCGCATGCTCTAAAAAAGAACCTGGGTCAAAGCCTGGACACCGATGTATTGGTGTGCGCCGAGGACTTGCAAGCGGCGGACGTGGTAATCCAACTGGCACAGGCGGGTGGAATGCGGGCGTATTACGCCGGCGGGCTGGATAACGCCCTGGTGGTGGAAGGTTTGACTTCCTTGTTGATCAGCATCAACAAACACTACGGGGTGAAAACCGCCAGCATCGCTGTCACAGGGCTCCAAACACCCAAGCAGTCCAACTGAGCATTGTACTGCTGGATATGACCCTTACGCTTACCGCCCTTCCGGATTTCCCCTTGGTGCAGCCAGGCGACGACCTGGTCGCCATGATTTTTGCTGCCCTAAAAAACGCGGGGATTACCCTGGTGGATGGGGATATCCTGGTTGTCGCCCAGAAAATCATCTCAAAAGCCGAAGACAGGCTGGTGAACTTGGGCGGCATCACCCCATCCGAACAGGCATTCCTGTATGCGGATGAATCCCAGAAGGACCCCCGCCTGGTGGAGTTGATCTTGCGGGAAAGCAAGGCTGTGTTGCGCTGCCGGCCGGGGACGCTGATCGTTGAACACAAGCTGGGGTTCATCTGTGCTAGCGCAGGCATTGACCATTCCAACACGCGGCTTGAAGACGGCACGGCAGAGGAATGGGTGCTGCTGCTGCCTGAGAACCCGGATGCTTCTGCGATGAACTTGCGAGAGGGGCTGGAAAAATTGAGCGGTGCTCGCATGGGGGTGCTCATCATCGACTCGCATGGGCGCGCCTGGCGCATCGGAACGGTGGGGGTTGCGATTGGAATTTCTGGCGTACCTGGCGTGGTCGATTTGCGCGGCGAGCAAGATCTCTTCGGCTTCCGCTTGAAGATCACCCAGGTGGGCGCGGCGGACGAATTGGCTGCAGCCGCCTCTCTGGTGATGGGTCAGGCAGCGGAGGGAACACCGGTGGTGCATGTGCGTGGTTTCCCATACCCGCTGCGGAAAGCGAGCTTGCCGGAAATCTTGCGCCCCAAAGACCAGGATATGTTTCGTTGAAATCGAGGGCTAATGAATGAAGAAGGCATAAAGGTTGTTGCGCTGGCAGGCGGTGTGGGCGGCGCAAAGCTTGCCGATGGGCTGGCACAGATCTTGATTCCGGAAAACCTGACGGTGATCGTCAATACCGGTGACGATTTTGAACACCTGGGGCTGACGATTTGCCCCGACCTGGATACAGTGTGTTACACCCTGGCAGGGATTGCCAATCCTGCTACAGGCTGGGGTAGGGCCGCAGAGACATACCAGGCGCTGGAGACACTGGGGGAACTGGCAGGTCCGACCTGGTTCCGCCTGGGCGACCGCGATCTGGGTTTGCATCTGGAGCGCACACGGCTGATGCGCAGTGGGAAGACCTTGAGCCAGGTCACTCAGCATATCTGCCATGCTTTTGGTGTGAACTGCAAGGTGCTGCCGATGAGTGATGACCCAACGCCCACATGGGTGTATACTAAAGATGGTATATTGGCATTTCAAGAATATTTTGTCAGGCGCAGGTGCCAACCGGAAGTAACGGGTTTTAATTTCGCGGATATCGAGCAGGCTAAACCGGCGCCGGGGGTGCTGGAAGCCGTGCAAACGGCCGGTTTGGTGGTTATCTGCCCCTCCAATCCCTGGGTAAGCATCGGCCCCATCCTGGCAGTGCCGGGGTTGAGCGAGGCGATTGAAACGAGAAAGGTGGTGGCGGTTTCCCCGATCATCGGGGGCCAGGCTTTGAAAGGTCCGGCAGCTAAGATGTACTGTGAGATGGGAATTAACCCAAGCGCCTTATCGGTCGCCCAACACTATGCTGGATTGCTGTCCGGCATGGTGTTAGATCAACTGGATGAAGGTCTGCAAGCAGAAATTGCCAGGTTGGGTATGCGTACCCTGGTCACCAATACCCTGATGAAAACTGGAGCCGACCGCAAACGCCTGGCAGGTGAAGTGATCCAATTTGGTGCAGGTTTGATTTAACAGTATCATTACTATTTAGTGGGAGCAGCAGCATGACCTTGTGGGCGATAGTCCCCGTAAAACCATTGCGATTTGGAAAGTCCCGCTTGGCGGAAGTGTTAACCCAAGAAGAGCGCGCCGATTTAAACCAACGACTTTTAATCCACACCCTGGATACCCTGACGGCAATCCCGGAAATTGAGCAGGTACTGGTGGTTAGCAGGGACCAATCTGCCCTGGCGATTGCGCGCGACCATGGGGCGCGCACGGTGCAGGAAAGCGGCGCGCCAAAGCTGAACGTTGCCCTGACACGGGCGACTATTGTGGCGCAGACTTACGCTACGAGAGGGGTGCTGATCTTGCCAGCCGATTTACCCTTGATCACAGCGGAAGATATTCACACCATGCTGGATAGGGCCAAGGACCCGCCGGTTGTGGTGGTGGCTCCAGACCGTCACCGCCAGGGTACAAATGCCCTGTTGGTTTGTCCGGCGGGGTTGATCGAGTATGAGTTTGGTCCGAATTCCTTCAATCGCCATTGTGAAAAGACGCTGCAAGCCGGGGCTCGTCTTGAAGTGTGTGAATTGCCGTCATTGGCGCTGGATATGGATTTGCCGGAAGACCTGGAAATCGTCAGCGAGACCTTTGAGCGCTTTACCCAGGAATAATATGTGTTACTTGACAGCCTGAATGGCTGGTACAGCCCATCCACAATATATTTCATCTGGAGGAGCATATGACAGAACGTGTGGCTCTTTACTTGCAGGATGCACATGATTTGCGCGACGGTCTGGATTATGTACGCTATGCCGAGCAGAGTGGATTTGAAGCTGTTTGGCAGGCTGAGTCGCGCCTGGTGCGCGATGCGATCGTACCAATGGCAGCCTATGCTGCGGTAACCAAGCGCATCAAGGTTGGCTCCGGTGTGATCAACAACTGGACGCGCAATATCGGTCTGCTGGCTGCGACCTTTCTCACTTTGGATGACCTGGCGCCTGACCGCATCATCTGCGGCATCGGCGCCTGGTGGGACCCGCTGGCGCGCAACGTGGGTATCGAACGCCGTAAACCGCTGACTGCCATGCGCGAAACGGTGGAAGTGCTGCGCCGGCTGCTGAATATGGAGCGGGTGACCTTCCACGGCGAATTTCACCATGTGGATGGGATTGAACTGGATGTGGTGCACGGGCGGCGCGAGCCGCGGCATGTGCCCATCATGATCGGCGCCACTGGCGACAAGATGATGGAGTTGACCGGGGAAATCGCCGACGGCGCAGTGATGAACTACTGTGTACCGCCTGAATACAACGACAAAGCCCTGGAGCTGCTGGAAATCGGGGCGAAGAAATCCGGTCGCACATTGGAAGATATCGACCGACCGCAATTGATCGTGTGCTCGGTGGATCATGATCATGACAGAGCCATCGATACCACGCGCGAATTGCTGACCCAGTACCTGGCGCAGCAGCCGCATATCGCCAAGGCTTCCGGCGTCTCGGATGAGGTGGTCAGGCAAATCCAGGCCATCCTGGGTTGGCCGGCGACCAAAGAGCAAATCCGCAAAGCCAAGCACCTGGTGCCGGAAGAACTGATCCTGCGCATCTCGGCTTCGGGCACACCGGAGGAAGCACGTACCAAGGTGGAAGAATATCGCAAACACGGCTGCACCTGCCCGATCCTTTACCCGGTGGGCGGGGATGTGCGCCTGCTTATCGATACCTTTGCTGTGAGCTAAGATGGACACCCAGGAGATACTGGCATCGCTCAGGCAGGTGGTTCCGCCGGATCGCTTGCTCACCGAGCCTGTACAGGTTGTTCCCTATGAATTTGATGCCCTGGCAGCGCACAAAGTGCGCCCGCTGGCGGTGGTGATCCCAGAAACCCAGGCTGAAGTCATTGAAACCGTAAAGCGCTGTGCAGCTTTGCGTGTGCCTTTCGTGGCACGCGGCAGCGGCACCAGCCTTTCTGGCGGCTCCCTGCCTGTCGATGGCGGGATTGTCATCGCGCTCAACCGCTTGAACCACATCCTGTGGCTGGACCCGGAAGAAAAGCTGGCGGTGGTTGAGCCGGGGGTGATCAACCTGGATGTCAGCAAAGCCGCTGCGCCGTATGGACTGTATTACGCCCCCGATCCTTCATCGCAGCCTATCTCTACCATTGGCGGCAACGTGGCGTTTAACGCTGGCGGCGCTCACTGTCTGAAAAACGGTATGACCGCCAACCATGTGTTGGGGATCAAGGTGGTGTTAGCAGGCGGTGAGGTGGTGACGCTGGGCGGGGAAAGCCAGGAGTTTGTAGGTCCAGACCTGGCCGGGTTCTTCGTAGGGTGCGAAGGCTTGTTCGGCATTGCCCTGGAGATCACCCTGCGCCTGATGCCAAAACCGGAAACCTATAAGACAATTTTGGCAGCCTACACCAGCCTGGAGCAGGCCGGGAATGCGGTCTCCCAGGTGATTGCTGCCGGGCTGCTGCCGGGTGCGATTGAGATCATGGACAGCCTGGCGATTGAAGCGGCAGAAGCCGCAGTACACGCCGATTACCCGCCGGGCGCAGCCTCGGTGTTGATCGTTGAACTGGAAGGTGACCAACTGCAGGTGGATGCCGAATATAGCCGCCTGATGCAGGTGATTGAAGTCTCGGGTGCGACGGATGTGCGCATTGCGCGCGGCGATGCGGATAGGATGCGAACCTGGAAGGGGCGCAAGAGCGCCTTCTCGGCGGTCGGGCGCTTAAGCCCGGAATACCTGGTGAATGACGGGGTGGTGCCGCGCAGCCGGTTGGGGCAGGCGCTGGCGGAGATTGAAGTGATGAGCAAAGAAGCAGGTTTGCGCGTGGCGAATGTCTTTCACGCTGGCGACGGCAACTTGCATCCCTTGATCCTGTACAACATGCGTGAAGAGGGCGCATATGTGCGCGCGGAAGCGCTGGCGGGGGAGATACTGCGGATGTGCGTACGATACGGCGGCTCGATTACTGGCGAGCACGGCATTGGGGTGGAAAAGCGCGCCTATCTGCCGGTGATGTATGCCCAGGGTGATATTGCGCGCATGCAGCGGATGAGGCTAGCGATGGACCCGCACCAATTGGCGAACCGCGGCAAGATGTTTCCAAACCAGGCGGGGGAAGCATGAAACCTGTGGATGATCGACTGGTTGTAATGCCTGAGAGTATTGAAGAAATCTCACTGCGGCTGGCAGAGGCAGCGAGCTGGCAGGTGCGGGGCGGGGGCTCCAAACCAGCTTTGTCTGGGGTTGTACCGGGCGCGGCGGTGATGGACCTTTCGCTCCTGACTGGGATCGTGGAATATTCACCGGAAGAATTTACCGTCACGGTGCGGGCTGGGACAAGAGTCGCCGAGCTGGTGAAAATATTGGCGCAGAACGGGCAATACCTGCCGTTTGATCCCCCGTTGGGAACGCACGGCGCCACGCTGGGCGGCACGGTGGCTGCGGGGTTGAGCGGTTCAGGGCGCTACCGCTACGGCG
This sequence comes from uncultured Anaerolineaceae bacterium, assembly GCA_964614855.1. Taxonomy (GTDB): domain Bacteria; phylum Chloroflexota; class Anaerolineae; order Anaerolineales; family UBA4823; genus CAWJHE01. The sequence goes on along the minus strand of CAZTMX010000054.1, from coordinate 9,731 downwards.
GAGTGCGAGATTTCCTGCTGGGTGTGCAATTTATCGACGGCAATGGGGAGCTGGGGCGCGGCGGCAGCAAGGTTGTCAAGAATGCCGCCGGGTTCGACCTGCCCAAGCTGCTCACCGGCAGCCTGGGAGGGCTGGGCATCCTGGTTGAGCTGACCTTCAAGGTATTTCCGCTGCCAGAAGCCAGCGCCACGGTTTGCGTTCCTTGCCGCAGCCTGGCGGATGCGTTAGAGCTGGCGCGGCGCGCCTCTGAGCTGCGCATCGACCTGGCTGCATTGGATATACTGCCAGACCAGGAGGATTACCGGATCATTGTGCAGATTGTGGGGCTGCAAGAAGCCTTGCCGCAGCGGGTGGATAAGCTGGCGGCGGGTTTGGGTGATTGCCAGGTGCTGGAAGGGGAGGCTGAAGCCAGTGAGTGGTCTGCAGCGAGCGAATTCACCTGGGTTCCAGAGGAATGGACATTGGTAAAAGTACCGCTCACACCCAGGCGCATCCCGGCCTTTGAATCAGCTCTCATCTCCCTGGGAGCGAAACGGCGTTATATCTGCGCAGGGCAGGCTGCCTGGGTGGCGTTTGATGGCGATGCCAGGCTGCTGGAGGCGTTTTTCCGAGCCCAGGGGTTGGCCGGACTGGTTCTCTTTGGTTCACCTGGAAATGCCAGGCTAGGCGAAGTTTCCGGGCAAGCTTTCCTGCAGCGTATCAAGCGTGTGATGGATCCCGTTTCCCGCTTTGTGGAGGTCTAAATGCAGCATGCCATCCCTGTCACTGACCTGAAGACGAGCGTCGGTCCGCAAATCGAGCACATGGCGGAGGCAATTGAAAGTTGTGTGCACTGCGGTTTTTGCCTGCCGGTGTGTCCCACCTACCAGGAACTGGGGCAGGAGATGGATTCACCGCGCGGCCGCATTCTTTTGATGAAATCCGCCCTGGAGGGCACGCTTTCGTTGGCGGATGTGACGCCCTATGTGGACCGCTGTTTGGGCTGCCTGGCTTGCGTGACAGCCTGCCCGTCCGGTGTGCAGTACAACGAATTGCTCTCGCCTTTTCGCGCCTATTTGCGGCGGGAAGTCAAGCCGGATGTCGCTAAACGGCTGCAAAGAAAGTTAGCCAACGAGACCCTGCCTTATCCACCACGCTTCCGCGCAGCTGCCGGGTTGGGAAAGCTGGCGCGACCGCTGAAGGGGTTGGTGCCAACCTCGCTGCGAGGGATGCTGGATTTGCTGCCAGATACGCTGCCAGACAGCCGGCCGCTGCCGGCGCTGGTGCGGGCTGAAGGTCAGCGGCGGGCGCGTGTGGCGCTGCTGGCTGGCTGCGTACAGCAAGTACTGTCGCCACAGATCAACTGGGCAACGCTCAGGGTGCTGGCAAAGAATGGGGTGGAGGTAGTCATCCCGCCCGGGCAGGGCTGCTGCGGCGCTTTGCATATGCACACCGGCGAGTTTGAGCAGGCGCGCCGGCTGGCGCGTGCCAATATGGCTATCTTCCCCGAGGATGTGGACTGTATTTTGACCAATGCCGCCGGCTGCGGCTCGGGGATGCAGGAATACGGGTTGCTGTTTGCTGGGTGTGAAGAGCAGAAGCGAGCGGAGCAGTTTGCCGAACGCGTGCAAGATGTCAGCCAGTTCCTGGCAGAGCTTGGGCTGATCCAGCCGCCGGTGTTTAGCCAGCCGCTGCGCGCTGCTTACCATGATGCCTGCCACCTGATCTACGCCCAGGGGGTGGCCAGTGCCCCCCGGCAATTACTGCAGGCGGTTGAGAATCTCATGCTGGTTGAACTGGCGGATGGGGGGATGTGCTGCGGCTCGGCCGGTACCTATAATATTGAACAGCCCGAGATCGCCGGGCGGTTGGGGGAGAACAAAGCCCACTTTATCATCGACAGTAAGAGCGAAGCTGTGATCGCGGGGAATATCGGCTGCCTGGTGCAGATAGAAAATCATTTGAAGGCAAACGGTAAATCGCTGCCGGTCTTCCACACCATAGAAATCCTGGACCTGGCGTACCGGCTGGGGAATGTGCACGTATAGGGGGTTAGGGGCAAGTTTGCTTTTCGGTGATGACCTTTTTGGGGGAATTAGCGAAAACCTCTTTACAGACACATAAATTGTGTTAAAATATAGAACAATTGTTCTATTATTGAGAGGAGGCACCTATGTTCCCCAGGCGGATTGATGGATTGACAGTTGTAGCGTTGGGTCTGATCGCTTTTATGGTACTCAATGTACTGCAGGACCGCGGCGCGCTCCAAACCGCGCAGGCCGCGGCTGATGCAACTGCCACGCCTCTGGTTGTGGATCTCTCCGCACAGATCCAGACAGCAGATCTGGGTTTAGGTAATGATCCACAGGCCGGTGGGGGGAACACTTATCTTGATAAACAGCTGTTGGATAATGGCGGCATAGAAAATACTGCGGCTGGACTTTCTCCTGACGATCCCCGGGCGTTATTTCCTCCGTACGAAAGCTATACCGTCACCCAGGGGCTGCACGGGTTTTCTTACGGGCATGCTGCGGTGGATATTTCAGCCGGCAATGGGGAGACAATCCTTTCGCCGATCACCGGAGAAGTGACGGCTTTTTATGTGGATGAGTGGAACAACACCACCTTGGTGCTTGAAAATGCCCAGTACAAGGTAACCCTGCTCCACGGTCTGTACACCGTCAGTATCGGCGACCGTGTGCAAATTGGCGACCCGATCGGCACGGAGAGCAACCAGGGCAACACCTACGATGCCTATGGACAGTATTGCGGCGGCCGCGATTGCGGCTACCACACCCATTTGAATGTGTTTGATAAAGACCTGGGCATGAATGTGGATCCTTTAGAGGTGATGGGGGAGTGAAGCGCTTCACTCCACCGTCACACTCTTAGCCAGGTTGCGCGGCTGATCTACATCCAGGCCGCGTAGGGCGGCGATGTGATAGGCCAGCAGTTGCAGCGGGATGACGGTGGTCACCGGGCTGAGCATCCAGGGGGTCTCGGGCACCCAGAGCACATGGTCGGCTTCTTGAGGAATCAGGTCGTCGCCGTCGGTCGCCAGGGCGATAACCACACCGCCGCGCGCCTTGGCCTGTTTGATCTGGCTGAACATCTTTTCGTACCAGGGGTCGCGCGGTGCGATGACAATCACCGGCATATTGCGGTCGATCAGGGCAATCGGGCCGTGTTTCATCTCACCGGCGGGATAGCCTTCGGCGTGGATGTAGGAAATCTCCTTAAGCTTGAGAGCGCCTTCATAGGCTGTGGGCATGTTGATGCCGCGCCCCAGGTACAGGCAGTGATCGGTCTTGAGCAGGGTGTGCGCCACTACTTCCACTTCGGCTTCGCGGTCCAGGCAGCGCCCGGCCAGATCGGGCACCAGACGCAGGTCGTCCACCAGCTTGCGGCGTGCTGTCTTATCCAACGTGCCGCGCAGATCGCCCAGCAAGATGGCCAGCATATACAGATCCACCAGCGGGGCAGTATAAGCTTTGGTGGAAGCCACGCCAATCTCCGGCCCGCTCTGCATGGAGATATAGCCATCGGCGATGCGCATGGCTTGTGAGCCGATGGCATTGACGATTGACCATAAGATGGCGCCCTTCTTGCGCCCTTCTTCCATGGCAGCCAGGGTGTCGGCGGTCTCGCCGGACTGGCTGATGGCCAGTACGACGGTATCTTTATCCACGATCGGGTCGCGGTAGCGGAACTCCGAGGCAATATCCACTTCAACCGGGATGCGGGCAATGTGCTCAATCAGGATTTTGCCTACTTCGCCGGCGTGGGCTGCGGTACCGCAGGCGGTAATGAATATCTTTTTGATGCGCTTTGCCTGTTCAGCCGTCAGGTGCAACTCGGGCAGGCGGATGCCCTGTCCGTTTTTGAGATCCACCCTACCGGCGATGGTATCTGTCAGTGAGCGCACCTGTTCGTGGATTTCCTTGGCCATAAAGTGGCGGTATGCACCCTTTTCGGCGGATACCGGATCCCATGAGACATGCTGGATGCCGGGCTGCGCTGGCTTGCCATCCAGGGTCTTCACCTGAAAACCGTTCCGCGTGACCACTGCCAGTTGCTGGGATTCGAGAAAGGCCACCTGGCGGGTGTGTTCCAGAATGGCGGGTAGATCGGAGGCGATAAACATTTCCCCTTCGCCCACGCCGATCACCACACCGCCGGCGTTGCCGATGCGGGCGGCGATAATTTTATCTGGTTCGCGTGAGGAGAGCACCACGATGCCGTGCGCACCGCGCAGGTGCTGCAAGGACTTGCGGCAGGCTTCAGCCAGGTCCGTCTTGGAGGACAGGTAGCGTTCAATCAGGTGTACGATGACTTCGGTGTCGGTATCTGAGCTAAAGACCACGCCTTCGGCGCTCAGCTCTTCGCGCAGCTCGAGGAAGTTCTCGACGATGCCGTTGTGCACCAGCACCACATCGCCGCCCATGCTCAGGTGCGGGTGTGCATTCCGTGCGCTGGGTTCGCCGTGTGTGGCCCAGCGGGTGTGCCCGATGCCGGGTGAGCCCTGGACAGGCGCTTCCTGGACCAGGGTTTCCAGGCGCGAGAGCTTTCCGGCGTCGCGCCGGATTTCGATCTGGCCGTTCTGGAGCACTGCCAGACCAGCAGAGTCATAGCCGCGATATTCCAGGCGCTTTAAACCGTGGAGTACAATGGGCGTCGCATTGCGCGGACCGATATAACCGACGATTCCACACATAGAGTTTCCTCCATTTCAGTTACCCGTCACCTCGTGGCGTCTCGGGACAAATAACCATTATACCCTATGAAAAAGAAGGGCTGATTGGCCTACAAATCGATCTGAGATGGATTCTGAGTGCAGGTAAGCACAGGATAGTATAATAGAATATTCATAAGCAGAAAAACGCCGCCCAGGTGCTGTGAGGCAATAAACAGGAGGATGTACATTGTGAAAACGCCACAACCCAATTCCCGGCATTGTTTTGTTTGCGGTCTATCCAATCCCTTTGGTTTGCATTTGCGTTTCTATAATACCGGCCTGGGCGAAGTAAGCGCTGAGGTGACACTGCCTGAGCAGTTCGAGGGATACCCGGGCGTTGTTCACGGTGGGATCGTGGCTGCCATGTTGGATGAGGCGGCGGGTCGATCGCATATGATGGGGGATAATGCCCGGTTTATGTACACTGCACGCCTGGAAGTGCGTTACCGCAAGAATGTGCCAGTAGGAAAACCCATTCGCCTGGTTGGAAAAGCGGGAACCAGCAAACGCCGCACGGCCGTGGCAACCAGCGCTGTTTACGACGAAGAGAGCAACTTGTTGGCAGAAGCCGAAGCCCTGCTGGTGGATATTCCGCAAGATGTGTTGGATGAAGCAAATGTTGAGGAACTGGGTTGGAAGATCTACCCGGAAGAACAATGAAAGGCAAAGGCAAAATATAACCTATGACCCTTGAATATCACCGCCCTCAATCCATCCAGGACGCCCTGGATTTGCTGGCTCGCGATGAGCCGCACACTATCCCCCTGGCAGGGGGAATCCTGGTCAACCAGGCTGCAACGCACAAGGCAGCCGTGGTGGATCTGCAGGATTTAGCCCTGGATGCATACCAGGTGCGAGGTAATTTCCTGGACCTTGGTGCGACCCTGACCCTGCAGGCTTTGCTGGAGCATGTTAAGGCAGGCAAATTCAGCCTGGAAGGCGATTTTCTTAAGGCGATTGAACGTGAAGCCAGCTATAACCTGCGTCAGGCAGCCACCCTGGCTGGCACCCTGGTAGCTGCCAGTGGTCGCTCTCCATTGGCAACGGTGATGTTGGCGCTGGATGCAGTGCTGACCGTACTGCCCGGTGAAGAGCTTCTTGGTTTAGGGGACTTACTGCCATTGCGTACTGAAAGGCTGCGCAAATGCTTGATCAGCAAAATCACCATTCCCAGCAATGTCCAACTGGCTTATGAAAGCGTGGCGCGCTCACCGGCTGATAGGCCTATCGTGTGCGCGGCAGCCGCACGCTGGTCTTCTGGGCGAACCCGGGTGACCCTGGGCGGATACGGCGCTGCGCCAGTGCTTGTGTTCGATGGAACGGAAGAACTGGGTGTGGAGATTGCGGCGCGCAGTGCATACTCACAGGCGGGCGATGTGTGGGCGTCGGCAGAATATCGTGAAGACGTGGCTGGAATTTTAGCTGGTCGCTGCGTACGCCGGGTCAGTGAGAAACAATAGAGATGAGCCAGATCGTTTAAGGGTAAAAGCAATGCAAATTACACACGGATTTCAACTGGTACAAGAACAGGATATCCCGGAGATCAACACCCGGGCGCGCCTTTTCAAACACATTACCACGGGGGCAGAACTGCTCTCGCTGGAGAACGACGATGAAAACAAAGTTTTTGGCATTACCTTCCGCACACCGCCGCCTGACTCAAGCGGTCTCCCGCATATCATGGAACATTCGGTATTGTGCGGTTCGGAGAAGTATCCGCTGAAAGAGCCTTTTGTCGAACTGCTCAAGGGCTCGCTGCAGACCTTTCTCAACGCCTTTACCTACCCGGATAAAACCTGTTATCCGGTCGCCAGCCAGAACCTGCAAGATTTCTATAACCTGATCGATGTCTATGTGGATGCCGTGTTCCATCCATTGATCCCGCCGCGTGTGCTGGAGCAGGAGGGATGGCATTACGAACTTGAGAACATCAATGATTCCCTGGTGTACAAAGGCGTGGTTTTTAACGAAATGAAGGGCGCGTATTCAGATCCGAATAATTTGCTGGCACGTTACGCCAGCCAGTCGCTTTTCCCGGATACCCCTTACGGCCTGGATTCGGGCGGCGACCCGGCAGTGATCCCAAACCTGACATACAGCCAGTTCAAATCCTTTCACGAAAAGTACTACCACCCCAGCAATGCGCGCATCTTCTTCTACGGTGATGATGATCCAGATGAAAGATTACGGCGGATGCAGGGGTACCTGAACGAGTATTCTGCCATCTCGGTTGACAGCCAGGTGCCTTTACAGCCTGTTTTTCATGAAAGCAAGCGTCTGGTAATCCCCTTTGACCCCGGCGATGACCCGCAGGCTGCCAAAGGAATGCTGGTGATGAACTGGATGCTGCCAGGTTCGGATGATGAATTGAACAAGCTGGCATGGCACATCCTGGTGCATATTTTGATCGGTACCCCGGCTTCTCCTTTGCGCAAAGCCCTGATCGATTCGGGTCTTGGCGAAGACCCGGCAGGGGTGGGGCTGGATAGCGAGCTGCGCCAACCGTATTTCTCCACCGGGTTAAAAGGCATGCGAGTGGGTGCAGATCACCAATTGGTTGACGGCGAGCGTTTGGAAAACCTGGTGCGGCAGACGCTGGAAAACCTGGCTCAGGAAGGCATCGATAGGGAAACCATCGCAGCTTCACTGAACACGGTTGAATTCAACCTGCGGGAGAACAACACCGGCGCATTTCCGCGCGGTCTTGCACTGATGTTGAGAGCCCTCATTACCTGGTTGTATGACAAGGACCCCTTTGCTCCGTTGGCTTTTGAAGCAGGGCTGTCGCAGATAAAACAGCGCCTGGCGGCAGGGGAACCATTCTTTGAGAACATGATCCAGGTGGATTTGCTTTCAAATAAGCACCATTCGGTGGTGATCTTGCAGCCGCAACCCGGCTATAACCAAATAATGGACGAAGCTGAGCAAGAAAAGCTAGCAAAGGTCCGGGCTGCAATGAGCAGCTTCGAATTGCAGGCGGTACTGGAAAACACAAAAGCCTTGAATCTGCACCAGGAGACACCTGATCCCCCCGAAGCCCTGGCGACCATCCCCAGCCTGAAGCCGGAAGACCTGGAAACGGCGAACAAGACCATCCCAATAGAAGTGTTGGACGGCGGTGCCGGTGGAATCCTGTATCACGATCTTTTTACCAATGGCATCCTTTACCTGGACCTGGCTTTCGATTTACATGTGCTGCCGCAAGAGCTGCTTCCCTATATCCCTTTGTTTGGGCGCTCGCTGGTTGAGATGGGAACGCAGACAGAAGATTTCGTACAGCTTTCTCAGCGTATTGGGCGTTCGACCGGGGGAATTAGCTCAAACCCCATGGTTTTACCCCGCTTCGAAAACCAACAGTCATCCGCCTGGCTGGTAATCCGTGGGAAAACAACCATGGCGCAAGCAGGTGAGCTGCTGGCGATCCTTGAAGATGTGCTTTCCACTGTGCGCCTGGATAACCCGGAAAGGTTTCGCCAGATGGTGCTGGAAGAAAAGGCAGCTCAAGAAGCGAGCCTGGTACCGGCAGGTCACCGCGTGGTCAACTCGCGCTTGCGTGGGCTCTTTAATGAGGCAGATTGGGCAACAGAAAAAATGGGTGGTGTGGATTACCTGTTCTTCTTGCGCAGCCTGCTGGAAAAAATCGATCATGACTGGCAGTCCGTTTTTGAAACCCTGGAACGTGTTCGTGAAAGCCTGGTGATGAGCCAGAACAGCCTGAGCAACGTCACCCTGGATGCGGAGAATTGGAAGTCTTTCCAGCCCATGTTGGAAGATTTCATCACCAGCCTCCCAGTTGGCGTATCCCAGGTGCAAGGCTGGCAGCCAGAGCCGCGTGATGTTAATGAAGGGTTGGTGATCCCTGCCCAGGTGAATTACGTGGGCAAAGGCGCTGATTTGTACAAGCTGGGTTACCGCCGCCACGGCTCTATAGATGTCATTATGAACTATTTGCGCACCACCTGGTTGTGGGAGAAAGTGCGCGTCCAGGGAGGCGCTTACGGCGGTTTTAGCCTTTTCAACCAGCGCTCTGGGATATTGACATTTCTTTCTTATCGAGACCCCAACCTGCTGTCCACCCTGGATGTATATGACCAGACGGCTGGTTTTTTGCGCCAGCTGGATAGCGGCAGGTTGAGCCAGGAGGAAATTGATCGCAGCATCGTCGGCGCAATCGGCGACCTGGACGCTTACCAATTGCCGGATGCCAAAGGCTTGACCTCGATGGTACGATACCTGGTAGGTGATACTGAGGCTGCGCGCCAGCTCTGGCGTGACCAGGTGCTGCATACCAGCCTGTCAGATTTTTCAAGCCTGGGTGAGATATTACAACAGGTAAACGACAACGGGGCAGTGGTTATCCTGGGCAGCCAGGAAGCCATCCAGGCTGCAAACACCGCCCGTCCGGGCTGGTTACAAATCCGCAAAGTATTGTGAAGTAGATGTAAGGATACCCTATGACATATCATCTGAACATCAATGGTCAAGAGATTGAAATATCGGCGCAACCCGGGGATACCTTGCTGGCTGCGCTGCGGCAGAATGGCTATTTTGGCGTTAAACACGGGTGTGAAAGCGGGGAATGTGGCGCCTGTGCGGTACTGCTGGATGGCAAACCGGTGAACTCCTGTCTATTGTTGGTTCCCCAGGTGGAAGGTCATAAAATCCAGACCATCGAAGCTATGGGAGAACATCCGGAACAGGGCTGGAAGGAAAGCCGTGGGCTGCATCCCATCCAGCAGGCTTTTGTGGAAAGCGGCGCCATCCAATGCGGTTACTGTACGCCGGCGCAAGTGCTGGCTGCCAGCGAGTTGCTAGCGCGCAACCCGGACCCCACTGAAGAGGAAGTGCGCCAGGCGCTTTCGGGTGTACTGTGTCGCTGTACGGGATATGTCAAGCCGGTGCAGGCTGTGCTGCGAGCAGCAGCGGTGCTGCGCGGCGAAGCAGTTGAGCCATTAATGCCGGGGAAGGACGGCGCACTCATCCCAGCGCCGGCGGAATGGATGCCCGGCAGTCATCA
>CAZTMX010000053.1:0-15899 GCA_964614855.1 uncultured Anaerolineaceae bacterium | reverse complement strand
ACCTTTGATAACACATTAACTGCGTTTCGCGATGGAGGAGCAGCCCCCTACCTTACTGGGCGCTGGGTGGAACTGCCCAAGACCAAATTCCACAAAAGGGGATTAGAAAACCGCAGCATCTGCCTGGATCTATGCAGGCGGCGCACACCACACCAGTTTCAGTTATGCTGTTAATCAAGATCATCTGAAGGATTTTGCTGCAATGGCAGGGATCGAATATTTGTTAATTGACGAAAGTACTAATATCGATGAGTTCAGAGAAAAAATCCGCTGGAATGAGCTCTATTACGCACTTTCAAAGGGTTTGTAACCCGGAACATTGGATATAATAAGAGAATTCTTTGGAAAAATAGTTAAAAACGACAGCTTCAAAGCAACTGCTTCAAAGCAACTGCTTAAAAGCAAATACACAAAGGACAAATTATGCAATTTCGTACACTCGGTAGAACTGGTTGGAATGTGTCGACCATTTCCTTTGGCGCCTGGGCAATTGGCGGATCATGGGGCAGTGTAGATGATAATGACTCGCTCGCCGCACTGCATCGCTCGATAGATCTAGGGGTCAATTTCATCGACACCGCGGATGTGTATGGGGATGGGCGTTCAGAACGCCTGGTCGCCCGCCTGCGAAAAGAACGCCGGGAACAGATCTATGTGGCAACCAAAGCCGGACGCAGATTGGACCCTCACATCGCCAGCGGGTACAACAGGAATAACCTGACCGCTTTTGTTGAGCGCAGTTTAAAGAACCTGGACACAGACGCCATTGATTTACTTCAATTGCACTGCCCTCCGACAGAGGTCTATTATATGCCAGAGACATTTGGCGTGTTGGATGATCTGATAAAAGCCGGCAAGCTTCGCTACTACGGTGTTAGCGTAGAAAAAGTGGAAGAAGCATTAAAGGCAATTGAATTCCCAAATGTACAAACCGTGCAAATAATATTTAACATTTTTCGCCAACGCCCATCTGATCTTTTCTTTACACAGGCTATAGAGCGTAAAGTAGGTATCCTGGCGCGCGTCCCTCTGGCGAGTGGATTGTTAACCGGAAAACTTACCCCTCGATCCACCTTTGATCCTGATGATCATCGGGCTTTTAACAGACACGGAGAAGCCTTCGATCGCGGTGAAACCTTTGCTGGGGTCGATTATGAAACTGGATTAGAGGTTGTCGAAGAAGTGCGTGAGCTGATTCCCACGGGTTGGAGCATGCCCCAGTTTGCCCTGCGCTGGATTCTGATGTTCGAAGCAGTGACCTGTGCTATTCCGGGCGCAAAAAACCCTGCTCAGGCTGAAGATAATGTCAGGTCTGCAGACCTACCAGCCCTGGAGGCAGAAACCATGGAAAGGATCAAGCAAATCTATGCGGCTCGAGTGCGCGAGATGGTTCATCACTACTGGTAGAATTTAAACCGGATTGTGCAGAACCATAATTCATTTTTGCGATTTCAGATCTTTGATCACCTTATCCGCGGCGATTTTCCCTGTCAGGAAGGATATAGGCAGACCTGAAGGGCTGTAAGTCCATTGCCCCGCCTGATACACACCCGGAATAGCGGTTTTAATTGCATTGTTGATTTTTGGAAGCCGGCTCTCAGCCGGCACCGGTCTGTTCTTAAACGACCACCCTGTAATTGCCCCTTCGTGATTGCCAGTCAGTTTTGCCATGGTCAAAGGCGTTGATGAAAAAATATGTTGTATTGAGGTTTCTATACCCGGAAAGACTGTTCGTTCCAGAACCCTGACCATGCTGCCTTCACAAAGGGTTTTGAAAGCGCTGTACCACCCTTGATCTTGAATATCCTTTGTTAATTGATAATCAAACAAAACACTTACAATTAACCCCGTCTTGCCAACCGGCGCCAGGCTGCTGTCTCTTAAAACCGGGATCGATATTTCGTATGTCGTCAGCTGGAGGTATTCTTCCAGCCACTTCTCAATAGATTTCCTCCCCTGGTTGGTTGGGATGGGTCCAGCTGACGATTGCCCAATCCGGCTGGGAGTATAAAAGAAGTGCTCAGTACAGCGATCTGAAAAGTACTGCTTATCCAGGTTCACCCCCAGGAATATGGTGAGAATAGAATCATTGCCCGATTTTCCAAGAACCATTTTCTGCCGGTCTACGACTGCGTTTTTGGTTTTATTATCAGAAATGGCATTTGCATCCACCAGCCGGTACAAAGTAACCTGGTCGGCTGCCCATATCAAACTACGATATCGATAGGTTTCTCCTTGAGAATCTCGCAGACATTTCTTTTCAACATCAATCCCAATGATTTCTGTGTTGTTGCTGATGATCCCCTGGTGCTCATGGATAAAAGCAACCAATTTGTCGATAAATTTACCAGTTCCGCCCACTGGATAGTGGTAATCGAGATATAGCTTCAAATAACTGAGAGCGAAAAATGCCGGCGTTTCCTGAAAGAAATGCTGGGTGATAATATCCAACAGGCTTTGGTTTTGGGTATACCTTTTCAAAAAATCGACAACTGGCTCGTTCAGTTTCGAAATCTTGGGGGCGGTCACAGCGTATTTGAACATCCAGGGGATGATCTCACGCAAAAAATACTCCCGGTCTTGTTTTACATCCAGAAACATGGGATTATCGATCCCATACTGGACATCCATATAATGCATGATGACCCTGATCTGTTCAAAAATGGCTTCAACATCATCTCTGCTGGAAGGGTAAAGGCTTGTCAACAGGTTCTTATATTCTTCGACACTTTCTTCAGAGCAAATTTGAATTACCTGGTCTTCAATCCCGACGGAAATCTTGTTTGGAACAAAATCGAGTGAGATACCCAGCTGCCTGAGCATGGGGAATAGAACCCCCGAGCTTTCAAGCGCGCGCACACCCCCGTCATAGAAAAAACCCTCACGCTCAAAACTATTGACAAGACCACCGCATTTTTCTTCTTTTTCGAACAGCCGGATCGATTTTCCCGCCCTCGATAGATAAGCTGCAGCCGTCAGTCCAGCAATGCCTCCGCCAACGATTATTGCATCAAAAATTGCATCATATTCCATCCCAACACCTCTAATCATTTCCTGTGTCAGTCGATCGAATGGATTGTGTTTAGCCTGTCTGTTGAGAAAGACCGGTCAATTCTTCGCTGATTTGCCATACTCTCTTCCCTAAAGTCCTGTCCAAGGCATGCGCAGCAGGTTTTTCGGGGATGGTTTGATTATAAAACACGCCGCTGATTTCTGCCATCTCGGGGGCTGCAGCCAGGTAGTAGATGGCATTGCCCGAGATCACGGGGGGCTTCAACAGCCACCCTATCAAATAGCGCTGGTACAGCCTATAAAGAAGGCCGTTGTTCATGCCAATATTGGTTTTCACCTCTCCTGGATGAACTGCATTAATCGTCACACCGCTGTTTTTCAGTTGATCCGCGAATTCCCACACAGTCAGAAGCTGAGCCACTTTAGAAGCACCGTATGCCTGGAGGCCTCTATACCGCCTCTTTTCCCAATCTAAATCATCCAGATCCAAGCCACCGAAACGGTGCCCCTGCGAATTCACCTGAATGATGCGTGAAGGAGCGCTCTCCATCATTCGATCAAGCAATAAACGGGTGAAAAGGAAGGATGCCAGGTGGTTCACAGCAAATACAATCTCAATACCGTCCTTATTCAGCCTGCGGCGAGTATTGTGGACACCCGCATTGTTGATCAATACATCAATGCGCGGGTAGCGATCAAGTAAGGTCTGCGCAGCTTCTCGCACTTCTCCAAGGTCAGAAAAATCGGCCTGGATGACATCCACCTGCGTGCCAAAGCCACCTTCCAGTTCAGTTTTCACTTTCCGGGCTTTCTCGCCGTTTCGGCATACGATCACATTGTGAGCCCCACCTTGCGCCAACCACCTGGCAGCCTGGTAACCCACCCCGGAGGTAGCCCCGGTGATCACGCACACACGACCATCCATGCGGGAATCCGTGGTTTTCTGCACCATACGGGCATTGGCAATAAACTGAAGTTCTTCAGGAAGTTTCATAAAGACGTGTGTAACGACCCCCGTCATCCAAAATGTTTTCGCAAGAATTTCCTATAGGAGCGCTTGAAGTATGGGATGCCGTTAAAAATATCTCCCCACAGGTCAAAATAATCCCGCTGGTGGATGATCCTGTTGTCCTCACCAAAAGTCAGCCTGGTGCAGCCGTACACCGGGGTGCTTGGGTACTTGTTGAAGCTCATGATCATCTTCCAATCCATCAATACAACGTTTGCATTTTGTGCGATGGTTTGGATTTCCATATTCAATTGTTCACACCGCTCCGTTAATCGCCCGCACATGGCCTTAAAATCTTCGATGCCTTCGATCTTTTGGATGCTGTCTTCAAATACTATTTGATCGTGGTAGTACGGGAATATATGCGACCAATCAGGCTTTCCTTCTTTGTTATAAGTCCTGGACCATAGTTCAATGATACGATCGGTACTCAATGGCTCCAAAATTGTCAGGTCTGCAGGTTCCATAATGATCTGTTTATCTCTTTTTCAATAAGAATCGTTCCACCAGGGCACCATCACTCATAGCGGAAGCGTAAAATCCCTAGGATATAAAACACCACAGCAAAACCCAATAATACACCAACTTCAGGCAGAACTGCTCTCAAACCCTGCTGGACTTCTAGTATGGCAGGCATACACGAAATTCCAAGACTTATTCAACCTTCTTTGGGCTTTTTTTATTATACATGCAGACAATCATCTTGAGATTGACGAATTCATTCATTAGAACGATGTCCTGGTAAAATGAGAACTGCAAATCCAGGACAATCACAAGGGATAGATACATGGAACAAGAACAACTCTACTTGATTTTGGAGCAACTGAGCCAGGGCAAAACTACGGTCGAAGAAGTGATCGACAATCTAAAACTGCTCCCTTTTGAAGGAGTGAATGGCATTGCCAACATCGACCACCACCGCGCCCTGCGCACAGGTTTTCCTGAAGTCATCCTGGCGCAAGGAAAAACCCCCAGGCAAGTTGTAGATATCTTCCTCAAGCTGATGGAAAGAAGCCGCCAGGTTTTGGCTACACGAGTAAGCGAGGAAATGTATGGGCAGATCCGTGAAGCACTCCCCCAGGCAACCTACCATTCCCTCGCCCATTTGCTATCTTTGGATTTGGATCAGGAACGCGACAAACGCCCGGGCATTATTGTGGTCACTGCCGGCACATCGGATATTCCAGTCGCTGAAGAAGCAGCCATCACCGCGGAATTGATGGGAAACCAGGTACAGCGAATCTACGATGTCGGCGTCGCCGGACTGCACCGGCTGATCAGCTACTTGCCAGCTTTGCAGAAAGCCAGGGTGATCATTGCGGTCGCCGGGATGGAGGGCGCTCTTCCCAGCGTTGTGGCAGGTCTTGTCTCAGCCCCGGTTGTTGCAGTACCGACCAGCGTAGGGTACGGCGCCAGTTTTCAAGGCCTGGCTGCCTTGCTCGGTATGCTCAACAGCTGCGCCAACGGGGTAGCTGTGGTTAATATCGACAACGGTTTCGGCGCAGGTTGCATGGCTGGGAAAATCAACCGGCTGTCTAACCAGGAAAAGACCAGTGAAACCCATTGACTCTCTCAATCAGCAGTTGCTAAGCTGTAAGATCCAAGCGGATCTGATTTCCAAATGGCATTCTCTAATCTCCGAGTTGAGTTCATTTGAGTCTGCAGTGATTGCTTACTCCGGCGGTGTAGACAGCAGCTTCCTAGCATTTGCTGCACACCAGGTCCTTGGCGAAAGGATGATAGCAGTCACAATTCAATCAATTTTAGAACCCCTGGATGCGCATGACAGTGCCGTCGAATTCGCGATTCAACACGGTTTTAGACACACAGTCATCCAGCATGATCCACTCCAAGATCCCATCTTTCGTTCCAACCCGATAGATCGCTGCTACTATTGCAAAAGGGCTATGCTGGCCGAAATTTGGAATTATGCAAGGGAGTGGCAATACCAGGTCGTACTGGAAGGCCAGAACCACGACGACCTTCAAGAATATCGTCCCGGACGGGCTGCTGTCAGTGAAACGGGAACCACCAGCCCGCTGGCGAACAACAGGCTCACCAAGGCGGAGATCCGCCAGTTGGCAAAAGCCTTTGAGCTTTCCATCTGGAACAAACCCAGCACTCCCTGCCTGGCCACCCGCATTCCCTATGGCACACCTATCACAGCAATGGCGATAGATAGGATTGCACGAGCCGAGAGATACCTGCATGAAAGAGGGTTTTCAGTTGTGCGTGTACGGGATTTTCAGGATGCAGCAAGAATCGAAATTGAACCGGAGCAGATCCAAACGCTGACCGAGTTTCGCTCGGAATTTCTCGAATTTATGCAAAAAATCGGATACAAACACGTTGATTTGGATTTACAGGGTTACCGCTCGGGCAGCATGGATGAAGGATTGGCAAAATGAATATTTTATATTGCGATTGTTTTTCAGGTATCAGTGGTGATATGTTTCTGGGCGCGCTGGTGGATGCAGGTTTGCCCGTAGAAGTTTTATCAGAACAGTTCAAGAAACTCGACCTGCCAGAATTCCAGGATATACGTGCGGACAAAGTGCAAAAAGGAGCCTTGGCTGCAACGCAAATCAGGCTTATCTTTGATCAGCACCTGTATGACAGCCATGGCCACAACCAGCACCGCCACCTTGGCGATATCAGCAATTTGATTGAGAACAGCGGCCTCTCAGAGAAAATCAAACAGACCAGCATGTTGATTTTCCAGAAGCTGGCTGAAGCCGAAGCCAGGGTTCATGGAACAAGCATCGCTGAAGTCCATTTTCACGAGGTAGGTGCCGTTGATTCCATTTTGGATATTGTTGGCGCTGCGGTCGGTTTGGAATATTTTAATATCCAGGCTGTTAATTCTTCTGCCCTACCGCTGGGTGCCGGCCAGGTAAAAACCCAACACGGGTTGCTGCCGCTGCCTGCACCCGCAACACTGGAACTTCTTCGCTCCGCCAATGCACCAGTCAGATCAACGAAAGCCACGGTAGAGCTTGTCACTCCAACAGGCGCAGCCATCCTGTCAGCGCTTGCACAGTTCCGCCAACCTGACATGAAGCTGGCTCATGTGGGCATCGGAGCTGGTCAGCGTGATATGGAATGGCCAAACATACTGCGCATCTTTATAGGGGAAAGCAGCGAAGAAACAGATCCCTACCTGGAGATTGAAACCAATATCGACGATATGAACCCGCAAGTTTATGGCCCAGTGATGCAAAGCCTGTTTCAAGCAGGCGCTCTGGACGTCTTCTTCACCTCGATCTTCATGAAGAAAAATCGACCCGGGACCAAACTCTCAGTCATCTGCCGGAAATCAGATGAGCAGCCTTTGTGTGATATCTTGTTGAGAGAAACGACCACCCTGGGCGTGCGGGTGAAATCGATCTGGCGGCATGAGGCAGAAAGGGTGATGCAAGATATTCAAACTCACTACGGCAGTATCCCAGTGAAGCTGAAGATTGTCCAAGGAAAAGTAATCCAGGCTGTCCCCGAGTTCGATATTTGTCTGCGCCTGGCAGATGAGCACAATTTACCAGTTTTGCAGATCATCAAAGAAGCCGAAGCAATCTGTATCCCCAACTTGCCGTTAAAAGAATAGGGAAGCGATAAATAGGCTTTATACTTAATTTAATCTGGATACTGCTGCCGCATCGCTTCAACCGACTTATTTACCAGCTCTTCCAGCACAGCTAAATTTACATCCGAAAGCCGCTTGATATACAAGCAGCCCACGCTTGTCTTGCATTTTCCCAATTGCTCAAGCAATTCCTGGTATTCAGAAAAGCCAGCTGTGATATACAGGGTCAGGTTCTGTTTGCGAGGCGAAAAGCCCACCAGCGGCCAATCTGCCTCCCGACCGCTGGCATATTTGTAGTGATACTTGCCAAAGCCCACGATGCTATCCCCCCACATCACAGGTTTGGCCCCAGTGGCTTTTTCCATCATTTGGGAGATGGTATCGCAATCCGCTCGCCTGTCCGCATTGTCGATCAAACCGAGGAATTCACTCACCGGTTGGTCGGTCGGTCTGGTTTTTAAATCAGCCATATGGGGTAACTCCTTTTCTAGGTAATCAGATTTTACCCCGGTTTGTCTCACAAACGATCATTAAATAATAAACACACCTCGCTGCCACACGAGGTGTGTTTTGTTGGGTTCGATTTATGTCATCGCAACAGGTCGAGTAGAAGGTAACTATGCACAGCCATGCTTACAAATACCACGACCCAGAAATTGGTCTTCCTGGTTTTGTGGCGAAAGAAAAGCATTCCAGCCAGGGCTCCAAAAGAACCACCTAACAGCGTTAAGGAATATAACCAGCGCTCGGGAACTCGCCATTGGTGCGTCTTTGCCCGGTATTTGTCAAAACCCCAGACGATAAAGGTTATTCCTCCCATCACCAGGAGCAGGGCGCCAAACCACATGGGCTACTTTTTCCCGCCCTGACCATTTCCATTCGATGAGTTGGAATGACCTTGACCTGCGCCGTCCTGGACGCCCATGGGTGTCATGGTTGGGGTAAGCGTCCACCAGGGACCGTACATAAACGGAGTTTGCGCCAATCCATATTCTGGCCCTGGACCATAGCCAAACATTCCAGTGTCTGGCGTTTGGGTAGTATTGGGCCCAAATGGACCCACACCAAATTGTCCAGGCAGCTGGGTTGGATCGCCGTACACAGGACCAGGTCCATAGCTATTCCCAGGGGCAAGCGGCGTGCCGGTAGCATTGAGAGAATTATCTGACCCAGGCTGTTGTGAAGCATCCTGGTTCTGTCGGAAGCGCATCTGCAGCTGGAAAACCTGCGGGTCTGCTGCTCCCTGGGCAGCTATCTGGCTCTGCTGTCTCAGGCGCGCCTCCAGTTGGAGCAACTGTGCGTTCGCAGGCTGCGTCCCAGCGTTCAAGGCAGTCATGGTCTGCGATTGCACTTCCACCCGCTCCTGGATTTGCATCAAAGCCTGTACCATCTGCTCGCTATCCATATGGGCAGCAATCTGGAGCGCTGCGGTGAGTTGCTGCTCCAGACGGATGAAAACACCTTCGGGTACTTGCTTTTGGCTGGTTAAGAGCGACGCAATTTCGTCTACCCTACGTTCTGTGTATTGCAAGATCAACTCCAATTTGGATTGATCAGATGCTGTAAACAAAAGGCGGGCATCTTCGCTAAAGGTTTTTACCGGGTATATGGCTTCACCGGGCAGGCTGTCTTGGGCAGCCAATACCACCGCACCGCCACCACCAAATAAAGCTGTCACCACCACAGCCATTACGACAAGAAAATTAAGTGCAAACTTACGTTGCTTTGGTTGAATTGCCAACAGGAAAGAGTCAAAAAAGCCAACTCGCCTTTGTTCGGGTCGAGCAGCTTGCGACTTGCGGAAGACCTCTCCCTTATTCAAGAACTTCATCCGTTCTTCGTTAACAACCTCAGGGGCAAGAGGCTCAATTTCACGCATCTTCTGGAAAAGGGCTCTTAAGCCATCATCCAATTCATCATCAGTCTTCACAGTAAAATACCTTTCATAAAATTATCCGCCGCAGTGATTCCAGGGCTCTGTGCTGCAACGACTTCACTGCGCTTACCGGCTTGCCCATCGCCCTGGCGATTTCTTCATTCTCCCAGTTTTCCAGGAATTTCAGAGAAATCACCTGTCTTTGTTCGGGAGTGAGCAGTCGCAAGGCTGCCCGGATCTTTTGCAGATCCACCCGATCTGAAGCCATTCTAGCAGGGTCATCTTCCGGATCAGATGGAAGATCATCTTCCAATGGCACATCACTGGAAGGTTTCTTGCGATAATAATCCGTAATCCAGTTGTGAGCGATGCGGTAAAGATAAGCCTGCAAGTAGTCATCTGGTCCCATGCCACGATGGAGTACACTAAGAAAACGGTGAAAAGTTTCCGACATGCATTCCTTCGCCAGGTCTGCATCGCCTAGCAATCGTAAAGAATACGAATATATCCCGAAATGGTAACGATCAAAAACTTCGGCGAGTGCATCTTTATCAAAATCGCGGGCGCGTGCGATCAGTTGTTCTTCAGTTTTCGAGCTCACTGTTGCTAATTGTATCTGATCAGCTTTCCTGTTTTCAGCACTATCTAGTATAGTAAAGTATATCGCGCCAGCACAGATTGCACAACTTATTTAACTTGTGACACTCAATATGACGTATCTATGGGGGGTGAGGTATGGGTGATTTTTGAGCAAAACTTTACGCAAGTTGGTTGAAGCCGACCATTTTTCCCGCCTCTTCATCAAACAGGTTCAAGCGTGCACTTGCCAGGCTTTGCCGGATATTTATTGTTGGCGACTTCCGAAATATCTCCGACGAACGATAGGCTGCTTCTAGCAAATAATTGGGCACGCGCGGGCTGAGATGGTGGATGTGATGGTATCCTATGCTGCCGCTAAACCACTGCAAGATCGGCGGCAACTTATAATAGGAAGAACCCAACAATGACGAAGCCACATAATTCCAGGTATTATCACGCGCCCAATACACATTTTCAAATTGATGCTGGATGTAAAACAACCAGATTCCCGCCAACCCTGCTAGCCAAATCACCGGCAGTTGGATTGATACATAATTCTTGAAACCGATCAACATGCTCAGCCCAATCGCCAAACCAAGGATAGCCAGGTTTGCCCATAGGACGCTTAAGGTCTCTTTTTTGCCGTGGCGCATAAACGGCCAGCGGTTTTGGATCAAGAAAACGACAATGGGGCCAAAGCCAAACATCATCCAGGGATTACGGACGATCCGGTAGCCGATTTTTTTCAACGCGGGGAGCTGGCGGTACTCTGTCACCGTCAGCGTCAGCACATCTCCCACTCCACGCTTATCCAGGTTGCCCACACTGGCATGGTGGATCGCATGCGAGCGCCACCACTGCGCCCCGGGTGTAAACACAAGCACCCCCAACCAGAAACCAACGCGCCGGTTTAGCGTGGTGGATGGGAAAAATGAATTGTGACCGCAGTCGTGGAATAGAATAAATATACGGACCAGAAGCCCGGCGGTGGGCACAGCCAGCAGCAGAGTCAGCCAGTAACCTATGCGCAAGCTGTAATACATCGCCACCCAGCCAAGCACATATAAAGTCAATGTCACCACAAGTTGCCGGATCGCCACCCCAGTTTTCGCTTTGTTAAACGGCTCAAGCCCAGCTTTCAATTCCTTCATCGTCGGTAATACAGGATTATTCTCAAGATTTGGCACGGTTCACCTCTCCAGCTCAAGTGTAAACAATTCATGGCTTTTTGTAAGGTGACCCAAGACATATTCTTGTGGCTAATATTTCGTCTCTTCATAAAAAAACTTGCCCAGGGCAACCCATCACCCTGGGCAAGCAAGTAAGCATACCAAGCTTCTACCCTTTCAAGGCACCTGCCATAAGACCTCGCATAAAGTAATTGCCGAGCAGGATATAAACCAAAAGCGTCGGCAGCGCTGCCAGGAAGGAGCCAGCCATCTGCACATTCCAGGAGATGATCTGAGAGCCAGCCATGTTATTTAATGCCACGGTCACCGGCCAATAAGACGGCGCGGTAAGGATGACCGCAAAGAGAAAGTCATTCCAGGCTGAAGTGAACTGCCAGATCAAAACCACCACAAAACTGGGGATCGATATTGGCAGCAATACACTGGCATAAATGCGCATGATCCCAGCGCCGTCGATGCGTGCGGCCTCAAGCAGTTCCTTCGGAATGGTGGCGTAGTAATTGCGGAAGGTCAGGGTCGTAATTGGAATGCCGTATATCACATGCGCCAGGATCAAACCGTAGATGCCGCCGTAAAGGTTGAGCGAGCGCATCGTCTCCACCAGCGGGATCATGATGCTTTGATAGGGAATAAACATGCCAAAAAGGATCAACGGGAAGAGGATATCCGAGCCTTTGAATTTCCACTTCGCCAATACATAACCATTTAAAGACCCCAGGATCGACGATATGATCGCCGCAGGCACAACCATTCGCATGCTGTTCCAAAAATTGGGCGCCAGTTTTGCATACGCTTCGCGAAAGTTATCTAGAGCAACGGTCTTTGGCAGAGTCCACATCGTTGCCAGATCCACCTCGGCAAACGCCTTAAACCCAGTGACTAGCATGACATATAACGGCATTAGGAAGAAAAGCGCCAGTATCAGCAAGGGTAAAAATTCCCAGCGGAAGGATTTGATTTTCATAGCTGTTCCTCCGTTTTAAGGCTAAAGCGAAGATAAGGAATGATCAGAACAGCCACACTGAGCAACAGCAGAATGCCTATCGCCGCGCCGCGCGCATAATTTAAGCCGTCGAAGGTAGTCTGCCACATGTTAATTGCCGGAACATCCAAGGCAATCTGCTTGCCTGCAATCGCAAGAATCAGATCAAAAACCTTGAGCGACATATGCCCCAGGATGATCACAGCGGAAAGGGTAATCGGCTGGATCATCGGTAGAATAATCATGCGGAAAATCTGCGCTTCACTCGCTCCGTCCACAGCGGCAGCCTCACGGATTTCTCCTGGAATTGCACGCAAAGCACTCAAGTACAGCGCCATGATATACCCGGACATCTGCCAAATCGCTGGAATGGCGATATATGCAATGCCCCATTGGGGCGTAGTAGTCCACCGAGAGATCAGAAAATCAAGACCCAGGTTGTGGAATATCAGGTTAATCCCGCTCAACCGGTCTCCAAGCGCCGGGTTCATCAACCAGCGCCAGACCACACCTGTGACGATATACGAAATTGCCATCGGAAAGAGGAAGATGGTTCGAAAGAAGGACTCACCACGAATTCCCCGGTCAAGCAGTAAAGCCATCGTCAAACCCAAAATCAAGCAACCGGTTACAAAAAGCACAGTGAAAATGACGGTATTGCGAATATCAATTTGGAAACGCTGGTCGCTAAATAATGAAATATAGTTCTGGAAACCTGCCCAATTATAATTCGGCAGCAAGCCTTTCCATTGACTTAAAGAGACTCGGACAGACCAAAGGATAAATCCGTAAATAAAAATGAATACAGCAATGACCGATGGCGATAGCAGCAAAATCCCGATGATTTTATCTCTATACTTAGCCATAGACCCCTCGACAAATCTACCAACAGGGCGAACAATTTCTTGTTCGCCCTGTCGCCTAAAGAACCTTATTTATTCGGATTGGCAGCAGCAGCTGCTACCAGGGCATCCTGGAAAGCTTTCACATCTTTCGTGCCCAGGAACAGACCAAGCGCCGTGTTGATATCATTCTTCCAGGTATCATTGGCAACCACACCATGAGCCAGGGAGCCAACGACCACATTGGTAGCCCAATCCGCCATAGCGGACTGCAGATAGACATCGTAAAGCGATTTGTCTGCGTCAGAGCGTGCCGGGATAGAGCCTTTCACAGGGTTGAATGCATCCTGACCCTCTTTCGAGCCGCACAGCTTCAACCAGGCGATGGCTGCATCGCGGTGAGGCGCGTTCTTGGCGAGCACAAAGCTGTCGGAGAGGAACTGGAAGGTGCCGACCGTATTGGGAACCGGCGCCCAGCCAAAGGCTGTCTCGGGTTCGAGGCCGAGTTCCTTGAAGTAACCTTCTGCCCAGTCGCCCATCACGTTGAAGGCCGCCTTACCGTCAGCCACCAGCTTGGAAGCATCCTGCCAGGTTAGAGAGGCTGCGTCAGAGTTGGTGTAGCTCAACACCTTGACGAAGGCTTCGATACCTGCAGTCACTTCAGCCGATGCCCAATCCGTCTTGCCGTCCCACAGACCGTTATATTTCTCCGGTCCAAGCGAGCCGAGCATGACGGTTTCAAACAGGTGCATGGCGGTCCATTGTTCACCCATCGCCAGCGGTAAAATACCCTTGGCTTGCAAAGCGTCCATAGCTTCAAACCACTCTAGCTGGGTGACAGGAACAGCAATCCCGTTATCAGCCAACACTTTGGGGTTGTACCAAAGCACATTGGCGCGGTGGATGTTGACGGGTACAGAGTAGATATTGCCATCTTTCGAGATCAGGGGGATCAGGGTTTCCGGCATCACAGACATCCAACCGGCTTCCTCATACAGGAAATTCAGGGGTTCGATCTGATCAGCAGCCACATAGGTGCCGATCAACTCCCAACCCGCATGACCCTGCCAGGAATCAGGAGCATCGCCAGCCTGCAGACGAGTGGCGAGCACTGCGCGCGCATTGGTGCCAGCGCCGCCTGCAACGGCTGCATTGTTGAATTTGATATCAGGGTGCTGAGCGTTGAAGATCTTAATCATGGCGTCGAGACCAGCGGCTTCTCCACCACCAGTCCACCACGAGAAGACTTCCACCTCTTGCCCGGCAGCGGGTGCTTCAGCAGCAGGCGCTTCAGCGGCAGGTGCTTCAGCAGCAGGCGCAGCAGTTGGTTGAGCGCAAGCAGACATCGCCAGCGAGGCGATCACAAGAAAGCTTACTAGAACAAAAAACTTCTTCATTTCTCTTTCCTTTCTCCTATCTATCCAAGGTTAATGCGATACTTGCAAAACAACTTCTTTCATGCAGACTTTTTTTCAGGCACCACCTCCTTTGAAAAGAAAGTTAGTAATACTTTCAAGCTGAATGGAATTGTGGATCACCAATGTCGCTGCACCGATCGCCACGACATCATTCCTCAGTTGACTTGCCACCAGGGGGGTTTTTTCTGCACGAATGGGCAGTGTCCTTTGTTTGATACTTGCATGGACTTCGCGCAAGAATAGCTCACCTGCATCCATAAGCACACCGTTCAATACAATGATCCCCGGATTAACCAGGTTGATCAGGTTGGCGATGGCAATTCCAAGGTAGTTTCCAGCGTTTTGGATCACCTCTCTACAAACCAAATCCCCAACCAGGGCATTGGCAATCACTGTTTCGATATCCAGTGGCTGGGTGGCAGGCAAGCCGGCTTTTTCGCGCACATCCCTGAGAATGCCAGGAACACCGACATAACTCTCCATACAACCGCGGTTGCCGCAGCGGCAGCGCCTGCCGGCAGCTTCGATGGTTGTGTGACCAATCTCTCCCGCAGAGCCAGCATAGCCGCGGTAAATTTCATCATTGATGATCAACCCTGAGCCAACGCCGATACCCAACTTGATAAACGCCAGGCTGTGGAACTCCTTCCCTATTCCCCACCATTTCTCAGCAATCGCTCCGGCATTGGCGTCATTTTCAAGGTACACGGGTAAATCACCAACATAACGCAGCTCCTGCAAAACCTGAACCCCCTCCCAATCCGGCATGTAAAAAGCTAGCATCTGGTCCTGGTTTTCACCCGTCAGGGGTGTTGGGATGGCGATACCAATCCCGGAGAGTTCTGAAATCTGAATGTTTGCTTCCGCCAGCAACTGCGCAATCATGCCGTTCACTTTCTCAAGCGATGTTTGGGCATGGTTGATCACATCAAAAGGAATTCTCTGGCTGACAACAGGATGTCCCCTAAGATCGATAATTGTTCCTGAAAGATGGGATGCGCCGATATCAATCCCCATTGAATAGCTAAAGGTCGGGTTTAGCTCTATGGTAATCGGTCTGCGTCCACCGATCGACTTCCCCACGCCGGTTTCATGGACAAAACCACAATTTAATAAGATATTGACTAATGAAGAAATCGTCGTTCCACTGAGATTTGATGTGCGGATCAATTCAGCACGTGAGGTCTGCCCGGTTTTGTGCAGCAAATGCCTTAAGATCAGGCTCAGGTTCTGATCACGAATCAAACTGACATTGGCAGTCTTTTGATCCACGCGGCGTGCTCCTCTTTCCAGCAGCAGATTACGTTCTGAGCGCACCACCAGCGCTTGGCCCATCTGTGCCATAGTGAGGGTGGTAAACACCATTGTACGCCAGGTTTCACTGTCCGCTTTATAAGTTATAAAACCGCTT
>CAZTMX010000052.1:0-15953 GCA_964614855.1 uncultured Anaerolineaceae bacterium | reverse complement strand
TCCAGCATTCATCTGGCACCACCGGGTTACAAAAGGGAGTTGCACTCTCTCACCAGGCGGTGTTCAACCAGCTTGAGAATTATTCGCAAGCGCTGGCATTTTCACCGGATGATGTCGTAGTGAGCTGGCTGCCTCTTTACCACGATATGGGGCTGATCGCTGGCTTCTTGATGCCACTGCTGTTGGGCAGCACATTGGTTCTGATGTCACCGTTTGACTGGGTGCGCGCCCCCTACCGTCTTTTCCATGCCGTATCCAGGTATGGCGGCACCTTGTGTTGGCTGCCAAATTTTGCCTACAACTTTTGTGCCCAGAAGATCCGCGACCGGGATCTTGATGGGCTGGATTTATCCTCCTTGAGGGCGGTAATCAATTGCTCCGAGCCCATGTATTGGAAAAGCCACAGCATGTTCCTGGCGCGCTTTGAGCCGTACGGCCTGAGAGTGGATGCTCTTGCGACATCCTACGCCATGGCCGAGAACGTGTTTGCAGTCACCCAGGGGGGTATCCTCTCCCCGGTTATGATCGATACGATTGATCGCAAAAAATTCTATGAGCAAAACCTGGCGAAAGCCACAATGCCCGCTCGCCCACAAAATCAATTTTTCGCTCAACTGCCAACGAGCGACGATGACCAGGTGCTCCATTTAGTTTCCGCAGGTAAGACTATTCCAAATACATCCATCAGCATACGGGATGCACAAGGAACCCCCCTGCCAGACCGGCATATCGGCAGAATTTTTCTAAATAGCGATTGCATGTTGAGCGGCTACTTCCACCGGCAAGATGTGACAGAAAAAGCATTCCAAAACGGATGGTATGTGACAGGCGACCTGGGGTATCTGGCTGACGAAGAGTTGTATGTGACCGGTCGGGAAAAGGATTTGATTATCGTCGGCGGTAAGAACATCTATCCCCAAGACGTGGAGCGCCTGGCAAACGAAACCCCGGGTGTGTACCCGGGAAGGGTAGTAGCGTTTGGGGTATTCAATGAGAAGAATGGCACAGAAGATGTTGTTTTGCTTGCGGAAGTAAATACAGATCGTTGTGAACAAGATGCGCCTGCGTCCACAGACCCAGAGACCATTGCTGCTGAAATTCGAGCAAAAGTCACACGCGGCTCAGATGTCGCACTTAGGACCGTTTATCTTGTCCCGCGTAACTGGTTGGTGAAAACAAGCAGCGGGAAGATTGCCCGCAGTGCAAACCGAGAAAAATACTTGAAAGAGATAACCGGAGAACAGGATTAAGGAGCAGGACACCAGGCGGGGTCAAAATCCAGCCTGGGATCAGTGGTCAATTGTTGGCGCGCAGCCCCGCTTGCCGAGATAATATGGATATCATGACCGGTGCCCGCCAACCAACCCTCATAAGCTATCCAATATCCATCTGGGGAATATACAGCTTCGCGCATAGGCAGTAATTCTTGACCAACCCGGTATTCAATGTAATTATCCGTGTGATATTCAGCAAACATCGCCCTGGGAATACCGCCCTCTGTAATGTATTGGGTAAACAAGATCTTTGTGCCGTCGGCTGACCAGTTTGGATTATAGTTCCGCAAGCCAGGACTGTGAGAGAACAATTCCTGGTTCTTGCCATCGCGATCCATTACCCAGATTTGAGGATTGCCCCGTCTTGTAGAAACAAAGACAATTTTCTTTCCATCGGTGGACCAGGCAGGCTGCATATCGAATGAATATTTTTCCGAGAGAGGGATAACCGAATTATCTTCCAGATTAAAGAGATAAATCTGGATGCGGTTGTTGTTGCGCAGTGAAGTAAAAGCGATCTGTTTTCCATCAGGGGACCAGGCGGGGTCAAAGTCTCCACCCGATACAGTGGGCAACGGCAATAATCCTGTCCCGTCAATGTTTATGATATACATGGCGGAAAATGGATAATAATCGCCATTATCATCACAAGGGGAAATAAAGACCATGCGTAGACCATCTGGAGACCAATCGGGTTGGCAGGCTCCCTCAGGCATATTCGTCACTTGTGTTACTTCCCCACCAGCAGAAGAAATGTAATAAACCTGTGGAATCCCAGTGGTATCTGATGCAAAGGCAAGTTTTCCGCTTCCACCGCCAACCGGTGTAGGAAGAGGTGTCGGTGTGTCGGTAAAAACAATTGTTGGGCTTGGTTGGGCTGCAATTACGTCGGTCGGTACGATCTCGCTGGTAGCGGTAGGACTGGGTGTTATGGACGGCATTTTTGAAGGAAGCGAAACTGCCATCTCGGTGCCCTGTATCAGGTCCGCATTGGGGGTTATTGTCGAAGTTGCAGGGAATACATCACTGCGAAATTTTCCATAAGCGTTTGCTAAAAATTCAGGTCGTAATTCTCCTGGAATAAAGAAGAATAAAACCACTGCCCCAGCAAGGAAGAACAAAAGACCAAACTGGATAAATTTCCAGATATTCATCGCCTTGGAACGTCTGCGCGGGCGTGGTTTGGGGGTTTGAATGATATTTTGCTTGACCGGGTATGCCTTTACACCATTTTTTACCGGTGAATCAGAAAACACATTCTTTACGCCATCGCCAGCTAAGCCGTCCGCTTTATTAGTATCGTACAGGTTGCTAAAGGACGTTTCGCTATCCCCCAGGTACTCACCCGAAACACCAGGAGGTGGTGGGATCATATACTCATTCTTTAGCTTTCTGCTTATCGAGCTAGCACTCAAAAGCGCCTGTTTAAATTCATCTGCGGATTGAAATCGATCATCCGGGTGAACCTCTAGCGCTTTTTCAATAACGCTTGAAAGTTTTCGGGAAACCTTTTGATTGTAACGGCGAATGGGTGTTAAGTCAGCCTGGTCCATGGCGCGTGCGAGAGCATCCTCCGGCGTTGCGCCAGTTAACGCCGCATACAAAGTGGCACCTAAAGAGTAGATATCAGTTCTTTCGTCTGTTCGTGCGGTGCCGTATTGTTCAGGCGGTGAATAGCCAGGCGTCATTGCACGCGCCCCAGAAGTGGTCTCCTGGGAGCCTTCAAGCGTTTTGGCAAGGCCAAAATCCACCAGGAATATCTCCCCCTGCGGGGTAATTTTTACATTTCCCGGTTTGATATCCCGGTGCACTATAGATGGTTTTCGTGAGGCCAGGTAAGCCAATGCTTCGCAGACAGCCGCGCCGATGGTAATCACTTCTTCTTCTGGGATGATGCCAATGCGCTCCATCCGTTGGCGCAGGTCCTCACCTTCGATGTAATCCATCACCAGGTATTGGCCTTGACCGTGGATCACAAAGTGGTCGGTGACGCGCGGCAGGTTGGCGTGGCGTAAATTCGCCAGGATCAATGCCTCCCGGCGAAATTGCCGTTCATATTCATCTGATGTGAATAAATTATCTTTTACCGCTACTTCAACCCCAAGGTTCTCGTCGATGGCGCGATAAACAGACCCCATTCCCCCTTGCCCCAAGATTTCAACAATCTTGTAGCGATTATTTAGAAATGCACCTCGCTCCAATACCATGACAAAATTAGCACATTTCCACGAGATGGTGATCGGATAACTTTTGCACTTATGATATCATGCACTCAAATATTGTGGGATAGAATCAAATATCCAGATTACGAACCTCACGTGCATGGGTCTGGATAAATTTTCGCCTCGGAGGCACAGCTGATCCCATCAACATATCAAAAGTCCTGTCTGCCTCGGCAGCATCATCTACTGTGACCAGGAGCAAAGTCCGGTTTTGTGGATCCATGGTGGTTTCCCACAATTGTTCTGGGTTCATCTCTCCCAAACCCTTATAACGCTGGAGGCTTATCTTGTCTGCACTGACACCCAGTTCCTTTATCGCCTTATCTTTATCTGCATCTGTGTAGATGTAGCGTGCCTGGTTTCGATAGGAGATACGATAGAGCGGAGGTTGGGCAATATAAAGATGTCCTTCTTCTATTAGAGGCAGCATGTAGCGGAAGAAGAATGTCAACAGCAAAGTACGGATATGGCTGCCGTCCACATCGGCATCAGTCATAATGATCACACGGCCGTAACGCAAGCCGCTTAAGTCAAAGCTATCGCCCACACCGACGCCAAGTGCTGAAATCAATGCTTTGACTTCGTTATTAGCCAGGATTTTATCAAGGCGAGCTCTTTCCGTGTTTAAGATCTTACCTCTCAAGGGGAGGATCGCCTGAAAATGCCGGTCGCGGCCTTGCTTGGCGCTGCCGCCTGCAGAATCTCCCTCAACAATATACAACTCAGTCTTCTGTGGATCTCGATCAGAGCAGTCAGCCAGCTTCCCAGGTAGGGTCAGGCTCTCTAACGCCGATTTCCGAATCACAAGATCCCTGGCTTTACGTGCTGCGTCTCTGGCGCGCGCAGAAGTCAGGCATTTCTGAACAATCGCTTTGCCGGCAGATGGATTTTCTTCTAAGAATGTGCTGAATGCCTCACCAATCACCTGTTGCGCCAGGGTCTGAACTTCGGGGTTCATCAATTTGACTTTCGTCTGGCTTTCAAACTGCGGATCGGGATGTTTGATACTGACGATCGCCGTCAACCCTTCGCGGGTATCATCACCAGAAAAATTGCCGTCAGATTCTTTCAGTAAACCGCTTTTGCGAGCATAGTCGTTTATGGTACGAGTCACTGCGGAACGCAAACCAGTTAAATGTGTACCCCCATCAATCGTGTTGATGGTATTGGCAAAGGCATACACAGATTCTGAATAGGCATCCGTGTACTGGATAGCTGCATCAATTGTGATGGCATCTACTTCTTTCTCAACATGAACAACAGGATGGAGTACGTCTCTGTTGCGATTGAGGTAGCGCACAAAAGAAGTGATCCCACCTTCGAAAAAGAACGTCATTTCTCTGTTTGTGCGTCTGTCCAACAAATAAATGGTGACGCCTTTGGTCACAAATGCCATTTCTCTAAAACGCTGCACAAGCGTTTCAAATTTATAATCCAACTCGCCTTTGAATATTTCCGGGTCATACTTGAAGGTGGTGCGTGTACCCGTTTCGTTCGGCGACGCTTTACCAATAGTTTTTACTGGACCAGTAGGATAACCTCTCTCATAACGTTGAAAGTGGATCATCCCATTTCGTCGAACTTCCACTTCACACCATTCAGACAGAGCATTTACGGCCGATACACCCACACCATGCAAACCACCAGACACCTTATAGCCCCCGCCGCCAAACTTGCCGCCGGCGTGTAATATCGTCATAACCACTTCCAGTGCAGGCTTCTTCATCTGAGGATGAATGTCTACAGGGATGCCGCGACCGTTATCCGTTACCGTGACGCTGTTATCTTCATTAACAAATATTTCTATCCTGTCACATGAACCAGCCAAAGCTTCGTCGATGGAGTTGTCCACAACTTCATAAATCAGGTGGTGTAAGGCTTTGATATCTGTTCCACCAACGTACATACCAGGCCTGCGCCGGACGGCTTCCAAACCCTCCAGAACCTGGATGTCTTTTGCATCGTACGAATCAGGAATTCCTTTTGTCATAACAACCTCCGAACCGGCAAAGAGTACAATCTAGCAACTTACACCGCCAAGAGCCTGGTTCTTTCGATGATATCCTTCACCCACCTGTTTGCATCCTGGAAATATATGAAAGTGGATGCGAGTAAGCTGGTCGATACAAAGCCGTGTCCAAGAATACCTATCAGCGAGAACCAGGATGTTTCTTCCGGTATACTCCATAAAAGACTCATTCCTTCATTGATAACCACCAGCGCCAATATAAAAAGACTGGTAGTAGGTAAAGTCATCCTGGCAATCCGAATACTATTTTTGATAGATTGCCAAAATTTATATTGGTAGATAAATATGCCGTGAGGCGAAAAAACTAAAGGCAGCAGCATCCAGACCACCAAACCGCCAGCAACTAAAGCGATGATGCTAGTGAAATTAGCTACCCCCACCCCACCCAACAACATAATCGATAGGATACAAGAGAATGGCAAACCGAGCAGAAAGATCCCCAATACACCCGCCAGGGTTAGTAAGAATACCTGGATAACAGCATGTGGGAAATCCTTTGCTGCCTTGCTCCATTCTACCTTCCCATTTGCCGTAACCTGAGCTACCAGGATAAAGTACAACGCACCACCGCATATTCCAACCAAATTGAGCAGCAACCAGATTAAGATAGCTGGGGCAAACGAATCAATCTCATAAATCACCGGAATACCAGCAGGGCTTTGCGCTGGCGAACGATTCACCATAAGGCTCGGTATGCCCACAGGAAATGTTCGCAAGCTGCTCATCAGGTTGAAATTCATAAACATTTCACGCACACCCTCGATCAATTCGGCATTCGCTGAAGTAGCAAGCGCCGATTGACGGACAAGAAAATCTTTTACAAGAGCATAGAATCTCAACCGAGGTCCAAACCATAGCAAACTATCCAGCAAACCAGTAAAGACTACTAGCCAGGCATGAGTGCTGATAGCATCAAAACCAGCCGTCAGTGATTTCATCAGGCTGGGTGGTGGGGTTACAACTTCGGATTTAGCAGATTTATTCATTTACAAATTTATTCTACCACATTGATAAAAATGAGCATCCAGGTCTTTTAAAATTTTTGACTGGACAATATTGTGATATACTTTACCGAATATTTCAACAACAGATTAATCGAAAATTAGTTTTTTGGCGAAACGTTTCAGCCGAAATCCCAGGAATGCTCTGTCCGTCTCACGACGTTTGTATGTTAACACCTTCAATAACGCTTCAAAGTTGACCAGGTTTTTAAGAGAACGCACCCAACTTTATTCAGTAGAATATAAAAAGGAGGTGGTTGCAGCATAGAAAGCCAGTCACGCAAGGATGTTACATAAGCAAGCAAGATTTCCACAAGTAAGACCAGTTTAGTCGCAAGACGCCAATACTATTCTTTGGAGGAGATAGGAAATGAAACTACGCAACTTGTTCTTTGTATTCACCGTTTTTGCTCTGCTGCTTTCAAGCTGCGCAACAGGTGGACAAGAAGCAGCCAGTGAGACCATTAAGATCGCAATCCTGGCTCCGCTGAGCGGTTCTGTACCGACTTTTGGTGTATCCACACGTGACGGCGCCCTGATGGCGATCGAAGAGTGGAACGCAAAAGGCGGCGTGCTCGGCAAAAAGATTGAAGCCATCGTGGAAGATTCGCAATGCGAGCCCGACCCAACGGTGAATGCTGCCAACAAAGTCATTGACCAGGATAAAGTTAAGTACATCGTCGGCGAAGTATGCTCCAAGGCTTCCATCCCATTGTCTGAAATTGCCAATGCAAAGCAGGTATTACAGATCACAGGCACATCCACTAACCCAACCGTCACGCTAAACCAGGACGGTTCCACAAAGCCCTACAGCTTCCGCGCTTGCTTCATCGACCCCTTCCAGGGCACGGTGATGGCCAAATTCGCAACACAGCAAGGCTTCAAGACTGCTTTCATCCTCTTTGACCAGGGGAATGACTACGTACGCGGTCTGGCAGAATTCTTTGAAAAAGCCTTTGTAGAACTTGGCGGCACAATCGTCGGCAAGGAAACCTACACTTCACAGGACACCGATTTCTCCGCAATTCTGGCGAAAGTGGCTGAAAGCAATGCTGAGGTTCTCTACGTGCCGGACTACTTCCCGATCGTAAACCTGGTCGGCGCTCAAGCCAAAGAAAAAGGCGTGACCGCTGTGATGATGGGTGGTGATGGCTGGGACTCCTCCGACCTGGACCTGGCTGCTGCCGCTGGCGGTTTCTTCTCGAACCACTACTCCGCACAGGATACCCGCCCAATCGTACAAAACTGGGTGAAGAACTACAGTGCCAAGTACGGTTCCACACCCGATGCTCTTGCAACCCTGGCGTACGATGCCACCAATCTGCTTATTGCAGCCATTGAAAAAGCTGGTGTCGATGATCCGACAAAGGTGAAAGACGCAATGGCCAGCCTGAGCTTCGAAGCTGTGTCTGGCCTGATTACCTTTGACGCGCAGCACAATCCCATCAAGAGTGCTGCAGTTCTATCGGTGAAAGACGGCCAGGTTTCTTACGTAACCACCATCGATCCGTAAACTACTAGAATTAGAGAGGGGCGGTGCTTTTTTGCCGCCCCTTTCTTAAATCCAGGATGTCTCATGAAATCATCTATTTATACTCCCCCGGCAGGTTCATTTATTGAAAAAGTAATTCAAAAGCGCTGGTTGGGAAAAGGCTTCTTAATCCTGGTAGCCTTGTTGGCTTTGTGGAAGCTTGGTATTTCTTTAGCCGAGAACCCCGTCCTTTTCCTACAACAAGTGCTCAATGGATTACAACTGGGCTTTGTTTATGCACTAATCGCCCTGGGCTACACAATGGTCTACGGGATTGTTCGCCTGATCAATTTTGCCCATGGTGATGTCTTTATGGTTGGGGCTTTTACCAGCTACTTTGCCATTTCAAGATTTCAACTCAACCTCTGGCTTGAAAATTTGTCACCCGGAATACCCGATGGTATCTCCCTGGGTGTAGG
The DNA here is from genome assembly GCA_964614855.1 of uncultured Anaerolineaceae bacterium. GTDB lineage: Bacteria > Chloroflexota > Anaerolineae > Anaerolineales > UBA4823 > CAWJHE01. The sequence continues at coordinate 7,477 of CAZTMX010000052.1, read as the reverse complement.
TACGATCACCGTCATCCTGTTATCAATGGTGGTTTGTGCCTTTCTTGCAGTCATTATCGAGCGAGTCGCTTATAAACCCTTGAGAAATGCCCCACGCATCTCTGCGTTGATCACCGCGATCGGGGTATCTTTCTTCCTGGAATACTTTGGCGCTTTGGATTTCGTTTTCACGCCAAATTTTATCACCTATCAAAGACCTTTCCCAGTTACCACCTGGTCCATGGGATTGCAGGGGATCCAAATATTAAAATCCGGAGAAGCCGCACCAGATAATACCGTTATTTTCTCCAGTATAGCGTTGATCATCATCCTTACATCAATTATTCTGCTTACCTTATTGCAATTTGTTGTGCAAAAAACTCGTACTGGAAAAGCAATGCGCGCAGCAGCCTACGATAAACAAACTGCACGGTTGATGGGGATCAATGTAGACGGGATTATTTCCTTCACCTTTGCCATCGGTGCTGCCCTGGCAGGCGCTGGTGGTGTTCTGTACGCCATCGCCTTCCCTCAAGTATTCTTCTGGATGGGTGTGATCCCGGGTTTGAAAGCATTCGTTGCCGCTGTCTTAGGTGGGATCGGCAGCATCCCTGGTGCTCTGGTGGGCGCCCTGATTATGGGACAGGCTGAGGTCTTGAGTGCGGCATATATTTCCACACCTATGCGGGATGCGATATCTTTTTCTATCTTGATTATTGTGCTTCTGGTTCGTCCCACCGGCATATTTGGCGAACCCGAACGCGAAAAGGCATAGTCCTATGTTCAAGAAAATACCTCGCGATAAAATCATCTTTTACGGCGGCGCTTTATTGGTGTTCCTGGTGGTCCAGATTTTGATCAATCTGGGGATCCTAAATTCCTTTTTCAACACCATCCTGCGCCTGGGTGCAGTCATGGCAATAGTCAGCCTGGGTCTAAATTTGATCTACGGCTTCAACGGCCAATTCTCGCTAGGACAATGGGGATTCTATGCTCTAGGCGCTTACACCGCCGCAGATATCACCTTCCGTTGGTCAGTCAACAAAAGCGCAGATGGGCTGGTGATTTTATTGCTGGTCGCAATTTTTGCAGGAATAGCGATCATCTTTCTGCGGAAATTCTTATCCAGGATCCGCGGGATCGATGCCCTTTCCGCCTTCACACTTTACCTGGTGTCCGTCATCGCCCTTGGTTGGATTGCAGCCAAGATCGGTGGCAGCCTGGCTCCTACAGTAACCAGCTTGTTAAATTCCCTTCCCGCTGCGGTAAGCATGCAAATTGTATTCCTGCTGGCGGTGCTGCTGGGCGGGCTCATTGCCGCGGAGGTCAGCTTCCTTTTTGGTCTACCAATCTTGACTCTTGGTTCCGATTATTTCGGCATTGCCACCCTGGGATTTACCATCATCATGAAAGTATTGCTAGATAATTCGGATACAATGTTCGGCCTGGCAGAGATGAAAGGCGCGCGCGGCATGGTGGGTATCCCGAAATTGACTTCCTGGTTCTGGGTTTTCCTTTTCCTGTTCCTTGTCATTGTTATCACCAGAAATTTACTGCATTCAAGCTATGGACGTGCCATCGTTTCTGTGCGCGAAGATGAAATTGCCGCCAAAGCCATGGGCGTTGATATCGCCCACTACAAAATCCTCACATTCGTGCTGGGCAGCTTTTTTGCCGGGCTAGGAGGCGGGCTTTATGCCCACATCAACGGTTTCCTTCATCCCAACACATTCAACTTCATCAAATCCTTTGACCCAATGATCATTGTGGTCTTTGGTGGTCTTGGCGGGGTATCCGGCACGGTGATCGCTGCATTTACCTGGGCGCTGGTTCTGGAAGGATTTCTGCGTTTGGTTCTTCCGGCTGGATTCGAAACCTGGCGCTTTGTTGTTTACCCCCTGCTACTCCTACTGCTTATGCTCTTGAAACCCAAAGGTTTGATTGGCGATTTTGAATTTCCCTATCTACGCCAGATCATTCCACCTTTACCAAAGTTTCTCGCCAAGAAAGATGGTGACAAGCCAGATAATAGTAGTCCGACTGCAGGGCTAAGCGAATTACCCCAAACACAGGAGGCAGCCAAATGAATCAGGAGATTGCCTCAACTAGCACAGTTCAAGAAAAATATCAGAAGGGCCAACCCCTGTTGAAGATCATGGGGTTAGGGAAACAATTTGGCGGGTTAAAAGCCGTCAATGACTTCGATCTGACGCTTAATACCAGTGATCTGAACGGTCTAATTGGGCCAAACGGAGCAGGAAAGACCACCGTCTTCAACATGATCACCGGCGTCTATGTGCCCACCGCAGGTGAAATTACTTTCAAAGGCGAACCTATCACCGGTTTAGAGCCGCATGAAATCAACCAGATGGGTATTGCACGAACATTCCAGAATATCCGCTTGTTTCCCAACCTTGCCGTGCTTGATAACGTGCGCATTGCTTACCACACGCACGCAGGCTACACCCTTACAGATGGTGTTCTACATAATAATCAATTCGGCGCTAAAGAAAAAGAACTTACAGAACGAGCGCAAGAATTTTTAAGTGTATTCAATCTGCATACCCGCCAGGCTGAAGTCGCGCGCAACCTGCCATATGGTGAACAGCGCCGACTGGAAATCGCACGCGCCCTTGCTGCTGAGCCACAACTGTTACTGCTGGACGAACCGGCAGCTGGTATGAACCCAGCCGAATCGCGAGATCTAATGGATCTGATCCATTTCATCCGGGAGAAGTTCAACCTGACGATATTGCTGATTGAGCATCAGATGCGCGTGGTCATGGGCATCTGTGAATTTATCACGGTAATGGACTTTGGCCAGGTGATTGCACGCGGAACTCCAAAAGAGATCCAATCCAACCCGAAAGTCGTTGAAGCATACCTGGGACCTGGCGCCGCAGCCTTATCCGAGAAATTTAAACGAGACAGGACCCGTTAGGGCGAAGAATTCCTATCTATAATTCATGGTGGAACTTATGTCAGAAAAACTGCTCGAAGTTGAAAACCTAAATGTTTATTACGGGGCAATCCACGCCCTTAAAGGTATCTCGTTTCATCTTGATAAGGGTGAGATTGTCGCATTAATTGGTGCCAATGGTGCAGGAAAAAGCACGTCTTTAAATACCATCTCGGGACTGCTCATTGCACGCAATGGGAAAATCACCTTTAAGGGAGAAGACATCACACAATCGCTGGCCGAGCAAACTGTGCGAAAAGGGATTGTCCAAGTACCAGAAGGCCGGAAGATTTTTGCTACCCTGACCGTAATGGAAAACTTGGAAATGGGTGCTTATATCAAGAACGATAAAGTGCAATTTCAAAAAGACCTGCAGAATGTTTTTATGCGATTTCCCCGTCTCAGCGAACGGCGCGATCAATTGGGTGGAACCCTATCGGGTGGTGAACAACAAATGCTAGCCATTGCCCGGGCCTTGATGTCGAACCCTTCCGTTTTGCTATTAGATGAACCTTCCATGGGTCTTTCTCCATTGTTAGTAGAACAGATATTTGAGATTATCCGCGATATCAACAGTCAAGGCACCAGCATTCTGCTGGTGGAACAAAACGCGCAAATGGCCCTCTCAATTGCGGATCGGGGGTATGTGTTGGAAACTGGAGAGATTGTGCTCGAAGGAAATGCCCAGGATCTGTTACACAACGAGATGGTCATTGAGGCCTACCTCGGCGGTATAAGCGCATAACACTGGCAGGTAAATCCATGAACCTTTTTCAAAAAATTCTCCTTTTTATCGTACTTCCCACAATTACGCCCCTGCTATACCCACCTCAGACTCTAGCTGCAGGCTTACCTGTCATTGCTGTAGGCATTCTCATATTCGTTATTTTGGGTATTCTGCTGATGCGAGGCCGCTCTATGGCACTGACCCTGACTATTTTTATCCAGGGCGTCAATGTCATCGTACGTTTGATGATGTTTCTGCCTCACGCCCAGACTGCCAGCGGGCAACTGGATTGGATGTACATCCTCACAAACATCCTTAGTATTGCCCTTTCAACCTACATTTTGCTGCGTCTGGATCGCGTGGATGTGCGCAAGCAAATGATTGCCTGAAAGACCTTACCAGGCTACCTGGCAGCGATGCACCCTCCAAACAGAGTCCAGGGGTGGAACTGAGATCAAGAGAGAATAAATTATCAATCGACGAGAAGTGCTGTTAGTATCCATGACCGCTTCTCGTCGATTAATTTTCTAGAAAATTGCCATTTTTCACACACGAATGAGGAACACATGCCCTCTGCAGAAATAATCACAATTGGAACGGAAATTCTACTGGGAGATATCGTTGATACCAACGCCCGCTTTATCGCCCGCAGATTGCGAGATGCCGGTATCGACCTGTACCGCAAAACAAGCGTCGGTGATAATGCAAAACGTATCTCACAGGCGATCCAACAATCCCTGGAACGCTGCGATATCATTATTACAACCGGCGGTCTTGGTCCAACCGTAGACGACCCCACACGTGAAGCCATTGCCATGGCCATGAACACCCAGACCGAATTTCGCCCCGAATTATGGCAGCAGATCCAGCAGCGTTTCGAACGCTTTGGCAGGGTGCCCACCGAGAACAACAAACGCCAGGCATATGTTCCTTCTGGCGCACTAGCAATTGAGAACCCGGTTGGAACTGCCCCCTCGTTCATTATCGAGACGGGAAACCAGGCGATCATCGCTCTCCCCGGTGTGCCGCGCGAGATGGAGTATTTAATGCTACATGCCGTCTTGCCTTATCTGCAAGAGCGCTACCACCTGACCGGTACGATCAAAGCTCGTGTACTTCATACTGCTGGTGCAGGAGAAAGCCAGATTGATGCATTAATCGGTGATTTTGAAACATACAGCAACCCCACGATCGGCCTGGCTGCCCATTCCGGGCAGGTAGATATCCGCATTACAGCCAAAGCAAATTCAATCAGTGAAGCAGACGATCTTATCCGCCCTATCGAAAACGAAATCCGCAACCGTCTTGGTACCTGGATTTACGGAGCGGACGAAGATACTCTGGAACAAGTCGCGCTACGCGCGGTGCAAAAACAAGGCTGGACTGTAGCAGCTATTGAAGTGGGGCTCAGCGGTGATTTATTACGACAGCTGGCAAGCGCAGCCCAGAAAATGGACACAGCGGAAAAACCTGTATTCCAAGGGGGTGAAGTGATCGCTGCTACCCCATCACCCCACGAATTAGCTGCACTGGCGATCGCGTCTCAACGCGAAAGGCAAGTCGATGTCTGCCTGGCCGTTGCTGTCTATCCTGGCAAAGAAAAAAGCGACGCCCATTTTGTGCTGATCACACCGGAAGGCCAACAAGAATATACACGCTCATACGGCGGGCCGCGCGAAAACTCCCCTCATTGGGCGCTGCACAATGGATTGGATTTGTTACGCAAGCTTTAATCGTTGGAGGAAACCCCATGACACAGACCGTCGATGTTCTCTTTACAAACGCCATCGTCCTTACAATGGACGAAGATCTGAACCAATATGAGCCAGGAGCTGTGGCAGTATCTGGCAATACAATTGTGGCAGTGGGAGGGGAAAACGAATTAATGAAATCCCACTCGCCAATTGAAATCGTGGATTGTAAGGGCAAAGTGCTGATGCCGGGTCTGGTCAACGCCCATACCCATATCTCAATGACCTTATTGCGCGGTCTGGCAGATGACCTCAGGTTGGATGTCTGGCTATTGGGATATATGATGCCGGTTGAGCGGGAATTCGTTTCACCCGATTTTGTCAAGCTTGGCGCAAAAATCGGCTGCCTGGAGCTTATTCGCTCAGGTGTGACATGCTTTGCAGATATGTATTATTTCGAAGAGGATGTTGCCAAAGCCACAGCTGATGCAGGTCTGCGTGCTGTATGCTCGCAAACGGTTCTAAAATTCCCCACACCTGATGCACGTTTCTATGAGGAATCTCTTGCCATGGCCAGAGATTTCATCCATCGCTGGAAAGGGCATTCTCTCATCGTCCCCTCGGTTGCCCCTCATGCCCCTTACACCTGTACACCAGAAATCTTAAAGGCTACAGCCGCCCTGGCTGTGGAGTATGATATCCCGCTGCATACCCATTTTGCAGAGACCGTCACAGAGGTCGAAAATTCGCGCCAGGAACACGGTATGCCGGTCATCCCTTATGCCAAAAAACATAACCTCTTCGATGCCAAAGTCCTGGCGGCTCATTGTGTGCATATTGATGAAGGTGAAATGCACACATTGCTGAGGCATAAAGCTGGTGTCGCCCATAACCCATCTTCCAATCTGAAATTGGCCTCCGGTTTTGCGCCTGTTCACAAAATGATTGAGTTGGGATTAAATGTCGGCATCGGAACAGATGGAGCAGCATCGAATAACGACCTGGATATGTTCGAAGAAGTCCGGCTGGCAGCTTTCCTGGCCAAGAGCGTCAGCGGTGATCCTACAGCTTTACCAGCACAAACAGCTCTATCCATGGCGACTCGCCTGGGAGCGAATGCCCTCCACCTGGGTGAGATCACTGGATCCCTGGAAAAAGGGAAACGCGCCGATATCATCCTGGTGGACATTTCCCGTTTACATAATCTTCCTCGTTTTCGCCACGATTCAAAGGGGATTTATGCCCAATTGGTCTATGCCGCAAAATCCAGTGATGTGAGCGATGTCATGGTAGATGGCAAGTGGGTAATGAAAGATCATAAATTAACCACACTGGACGAATCAGAGCTATTATTGCAGGTCGATCAGTACGCTCAACGTATCGACAGTTTCCTCATCCAAAGAGAGAAATCAGTCCTATCTAAGCTAATTGCCGTCGGCGGAGCCATGGAAGAGGAAAGCTTTGAAGTTCAGACAAAGACCAGGATCAGCGACCCGGCACCAATTATTGCCAGGATCAATTCCCCTGAAATTGAAATCTTGCACAAAAGACATTATGGGGAATTTGATACATACTTTCTCTTCGATGAGCCGCAACAGGGCACCCTGCGTTATAGAGAAGACGATTACCTGGATGAGGGCGGAAAGATCAGCAAAGTGCGCTACCGGCTGACCCTGATCGGTCCTGCCCGGGAACACGAGTTCCCATCGGATGTATTGCTCTCACGCAGCAGGTTTTTTGCCCCTGCTTCACACAGCCTGCGTTTTTACCGCGAATATTTCAAGCCGGCAAAGGAAGTCTCGATTGAAAAAGACCGCCTGCGCTGGCGGGTGATTTACAAGGGAACCGAATTTTATATCAACCTGGACCGTTTTGATCAACCCGCATTAGGATACTTTTTAGAGATCAAAAGCCGGACCTGGAGCCTGAGAGACGCCGAGCATAAAGCGCTCCTATCCACGGAATTAATGAGCTTTTTAGGCATCCATCACTCAGAACGGGTTGCATCGGATTATCTCAACCTGGTGTTGACCGAGTGGTAAAAAATGGAGACCGAGCGGTTAAAACTAGCAGCAGAAATTGCGCAAGGCGCCGGAAAATTGCTTCTGGCATACTATCAAT
>CAZTMX010000051.1:0-15992 GCA_964614855.1 uncultured Anaerolineaceae bacterium | reverse complement strand
TATAAATTCAGCACCTATGCCACCTGGTGGATACGCCAATCCATCAGCCGCTCCATCGCAGACCAGGCGCGCACCATCCGCATCCCCGTGCATATTTTCGAGTCCATCAACCGCCTGCTGCGCATCCAACGCGAGCTGATCCAGAAACTGGGCCGCGAGCCCACTTCGGAAGATATCGCCCTGGAGGCCGGGTACCTGGATATGAGCGATTTGCAGGCCATCCAGCGCTCGCGCAGCGAGGCGATCCCCATCGAGGCGGATGTACGGCGGCGTTGGAACCGTGCGGCTGCCAAGGTGAACCGCATTATGCGCGCTATGGAAGAGCCCATGTCGCTGGACAGCCCGGTGGGGAATGAAGACAGCAGCAACTTGGGCGATTTTATTGAGGATGAAGACGCCCAGGAACCCATGGATGCGGCCGCGCGCGAGATGCTGCGTGAGTCAATCAAAAACGCCCTGGCGGTGCTTTCCGAGCGCGAACGCCAGGTGTTGGAATTGCGTTTTGGCCTGGTGGATGGCAAAGATCACACCCTCGAAGAAGTTGGCCAGTATTTTTTGGTCACAAGGGAACGTATTCGCCAGATCGAGAGCAAGGCGCTGCGCAAATTGCGCCACCCTGCTCGCAGCCGTTATCTGCGCGATTTCTTGCATTAGTTGAAAATTTGTGAAATTTGACACCCCTTGGGCTATATGATAAACTAAGCGATATTTAATCTTCCGGGTGCAATTTTTGCGTAGACCGGTAAATGTATAGGAGATAAAGAAGAGGCATTCATGTTGCAGGAATATCTACCTATCTTGATTTTGTTCGTCTTATCCCTGGTAATTGCCGTCCTTGTCATCTTTCTTGGGCAGTGGTTTGGGCCAAAAAGACCCACTGCGCGCAAATCCGCGCCCTATGAATCCGGGATGCGGCCTATCGGCCCCGGCACCCGGCGCATGCCCGTACGCTTTTACCTGATAGCCATCCTGTTTATCCTTTTCGATATCGAAGTGGTTTTCTTTCTCCCCTGGGCGATCGTTTTTCGCAAATTGGGAGTTTTTGCATTGATAGAGATGCTCATCTTCATTGCAATTTTATTGGTGGGCTACTTTTACGCGTGGAAGAAAGGGGCATTGGAATGGGAATAGAACAGAAACTGGGCAATATGGGGATAGTCACCCTCAAATTGGAACAGGTCGTCAACTGGTCACGTGTTAACTCGATGTGGCCAGTTCTATTTGGTCTGGCTTGCTGTGCCATCGAAATGATGGCTGCCCAGGCCTCGCATAACGATGTCAGCCGGTTTGGTATGGAATTGAACCGTGCCAGCCCGCGCCAGTCTGACCTGATGATTGTGGCAGGTCGGGTGACCAGGAAGATGGCTCCGGTGTTACGCCGGCTGTATGACCAGATGCCCGATCCAAAGTGGGTGATCTCCATGGGCGATTGTGCTTCTTGCGGCGGCGTCTTTAATAATTACGCCATCGTCCAGGGTGTGGATGAGGTGGTGCCGGTGGATGTTTATATTGCGGGCTGCCCGCCTCGCCCGGAGGCCCTGCTCCACGGCATTATCACGCTGCACGAAAAGGTTAAAACCGAGCGCATGAAGGATTGGGCATAAGCGAGAAGCGTGCAGCCGGGTGAGAAGGGTTGGTGTTTTTGCCTGCTGCAGGTTTTCTGATTGAGGAAAGCGTACCTATGAGCGAACAAATCCAGAAAATTGTTGAAGAATTGCAGGCCCGCTTCGATGCCGGGCTTTATGAATTTCGCGATGAAAAGAGCCTGGTCCTCAAGCCTGAACAAATCGTGGCTGCTTGCCTGGCCCTGCGGGATGAATTCGACTTCAAGCTCCTGTCAGAGCATTCAGCGGTGGATTATTGGCCCGAGCTGTCCCCGCGCTTCCACGTGGTCTACCGGCTCAGATCGCTCAGCCGCAACCTGATGATCGGGTTGCGCGTGCCTCTGGACGGCAACAGCCCCGTGATGCCCACGGTGTCGGGCGTCTTTGGCAACGCAAATTGGACGGAACGCGAATTGCTGGATATGTTCGGTATCCACTTTGAAGGACATCCAGATCCCCGCAGGATCCTTATGCCGCACGATTGGGAAGGTCACCCACTGCGAAAGGATTATCCTCTGGGTTACGAAGAGGTGCAGTACTCCTTCAATTATGACGAAATTAACCTGCGTAAACCCTATGCCAGGAAATAGCCACGGGTTTTCACAGCCTGTAGATACGACCACATGGTGAGATGACTATGTACCCTGAAAGCGAAATGATCCTGACCCCGGTCTCAATGGATGAAATCAAGCACCTGGTGTCAAATCGGGCGATTGAAGGTGAGACCGTGCTGCTCAATATGGGCCCCCAGCACCCCAGCACCCATGGGGTGCTGCGCTTGCTGCTGGAATTGGACGGCGAGGAAATTGTCAACTGCATCCCGGATATCGGTTTTCTGCACACTGGGATCGAGAAAAACATGGAGGCCAAGACTTACCTCAAGGCCGAAGTGATGAGCGACCGCCTGGATTACCTCAACAACATGGGGAACAACCTGGCCTTTTGCCTGGCTGTCGAAAAGCTGTGCGATCTGGATGTGCCGCCGAGAGCCCAGGCGATCCGCGTTATCCTGACCGAGCTGCAGCGGATTGCTTCTCACCTGGTCTGGTTGGGCACCTCCTGCCTCGACCTGGCTGCCATGTCCGTCTTCCTGTATTGTTTCCGCGAGCGTGAAGCCATCATGGATATTTACGAGATGGTCAGCGGTCAGCGTATGATGACCACTTATATACGTCCGGGTGGGTTGTGGCGAGATGTGCCGGTTGAATTTGAAGCCGCCGTGCGCGATTTTATTAAAATATTCCCATCTCGTATCATGGAATATGAAGCCATTGTCACCAAAAACCCCATCTTCCTGGATCGCGTCAAAGGATTGGGGATTTTGCCTCCCGAGGTGGCTTTGAACAACGCGGTGACCGGACCCATGCTGCGCGGTTCAGGGGTGGCCCACGATTTGCGCAAAGCCCAACCCTATTCAGGGTACGAGCTCTACGATTTTGATATCCCCACCTCCAATGATTGCGATACCTATGGACGCTACCTGGTGCGCATGGAAGAGATGCGCCAGTCCATCCGCATTGTGGAACAGGCGTTGAACAAATTGCCCATGGGACCGGTGCGCAGCAACAACCGCAAGTACATGACCCCGCCGCGCTCCGAAATCGGCGTTTCAATGGAAGCCTTGATCCACCACTTTAAGCTGTGGACTGAAGGTTTTACCCCGCCGGTTGGCTCGGTGTATGTTGCGGTGGAATCGCCCAAGGGCGAGCTTGGGGTATATCTTGAGAGCGACGGCAGCCCCAAACCGTACCGCATCCACTGGCGCACACCGTCATTTTCAAACCTGGCGATTTTACCCTACCTGTCAAAGGGACACCTGGTGGGCGACCTGATTGCCCTGATCGGCACCACGGATATTGTTTTGGGTGATGTAGACCGTTAATCCAAAGGCGAATGAGGAATTATGCTTGCTGAGAAATACGCACAAGAGATCGCAGCCATCCTGGCTAAATATCCTCCAGAGCAGCGCCGCTCGGCGGTGATGCCGCTGTTGTACCTGGCGCAGCGCGAACAGATGGTTATCCGGCGCAAGGATATGGCAGAAATTGCCGAGATTTTGGGCCTGGAAGCGACTGAAGTGGCCGAAATCGTCGGCTTTTACAGCCTGTATTATGACCAACCCGGCGGCAAGTATCGCATCCAGGTATGCACCGACCTGCCCTGCGCACTGCGGGGAGCAGACAAGTTCTTGGAAGAACTGTGCTCCCGTCTGGGAATTAAACCCGGCGAGACGACTGCAGATGGCTTGATAACCGTAGAAGCGGTGATGTGCCTGGCTGCCTGCGATCACGCCCCCATGTTCCAGGTACAATCCGGGCAAGGGTTGCAATATTATGAAGATCAGACGGTCGAAGGCGCGCTGGCTTTGATTGAAGAATTGCGCAGCGATGCAGCCCGCCGGAGGATTGACGGGCGCGGGAGGGACAGCCATGGCTAAACCCGATTACGAATACGTACTGCTGCGCCACAGGCAGATCCCAGACCTGGATAACCTGGAAGTCTACCGCCAGAACGGCGGGTTCCAGGCTTTGGAAAAGGCCGTTACAGCCATGAAGCCGGGCGAAGTCACGGATATGGTAAAAGCCTCCGGGTTGCGCGGGCGCGGCGGGGCAGGTTTTCCCACGGGGATGAAATGGTCGTTTATCGATGCAAATAACTGGCCGCATTATGTGGTCGCCAACGCAGATGAGTCGGAACCGGGGACCTTCAAAGATCGTGAGATCATGGAAAGCAACCCCTACCAGTTCCTGGAAGGCGTGGCGATCTGTGCTTATGCCATCCAGGCGCATGAAGCGTATATTTACCTGCGCGGCGAATTCTGGCAGGTAGCGCACCGGCTGGATCAACACATTGCCGCCATGGAAACAGCCGGGTTGTTGGGCGACCAGTTGTTTGGCACAGGGTATTCACTGCGCATTTACACCCACCTGGGCGCCGGGGCCTACATCTGCGGTGAAGAAACCGCACTGCTTGAGTCGATCGAAGGCAAACGGGGACAGCCGCGTTTGCGCCCACCCTTCCCGCCTTCTTACGGCTTGTACGGCAAACCCACTGTGGTTAACAATGTCGAAACCCTGACCAACCTGCCCATGATCCTGGCCAAAGGGGTGGATTGGTACCGCTCGATAGGGACGGAAAAGAGCCCTGGACCGAAGATCTTCTCCCTTTCCGGGCGTGTCAACAAACCCGGAAATTATGAGCTGCCCCTGGGCAGGACATATCGTGAGCTGATTTATGAATACGGCGGCGGCGTACCGGATGACCACCCGGTCAAGGCGATTATGTCTGCCGGCGCCAGCTCATCCCTGATCGTGGCGAATGACACGGCGCTGGATACCCCCATGGACTATGAAAGCGTGCCCAAGGTAGGCGGTTCGCTGGGTTCGGCTTCGGTGATCGTAATTGACGATACCGTGAGCATCCCCTGGCTGATCAACAAAACCGTCCACTTCTTCAGGCACGAATCATGCGGCAAATGTACGCCCTGCCGGGAGGGGACATTCTGGATGTCGCATCTGACGGAACGCATTGAAAACGGGTCGGCCAAAAAAGAGGATGTTGACCTGCTTTACGATGTCGCCAGCCAGATGAAAGGCAAGTGCCTGTGCGCATTGGGCGAGTTCTCAATTGAAGCTGTGCTCAGTGGGATAGAACGATTTAAACAGGATTTCGATGATAAGGTAATTAGCGCGGCAAGTTAAGACCGGTTGTGTCGCGATTTGTCCCGTAATGATGGAGTGATGCATGGCGAAGATGGTCACGTTGACAATTGATGGTGTGCAAGTGACGGTGCCGCAAGGAACGCTGATTGTAGAAGCGGCGAAGCGAGTCGGGATCGACATCCCAGTGTTCTGTTACCACCCCAAGATGGAACCGGTGGGCATGTGCCGTATGTGCCTGGTGGATATCGGCCGCCCGGTGATCGATCGGACGACGGGTCAACCAATGCTGGAAGAAGACGGCAGCGTGAAGGTGTCCTTTGGTCCAAAGCTGGAGACAGCCTGTACCACACCGGTTTCCGAAGGTATGGTGGTATTGGGCGCCACCGAAAAGGTCAAAGCGGGGCGCAAAGAAATCCTGGAATTTCTCTTGACTTCGCACCCGTTGGACTGCCCGGTGTGTGATAAAGGCGGTGAATGCCCGCTGCAAAATCTCACTATGGGTTTTGGGCCCGGGGAAAGCCGCTATCTATATGATGAAAAGAAGCATATGGAAAAACATGTGCCGCTAGGCGAGTTGATCTTCCTGGATCGCGAGCGCTGTATCCAATGCGCGCGCTGTATCCGCTTCCAGGATGATATTGCCGGCGATCCTGTAATCGGCTTCTTCCATCGAGGCAGGTCCACCGATATCGTCACATATTCCGAACCCGGGTTTGATTCCTATTGGTCCGGCAATACCACCGATATTTGCCCGGTTGGCGCACTGACTACAGCCGATTTCCGTTTCCGCGCCCGCCCCTGGGAGCTTCGTGCCGCGGCATCCATTTGCAGCCAGTGTGCGGTCGGGTGCAACACCACCTTGAACGTGCGCCGCGAAGCCGTTTCGGGCGGTGAGTGGGTGGTGAAAAGGGTGATGCCGCGCCAGAATGAGGGTGTCAACGAGATCTGGATTTGCGATAAAGGGCGGTTTGGGCTGCAGTATGCTGCGAACTCTGAGAAACGCCTGACCCAACCCCTGGTGCGGAAAGATGGAGAATTGCAACCCGCTTCCTGGGAAGATGCACTGCAGCTCGTGGCAGAGCGCTTCTCGCAGGCTGGCTCGGGGCTGCTTACTCTGGCAGGCGGCAGGCTGAGTAATGAGGATTTGTTTAACCTGCGCCAGCTCACCCAGGCGGTGAAGGGACAGGCGGCGTTGTACAGCCACATGGATGGCGGGGAGCTCACTACCAGCTACGGCTTTGCCCCGGGCACCAATATCGGCGCCATGGGTGCAGAAAGCACCATCCTGGTTGTTGCCAGCGATCTGGAGGAAGAAGCCCCAATCTGGTGGCTGCGCGTCAAGCAGGCTGCTGAACGCGGCACAAAAGTGATAGTGCTTAACCCGCGCCAGACAAAGCTGGACCGCTATGCTGCCTTTAGCCTGCGCTACCCATTTGGCATGGCAGCCGCTGCTGTCTTGGCGCTGGTGAATAAACTCTCGGTCCTGCGTTTGGAACTGCCGGAAGCCCTGGCTGAACTTGCCCAAAGCACTGGATTACAGGCTGCGGCGAAAGCCTTTGCTGAAGCAGAAAACGCAGTCGTGCTCTACGGCAGCGATGGGATGGGCCTGGCGGAAACCGGTGTGCTGGCCCAGGTCTGTGCAAACCTGCTGCTCTCCACCGGGCACAGCGGAAAACCAAACAACGGTCTGCTGGCAGTCTGGCAGCGGGCCAATGACCAGGGCGCCTGGGAAATGGGGTGGAAACCTGCGGCGGACCTGGCAGCTAAATTACAGGAAGCGCGCGCGGTGTACATCGTGGCTGCATCTCCGGTGGACGACCATCCATCATTCCAGGCCGCATTTGGCGCCGAAAAATTTGTGGTGGTGCAGGACCTTTATTTGACGCAGACCGCACGCCTGGCGGATGTGGTATTCCCTGCACAATCTTTTCTTGAGCGCGAGGGCAGTTTTACCTCAGGTGAAAGACGCGTGCAGCGCTTTTATCCCGCCACCCCACCCAAAACTGCGCCGCCAACCATGGTGGAAAGCCACGGCATCAACGCCTCTCTCGTTCTCAGCACTAAGCGCTCGCCCATGCAAGGTCCCCAGGCTGATTTCACCATTGCAGCATGGGTGGCTGAGAAAATGGGTATTCCAGGTCTGCAAGCCAAACATGTTTCCGTGGTATTTTCACAGCTGGCACAAGCCGTACCGGTTTTTGCCGGGTTGGATTATCAACAATTGGCCGAGGTCCAGGAGCAATGGCCTGCTGTCGGTAGGAGCGATGTTTATTACGGCGGGACAGGGTATGAGAATTCTCAGGGTCTGGGTGTCCAGTTACCGCTGGCAAAGCCGGGCGGGCAGCTTACCTGGCCGCAAATTGAAGATTTCAAGCTTCCCAAATTGGGTATGCTGGCATTTCCAATCAGCCGCTTGTACGACCGGGGCATCACTCTGCTGCCGTCTGAGCTGCTTCACCAGCGCATCGGCGAGCCTTATGTGGTGATTGGCGCCCAGGATGCCGAGCGGTTGAAAATCAACCGGGATGCGAAAGTACGCGTGACCTTCTCTGCCAGCGGCTTAAGTGCAGTGGTGGCGTTGAGGTTGGATGAGAATTTACCGGAGCGTGTGGTATTGATCCCGCGCAGCTTTGGTCTGCCGGTCAGCGCTCCGGAGCCGGTTGAAATAAAACAGGCTTGATGTTTGTCATTTGAGGAATGATTATGGATATTGCACTTTGGCTGGAATGGCTCATAAAAGCAATTGTGGTGCTCTTGATTGCGATCACGGGCTTCGCTTACCTTACTTTTTATGAACGAAAAGCGCTTGCCCGCATCCAGGTAAGGGTGGGTCCAAACCGAGCTGGTCCGGGCGGCTGGCTGCAGCCGGTTGCGGACGGTATAAAACTCATATTCAAGGAAGAACTGGTACCTGCCAAAGCGGATTTTTGGATCTTCCTCGTAGCGCCGGTTATCACCGTAATTCCTGCGTTGATCATCATGGCTGTTTTGCCTTTTGGCGGCACAGTGACGATGTTTGGGCGCGAGATTGAGCTTTCATTAGCCGGCAATATCAATGTGGGTGTTTTGTATATCACCGCCGTCACATCTATCTCTATCTATGGGATTATCTTGGCTGGTTGGGCTTCCAACAATAAATATGCCTTGATGGGCGGTTTGCGTTCTTCCGCCCAGATGATCAGCTACGAGCTGACCCTGGGGCTTTCGTTTATCGGTCCGATCCTGCTGGCAGGCTCGATGAGCCTGAATAATATTGTTGAGATGCAGGCAAAAATTGGTTGGTTTATCATTTTCCAACCCATCGGATTTCTCTTATACTTGATTGCCTCGCTGGCGGAAGTCAACCGCGCCCCCTTCGATATGCCTGAAGCCGAACAGGAGCTTACTGCGGGCTATCACGTGGAATATTCCGGGATGAAATTTGCCCTGTTTTATATGGCGGAATATATCAAGATGATTGCGGTCAGTGGTTTTGCCGCCACGCTTTTCCTGGGTGGGTACCGCGGGCCGTTTGTGGATGCTCTTCCCTGGCTGGGGCCGCTTTACCTGTTTATCAAAATCATGATCTTGCTTTTCGGCATGATCTGGGTGCGGGCGACATTGCCGCGTTTTCGTTACGACCGCCTGATGGCTTTTGGTTGGAAGGTGTTGCTGCCCCTGGCTTTATTGAATGTATTCTTAACTGCAGCGCTCATGATCTTCTTCCCGACTTTGTTTGGTTAATGGTAGATCTGCGATGACAACGAGAAACATGGACTTGGAGGTAGGGAATGTTTGCTAAAGAGCTTGCACGTGGTTTATTCACCACTTTGCGCGCGATGTTTACAAAGCCGGTCACCACACAGTACCCGGAACACAAACGCCCGGTAAAGCAGCGATTTAAAGGCCGCCATGAGCTGCACCGCTATGACAACGGTCTGGAAAAATGTATCGGTTGTTCTTTGTGCGCAGCAGCCTGTCCTGCGGATGCGATTTTTGTGGAAGCAGCAGAGAATACGGATGAAGAGCGTTATTCACCCGGTGAACGCTACGCCAGTGTGTACGAAATCAATATGATGCGCTGTATCTTTTGCGGTTATTGTGAGGATGCCTGCCCGACCGAAGCCATTATCCTGGGTGATAATTACGAGCTTTCCTTTACAGACCGCCGCCAGTCGATTTACACAAAAGAAATGCTCTTACTGCCTGTGCCGCCGGGTGTAAAACCAACCCCACAAACCGTGGAGCCGGGTGTCTTCACCCGATCTGTACCGTTGATGCAGGATTCGGTGGATTAGCAAGGAAAAAGCAAATGCTGCCTGCAGCCTGGTGAACCAGCCATTCTGGTGGAGAGGCAAGCAGCAAAAAATGCAAACGGAGTTTGCCTATGGTTTCTGATTACATCTTGTTTTTTGGTTTGGCAATTGTTGCGGTAGGATCTGCTTTGGGGATGCTGCTGAGCAAAGTAGCTATATACTCTGCGTTGAACCTGGTGATTAATTTTGTCACGGTAGCAGTTTTCTACTTGCTATTGGGGGCGCCTTTTATCGCCCTTGCGCAAATTGCCGTCTATGCTGGCGCCATCATGGTTTTGTTCCTGTTTGTCATCATGTTGCTGGGTACAGATGTACTGCGCCAGGAACACACCCTCACCTGGCAGCAGCCAGTCTCATTTGGACTGGCCGCCATCCTGTTGGTGGAAGCGGTGTATATCCTGTTTGTGCGACCCGGAGCGCTGCCAACCGCCGGAGATGTGCAGCCCGGGTTTGGTACACCCGCAGCGGTAGGCGAAACCTTATTCAGCACGTATTTGCTGCCCTTTGAAGTGATCTCTGTGTTGTTGTTGGTTGCGATGATTGGCGCGATTGTGCTTAGCAAAAGCAAGCGCAGTGATGCTTAGGCTGGCTTGAGCCATCAGGCGCGGTGGAGGAAAACGATGCTACCTGTTCATTATTACCTGGGGTTATCAGTCATCCTGTTTGTGATCGGTGTTTTGGGTGTGCTGATCCGGCGCAATGCAATTGTTATTTTTATGTCTATCGAATTGATGTTAAACGCAGCCAACCTGGCGTTTGTGGCTTTTGCCAGGTTATATGAAACGCTGAGCGGTCAGATATTTGTCTTTTTTGTGATGGCGGTCGCTGCAGCGGAAGTGGCGGTGGGCCTGGCGTTGATTGTGGCTATTTTCCAGACCAGGCAAAACATCGATGTCGATCAAATGAACAGCTTGAAGGGATAAAAGCTTATGTTTTTTAGTGAAGCTGTCTCTAGCGGTCCGCAGTTTTTTTACCTTGTCCCCTGGATTGTCGCCTTTCCGGTTATCGGTCTGCTGACCAACATCATTATTGGCGGGCGATTGCTGAATACTGGCCCGGCAGGCGAAAAAGCAGTTGGCTGGATTGCCAGTATTGCAGCCGGTTTGTCTTTCGTGGTGGCGGTACTCCAGGCTGTTTCCCTGATGGGGCACCCTGAAGGCATGGTTGTGCCAATCGCCGATTGGATCACGATTGGAGAGCTGCAGTTGCGTTGGGCTTTCCAGGTGGATACTCTCTCGACAACCATGATGTTGGTTGTGGCTGGCGTGGGTACCCTCATTCACATCTACGCCATCGGTTATATGCACGAAGATGTACGCCACAACGGCGATCCCAGCCGTTACCGCCGTTTCTTTGTGTTTATGAACCTGTTTATCGCCATGATGATGATCCTGGTCAGCAGCGATAACTACTTGATGTTATTTGTCGGCTGGGAAGGTGTGGGTTTATGTTCCTTCCTGTTGATCGGTTTTTGGTACGACAAGGGCAAAGATGGGATTGGCAACGCCCTGGCAGCCAAAAAAGCCTTTATCACCAACCGTATTGGCGATTTTGGCTTCCTGATCGCGGCTTTCACCATGTTCTGGGCTTTCGGTTCCTTTGAATTCAAAACGGTGTTTGAGCGCGCACCCGAAGTAGCTGCCGTCATGCCGGGGGCTATCCTGGCGATCACGTTATTCATGCTGTTGGGTGTGGCGGGAAAATCTGCGCAAATCCCCCTGTTTGTCTGGCTGCCGGATGCGATGGCTGGCCCCACTCCTGTTTCAGCCTTGATCCATGCTGCGACCATGGTTACCGCAGGCGTCTACCTGGTGGCGCGCTCCAATGCGCTGTATTTCGAAGTACCGCAGGCGCAAAACACGGTGGCGATGGTAGGCGCGATCACTGCGCTGTTTGCTGCTACGATCGCGGTAGCGCAATTTGATATCAAGAAAGTTCTGGCGTATTCAACCATCAGCCAACTGGGCTTTATGGTTGCCGCGGTCGGGATGGGCGCTTTTGTTGCAGGGATGTTCCACCTGGTAACCCATGCCTTCTTCAAAGCTTTGTTGTTCCTTTCAGCCGGTTCGGTGATCCAGGGGCTGGAACGCGGCCACCACCATGTGCTACACGATGCGCGGCTGAAGAAACTGGTCAAAGGCCAGGGACACGATTTAGACCCGCAAGACATGCGCAATATGGGCGGTGTGAAGGACCGCATGAAGGTCACCTTCTGGGTGTACCTGATCGGCGCAGTCGCCCTGGCGGGCATACCGGTGTTTGCGGGTTTCTGGTCAAAGGATGAAATCCTGGCAGAAGCCAGCATGCTCAACCCGACAGCTTACGGCTTGCTGACTGCGGCTGCCTTTCTGACGGCTTTCTACATGGGACGCCAGATTTTGATGGTCTTCTTTGGCAAGCCCCGCAGCCCGGCTGCAGAGCATGCAGAAGAAAGCCCGGCAGTGATGACCGTGCCGCTGATGGTGCTGGCTGCATTATCGGTTTTTGGCGGTGCGCTGAACCTGCCCGGGCTGCACACCTTCACCAAATGGCTGGAGCACACGATTGAGCATATCCACGAAGGAGAGTTTAATCTCCTGGTGGCAGGCATCAGCACTGGGCTGGCGCTCCTGGCGATCTTCCTGGCCTGGTTGGTTTACAGACCGAAGCGTTACGAAGAATTCTTGCTTACGCCGGCAGCCAGGCGTCCGGATGACCCGTTGCGGGCTTTCCTTGGACCGTTCTTCACAGTGTTGAAAAACAAATGGTATGTGGACGAGCTGTATTGGGAGGTCATCCTCAACCCGTATGTCGCCCTCTCCCGCTTTATGGCGGATGTGATCGATTGGCGTTTCTGGCATGACTGGTTCCACGATGTGGTCATTGCCGGTGGTTTTCGCCTTCTGGCGCGCGTGCTGGCTGTGCGCGTCGACCTGGGTGGTATTGACGCTATCGCGAACGGACTGGGCGATGCCGCCAAGAATATGGCCGGGGCTTTCCGCAAGCTGGAAACCGGTTATGTACGGAATTATGCATTATCAATTTTTGTGGGCGTGGTCATCATTTTGGGATACTTGGCCCTACGCTAAAACTAAAAAGAAAGGCCTTTGTGCTTGGTTCCTGACCCTGTATGGATAAAAATTCGGGAATCAAAAAGCCGGCGGAGGAAAAGTTATGAACTATCTTCTACACCCTTTGACCCTGGTCACCTTCTTCCCCCTGTTGGGGGCGCTGGTGATGCTCTTCTTGCGGGCGGAACAAAAAAATACCGCTCGCTGGGTGGCGTTGATCACTTCTTTGATCACGTTTGGAATTTCGCTTGCAGTCCTGATGCAATTCAAGCCTTCTGACCCAGGCTTACAGTTGGTGATCAACCAGCCCTGGATCCAGGTGGCGGATTGGAATATTTCTTACCACCTGGGCGTAGATGGGTTAAGCATCTTGCTGGTACTCTTGACCACCTTCCTGACGCCTATCTCGATCCTTTCGACATGGACCGCTGTGGAAGACCGGGTCAAAGATTTCATGCTCTTCTTCCTGCTGCTGGAAGTGGGTATGACCGGGGTATTCCTGGCGCAGGATTTGTTCCTGTTCTATGTCTTCTGGGAATTCACCCTGGTGCCGATGTATTTCTTGATCGGTATTTGGGGCGGGCAGCGGCGCATGTATGCCGCCATCAAGTTCTTCCTGTACACCATGGCAGGTTCGATTTTGATGCTGCTGGCGATCCTGTGGCTGGGTATCCAGCAGGGCACCTTCTCCATGCCCGAATTAATTGCTGCCGGCGGGATCCCGGCTAACCTGCAATTCTGGCTTTTCCTGGCCTTTGCAGCAGCCTTTGCCATCAAAGTGCCTATGTGGCCGCTGCATTCCTGGCTGCCAGATGCCCATGTGGAAGCGCCAACAGCGGGTTCGGTCATCCTGGCGGGTGTTCTGCTAAAAATGGGCACATATGGTTTCCTGCGCTTTAACCTGCCTCTCTTCCCCAAGGCTGCCATTCAGTTGGCGCCCTGGATGGCGGGGTTGGCTGTCATCGGGATCATCTACGGTGCGATTGTGTCCTATGCACAAAAAGATGTAAAGAAACTGGTTGCTTATTCCTCCGTAAGCCACCTGGGTTTTGTGATGTTGGGTTTGTTTGCTTTGAATTCACAGGGTATTCAAGGTGGTATTCTGCAAATGATCAACCACGGCTTGAGCACAGGCGCCTTGTTCCTTATCGTCGGTATGATCTATGAGCGCCGGCACACCCGGGAGATGGATGCTTTCGGCGGTCTATGGAAGGTGATGCCGGTTTACGGCACCCTGACCCTGATCGTCGCCCTCTCTTCCATGGGCTTGCCGGGTTTGAACGGCTTTGTGGGTGAATTTGCCATCTTGCTCGGCGCCTGGGGCGCTGGCCAGCCGGGTGGGGCTTTGGGTTCGGTTTGGTTTGCCGGGCTGGCTGCCATCGGTGTGATCCTGGCGGCAGTCTATATCCTGTATATGTTCCAAAAGCTATTCCTTGGTCCGGTTACAAAAGATGAGAACCGCAATCTGAAAGATTTGAACTGGCGCGAGGTACTCACACTGGTTCCGCTTCTCGTCTTGATTTTCTGGATTGGTCTTTATCCAAAACCGTTCTTTGCTTTGATGGCGCCAGCCGTGGACCAACTCGTGGCGGCAATACAAACCGCTGCAATAGCTGGCATACCCTGATCTGATCTGGAGTCAAGCGCTGGGATGGAATGATAAATCCTGGCGCATCTGGAGTGTATTATGCCTGTAGATATCTTTGTCTCTCTGGAAGCGATCCTCCCGCTGATTGTCCTGACGGTTTGGGTTTGCGCGCTGGTGTTGGTTGACCTGTTTATTCCCAAGGATCGCAAGGGGCTTACAGCTGCCCTTGCGGCGCTGGGGCTGCTTGTCACCCTGGGTTTTGTCATCGCCCGCATCGGCAAACCGGTTTCTGGGTTTGGCGGGATGGTGCAAGCTGATGATTTCGCCAACTATCTGAACATCGTCTTGCTGGTCAGCGGTCTGGCGGGGATTGCATTGGCGTATGATTACCTCAAACGTATGGATTTTGAGCGTGGAGAGTATTACACCCTGCTGCTCTTTTCCCTGCTGGGGATGATGCTGATGAGCCTCAGTGCTGACCTGATCGTGATCTTCCTGGCGCTGGAACTGCTTTCCATTCCGCTCTATGTCCTGGCGGGCATCGCCATTCCCAAGTTGGTTTCATCAGAAGCCGCCATGAAGTATTTCCTCTTGGGGGCTTTCTCATCTGGGTTTGTCCTTTTTGGCACCGCTCTGGTATTTGGTGCCACCGGCGCCACCGGGATAAGCGCAATTGTAGCTGCGATCGCCAGTGGGGCGGCGGATACCACGCTGCTCCTGTTTGGCGCAGCGCTGGTGCTGGTCGGGCTGGGTTTCAAGGTGGCTGTGGTTCCTTTCCATATGTGGACCCCGGATGTGTATCACGGCGCACCGTCTTCAGTGACTGCCTTTATGGCTGTCGGCGCCAAGGTGGCTGGTTTTGCTGCACTGCTGCGTGTGTTTGTCCTGGCTTTCCCGGTGCTGGCAGCAGATATTGCACCGGTCTTATGGGGGCTGGCGGCGTTCACCATGGTGTTGGGGAATGTGGTGGCGATCGCCCAGAAGAATATCAAGCGCCTGCTGGCATATTCCAGCATCGCCCACGCCGGGTATATCCTGATGGCCCTTGTTCCCTTTGGCCAGCAAGATGTCACCGCCAATTCGGTCGCATCGGCGCTTTTCTACCTGGCTGCCTATGCCTTTACGAACTTTGCGGCCTGGGCTGTGGTGATTGCCGTTGAGCGGAAGTCCCCCGATTACGATCGTTATGAAGGCAATTCCATCGATGGTTTTGCCGGTTTGGGGCGCACACACCCGGCTCTGGCAGCTGTCATGACCGTAGCCATGTTGTCATTTACCGGTGTGCCGCCCACCTTGGGTTTTCTGGGTAAGTTTTATCTCTTCCGCACGGTGGTGGAGGGCGGCTACCTGGGCCTGGCGCTGCTTGGTGTGCTCACTTCATTGGTATCGGCTTACTACTACTTGCGCGTGGTGGTGGTCATGTACATGCGTGATGGCGAGCCCCAGGTGCGCAAGGAACGCTGGCTGGTTTTCACCGCCTATGCGACAGCCATTGGCGTAGTGGTATTGAGCATATTCTCCGCACCCTTAATTGGCTGGGCAACAAACGCAGTATTGAAATTGTTTTAGGTTTTTAAGACCGTTTGACCTCACCCCCGGAGCCAATCCGGGGGTATTTTGATTAAATAAGACTCACCAAACGCACCTTGCGATGGTTGTGAAAAGATGGCATAATCGGAGGGTTGTCAAATAGAGATAAATTTGGGCGCATCATGCTCAAAATGAGGAGTACCTGGAATGAAATTGCAAAAAACCTTTCCCAAGATTTTAATATTGATCGTCTTAACCAGCCT
>CAZTMX010000050.1:0-16034 GCA_964614855.1 uncultured Anaerolineaceae bacterium | reverse complement strand
CGTTGGGTGCAATCTGGTCGGCAAATATTGCTGTTAGGATTACCAGAAGAACTACGATTAACCCAAACATACCCGCAGGACTTTTAAGAATCCGGCGTTTCAGGTACTCAAAACCTGAAATCTTCTTTGCTTGTGAAACGGTATCTAAAGTTGTGGTGCTCATTGGTAACTAATCCTCGGATCCAACACAGAGTACACCATATCTACAACCAGGTTGGAAACCACAAATATCACGGCATAGGTCAAAACCACGCCTTGAACCACAGGAAAATCTCGCGAGAAAACCGATGTCACTACCAGGCGACCCAATCCTGGCCAGGCAAAAACCATCTCGATAATCAGAGCGCCGCTCAGCATGGAGGCGAATTCCAAACCCAACATGGTGACAACCGGGATGGATGCATTCCGCAGCGCATGAACCCACACAACAACATTTTCCATCAAACCTTTGGCACGGGCTGTCCGGATATATTCTTTTCCCAAGACTTCCAACATACCCGAACGAACCAGGCGGGTAATACGGCCTGTGCTATAAATTCCTAAAACAGTAGCAGGCAAAACAAGATTTTGCCAGGTATCCCGCCCAGATACAGGCAACCACCCAAGTCCAACAGCAAATATCAGGATCAACATCAAACCGGTCCAGAATGTTGGCATTGCCTGGCCGAGCAACGAAAATGTTGTTCCGAGTAAATCCCAGATCGTGTTACGCTTTAGCGCGATAAAAATTCCTAAGGGAAATGAGAAAATGATGGTTAGAGCCATCCCGGCCAATGCAAGTTCTAACGTGGCTGGCATACGCTCCCAAATTAGGTCTGCAACCGGCACCTCGTGGCGTATGGAGTTGCCGAAATCACCTTGAAGAATATCCGATAAATAGCGTGTATATTGGGTAATAATCGGCTGGTCTAACCCCAGGCGTACTCGCAATGCCTGTCTTTGTTCATCTGTAGCGGTCTCTGGCAGTAACAAATTCACCGGATCGCCAGTAGCGCGCGTGACGAAAAAGGCCACCAGCGTCGCCCCAAGCAAGACTGTGATCGCTTGTAATATTCGACGAGCGAGGAAACTCCACATAAGCGATTCCTCCTTTCCATGATAGGGTTGAGGTACTGCGAATTTTCTTTATCCGCAGTACCCAACCCGACCTAATTATCCTTACCAGAAGGATTTATTTGAAATAGAACTCCATAACATCTACATACAGCGCAGGATGAGGTTCCCAGCTTACTTCGCTGCTGATGCCCATAAAGAAGGGCAGGCGGAAAAGGTAGACCCAGGGTGCATCATCCCAGATTATCTGTTGAGCCTGGTAGCTTAATTCCTGTCGCTTTGCCAGATCGGTTTCAGGAATTGCCAACTTTACCAGCTCATCATACTCAGGATCACAGAATTTAATATCATTATCAAGGTGATCGCAAGTAATTGTGGCCAATTGCGGACCTAAAACAATATAGGTGCCCCAGCCCATGTAGTTTGCGTCTTCAACCTTGTAACCATACAGAACATCATCGATGAACTTGCCGCTTTCAATGATCTCCACCTCGGTTTCGACACCAATGTCACCAAAGTACTGGGCAACTGCCTGGGCCACATCCTTGTCATTGCCATATAGGCCTGAGGATGCCTGAAGTTTCATCGAGAAACCATCCGGATATCCAGCTTCGGCTAGCAGTGCTTTTGCTTTTTCCGGGTCATACGGATAGGGCTCCAAAGCGGGGTTATTTTGGGGTGCATTGACCATACTCTGCAGCGGATTGGTAGCGCCGCCCATCAAGCCATCAATGATCGCTTCTTTGTCAACAGCATAATTTAATGCCTGGCGAACAAGCTTGTTTTTCAGCGGCTCGATGGTTGTCTGGCCAAGACCGATATGCATCTTGCGCCATGATTGTACGCTCAAGGGGTCAGATTTATCGGTATCGATGGCAGCAAATTGCTCAGCGTTCAAGGCGGTGATGAAGTGGACGTTACCAGCAATCAACTCATTCATACGAGTTGTAGCTTCAGGGATGATGCGTAGAACAACATTCTTGATCTTGGCTGGTTCTTGCCAGTATTCTTCGTTGACTACAAAAGTCAAGTGATCGTCTTTTACCCATTCGACAAATTTGTAAGGTCCAGAGCCTATTGGTTCCAGAGCGAGTGTCTCAGCAGCGGTCTCACTGTAGTATTTTGGCGGGACGATGAAAGATTCGGAGAGCCAGAACAGAAGCTCAGGTGCAGGTTCTTCGGTGACCATTTGTACGGTGTACTCATCGATAACCTTGACTTCTTGCAGCTTCGTTTGCTTGAAAATCTGCATATATCCAACGTGGTTTTCATCACCCATACGATCAAAGGAATACTTGACCGCTTCAGCGTTGACAGGCTCACCATTCTGGAATAGGACGCCTTCTACCAGTTTGAATTCCCAGGTCAAAGGATCGATCTGAGCCCATTCTTTTGCCAGTTCACCGGTTGGCGAACCATCGCGTTCCGATCGAACCAATACATCAAAGACCCACTGCATAACAGAACGTGCAGGATACATACCGGTCTGTACGTGTGGATCCAGACTGAGCATATCTGACGGGGCAGCCAGTACAAGGGTATCATTTTCTGCCTCTGCAGGAGGTTCAGCAGCTGGGGCTTCAGCAGCAGGTGCTTCGGTGGCTGCAGGTTCAGCAGGCGCAGCGGGGGCTTCAGCTGCTGGGGCTTCGGCAGCCGGTGCTTCGGTGGCTGCCGGTTCAGCTGGCGCAGCGGGGGCTTCCGGCGCAGCAGTGGGCTGTGCGCAAGCGCTGAAAAGCATGGCTACCACAACCAAAAAGGCGAACAACTTGTAATGTTTCATTTTTACTTCTCCTTACGATAGTCAATATAAGATTTGGAAATTGGATGTTTCTTATTGAACAACATAATTACTTTTGGGGAATATCACCTCCTCTCCATAATTCGAAACGAGCTTGGGATCAACTCGCTCAGGGTGTGATGTTTGAAATCTCTTTCTACATAACCCATTCGCATCTTATCGTAGTAAGCCTGGCCTTTGCGCTTCAGTTCATCCAGGTCAATTCCAGGGATGACGCGATCCTGCATCACAACTTTGCCGTCGATAATGACCGTCTGAACATCCTGACCACTTGCGCTAATCATCAAAGTACGGATGGGGTCATCAAGATTGCCAAAATGGAAATCGCCCAGATTTATCAGGATCATATCGGCTTTTGAGCCGGGAGCCAAACGACCCAGGTCATCTCGACCGAGAGCTTGTGCCCCGCCCAAGGTAGCTGCACGATACAGGTCTGCAAAAGTATTATCTTCAGTAGATTTATCAACAACGCGCGCCACGTAACTTCCCAGGCGAATATTTTGCAGAACATCTGGTGGGAAGGTATCCGTCCCCAACGCAATGCGTACACCCGCACGGGTATAACGCCCAAACGATTCCATAGCGCTCTCATGCCTGGTCATAATCACCGGGCAATGGATCACACTGGTCTGCGTGTCATGCAGTAATACCAGGTCGTCCCCTTCGCCTTCACTGACACCGCTGTAACCGTTTACGTACACGGTATGCGGGATAGAGACACGCGGGCCTAGAAAGCCCAAATCATACAAAAAGCGAACAGGCGTCTTTCCATGTCTGCGGCGGATCTCGCCGTATTCATAGGCTCCTTGCGCAGCATGCAATCGCAAAGGACAGGCCAGTTCATCGCTCCAGCGGCGTGTTTCTTGCAAAACCTCAGGGGTTTGTGTTTCAATACGCTCAGGCGCTAACATCCCTCGCACCAGACCGCCGTAAGCACCATCGAAATTCTTGACAAAATCTACCGCTCGCTTAAGCCCGGCTTTACCCTCTTCTTCATCCCAGTGAACCTGGATTGAGCCATCCGGCATCACCATGCGCATCCCGCACTGGTAGCTGGGTCCAAGATAAATGCGCAGACCGAGCTTTCCTGCATGTTCAGCTGCGGCAGCCAGCTCTTCATATGTTTCTGCCCATCGTTTATAAAAAACCGATGTGATCGGCATTGCAGTGGTTGTGCCGTTGCGGATTAACTGGACATAGGCATACAGAGATTTAAAAGCCTCTTCCTCAGCCGTCATCACTTCATGCGGTCCGCCCAGTGTGTATTCCGAGGACCATAAAAGGGATTTGCGCAGCTCTGGCGGCGCCTCTACATGGACGATATCATGATCAATATCACCCAAGGCGTTAAGATCAATAAAGCCAGGGCTGAGCAGTGATGTGTTGGCGGAAATAATCTCATCTACTTCTCCAGGGAAATCATACCCAACATAGATGACCCGGTCATTTTCATAAACACATTCCCCATCTTTGTACAGAACATGATCGCCATCCGCATAACCGATTACATAGTGAGCCTGGATTTTTGTGCGCATCATTTTTCCTTTCATTTCGTGTGAATAGTGATTCTATTCACAATTTTTTATAACGACCTATCAGGTTGTCAGATATCTAATTGGTAAAAATTTCCGCATTTCGAGACTTACTTTGTCTCATCAAAAGAAGGACATTATTACTTTTCGATGCTGAGAAGCGTTTCGAAATAAATTGGTTTGTTGGAAACAGGCAACTGGGGATTTGCGACGACAGGGTGAATCTGCCTGCAGGCGAAAGCAAGTGAATAAGCAGGTTTGGGAGCATAGAAAATACTTAATGCGAGATTAGTTGTTCCCATAGCTACAGTGTATCCGCTTTGAGTAAAGATTTCGTAACGGCGACATAAAGAATATATAAAGATTTGATTTGAGGCATGGTAAAACTCATCAGAATTCCAAGTTCTCTAAGATCGATTTCTCGCCAAATCCACCTGTTCCATAAATCGCTGCACACGCTCCCGATCTATACCGTTCCAGGTGTATCCTTCCACCTTCAATCCTGATCCTACGATTACACCATCTACAATGGATAAATAGCGAGCGATATTTTCAATTTTTGCGCCAGTGTTTAAGAATACTGGGGTATCCATTATCGAATTCTTGACTTCCATTATCAAATCAAAATCAGGTTCCGCGCCAGCCATCGCGCCAGAGACCAACAAAACATCAGCCATGGATGAAACCACAGCACTGCGAGCCCGTTGAACAACATTTCGCTCACCCAATGCACTGGCAAATTCGGGCACAATATTGAAGAAAACACGAATATTTGTCGCATCAATATTGCGGCGAAAGCGCAATAATTTCCCGGCATTTGGCGACCAGAGACCCATATCCGACTCATATGCCCCCGATAGAACTTCTCGCACAAAAAACGCACCGGTTGCTTTGGCGATTGCCATTGCAGCAATCGGATCCCACAAAAAATCGACGCCAAATGGGATGCCTCGCGGGCGGGCTTCGGTGATCACGCGCGCCATTGTCGCAACCTGTTCAATTCCTGCCTCGAATACATACGGGCGATCATCTTCATTACAGAACAGGATCCCGTCGACGCCTTCTGCCAAAAGAATTTCCACATCACGCATGACATGTTCGACTATAAAATCCACCCCTTTTTGCGCATTGAAGCGAGGTGTTCCAGGCAAAGCAGGCAAGTGCGCCATTGCAATGACCGGTTTTTGATTGCCAAACATCTCATCAATCCACTGCGCCATATAATCCTCCAGAGGTAGTCTATGCTTCCGCCACGATCACATCGATACCAAGAACGGTGAACTCATCCAAAGCATTCTCTGATATGCGGCTATCGGTTACCAGGCGGTCAATAGCTGTAAGAGGAGCAATGGAGGCAAAAGTTGTCCGGCCAATTTTGGTACTGTCAGCCAATACAATACGCACCTGGGCACTCTCGATTAGGATCTTCTTGATGGCAGCGTCCTCGATATTGTATTCTGTCAAACCATCTTTCATGCTGATACCACCGACGCCAATAAAAGCCTTATCCACATGAAATTCACGAAAAGTGTTTTGAGAAATCTCACCTATCATAGAGAACTCGCCAGGACGGACTATACCACCGGCCAAGATCAAGCGAACCTGGTTTTCTAACGAAAATGAACTCACAACTTCATTTGCTATCGGCAAGCTGGAAGTCACAATTGTCAGACCCCGCCGGTCCTTTAACGCACGTATCAGTTCAAGGTTCGTAGTTCCTGTGTCCAGGGCAATACTGTCACCATCCTGGACCAG
Organism: uncultured Anaerolineaceae bacterium; assembly: GCA_964614855.1. Classification (GTDB taxonomy): domain Bacteria; phylum Chloroflexota; class Anaerolineae; order Anaerolineales; family UBA4823; genus CAWJHE01. Next base: position 9,896 of record CAZTMX010000050.1, on the reverse strand, counting down.
TTCAGCAGCTTTCTTGCCTATTGCCTGTTTGATATCTGGAACCAGGCTGGAACGCAGTTTAAGAGAAGGCTCATAACTTCGACCTATGCCAATGACCGCACCTCCGTGAACCCTGCGCAAAAAACCCTCGCGATCCAGGTCCCGCAGATCGCGACGCGCAGTCATTTCCGAGACATCATACAGGCTGCAAATCTCAGCGATGGTTATCTTTCCATTTGCATTGACAATTTCACAAATTTCTCGCCGTCGTTCTTCCTGCAACAAGAAAGTCATATCTGAAAGCTCCTGCTTAATAGGCCAGTTGTGTCCGTTTGTGTTTGTAGTATATATAATTTATGTTTGCTTGTCAATATACAATCATAACTGATTTATTTCACGAGAAGAGAGGCGCGATCTGACCTTATCTCGGCTGCTTATCTGTGATAGGATTAGCACGATCTGTGATCAAGTTACCCTTTCATCTCATTTGCGAGGTCATATGTACGAACTCTCTGATGCGGAAATTCTGCCCCTCTCCATGGAGCACGGCTTCTGGACCTGGTCTGCCCAGGCAAAAGTCTCCCCGATCGCGGTAAAACGCGCTAAGGGGGTTTATTTTTGGGATATCAACGACAAACGTTACCTGGATTTCAATTCCATGGTCATGTGTTGCAATATCGGTCATGGAAATAAGCATGTCATCCAGGCGATCATCGACCAGGCGCGCGAATTGCCGTTTGCCGGTCCGCCCATGGCGACACGGCCGCGGGCTCAACTAGGCAAATTGCTCGCTGAGATCACCCCGGGGGATATCTCTCGCTTCCTCTTTACCCTGGGGGGTGGAGATGCAAATGAAAATGCCATCAAATTAGCACGCGCTTACACAGGTAAACACAAAATCCTGACCCGTTACCGCTCGTATCACGGCGCCACGGCAGGAGCCATGGCTGCCACAGGCGACCCGCGCCGCACTGCCTGGGAACCGAATACCATGCCCGGGGTGGTCCATTTCCTCGACCCTTACCGCTACCGCTCCACCCTGCACCGCACCAATCCAGATATCTCAGAAGCGGATTTCACCCAGGATTATCTCAACCATCTCGAAGAAATCATCCAGTATGAAGGTCCGGATACCATTGCTGCCGTGCTGCTTGAAAGCGTCACCGGCACAAACGGTATCATCATCCCCCCGGAAGGTTACATGCAAGGTGTGCGCGCCTTATGCGACCGCTACAAAATCCTGATGATTTCCGATGAGGTAATGAGCGGTTTCGGGCGCACCGGGCGTTGGTTTGCCGTGGACCACTGGGATGTAGTCCCCGATTTGATGACCATGGCAAAAGGTTTGACCTCAGGCTACGCCCCACTCGGTGCAGTTGGGATGCGGCCTGAGATCGCTGATTTCTTCAACAACCGCGTTTTCCAGGGCGGTTTGACCTACAACTCCCACCCGATTTCCCTGGCAGCAGCCGTGGCGAATATCCAGGTGCTGCAGCAAGATGCTCTTATCGAACACTCCGCCCAGATGGGCCGCATTATGCGCAGAAAGCTCAATGACCTGGGCGAGCAGCACCCTTCCGTGGGAGAGGTGCGCTCGATCGGTTTGTTTGGCATCCTGGAACTGGTGCGCGACCGTAAGACCAAAGAGCCCATGGCGCCTTTCAACAGCAGCAGCCCCGAAATGAACGCCTTCAAGAAGTATATGACCGACCACGGCGTGTACCTGTACACCCACTGGCACACCGTGTTGGTTATCCCTCCTTTGATCATCAGCGAGGAAGAGTTGGAAGAAGGTTTTGCGATCCTGGATAAGGCGTTGGAAATTACGGATGCAGCCGCCAAAGGCTGATCGCACCTGGGGATATTAAGATACACCCTGGCGGTTTACCGGTTAGATATTAACCCCGGTGAACCGCCAGTTGATTTAATCGCTCTGTTTCCTGCAAGAAAATCCGCCGCAGGATTGCCAGAGTCACTGCATAAGTCGAATCCATCCCGTAGTAGGACAGGCTGGCTGCGCCCAGGTTTTTCCCCTTGCCCAGGGGTGTGTCGGATGCATAGTGTAAGATACCCATATCAAACGGCAACGCGTAAAGATTGATAATTTCATTCACCGGGTGCCGGGTTGGGCGGTGCATTTCGAACACCGCCGACAGGAATGGACCTGCTTCCATCTCAATCACCGTGTAGCCTTCACGGTAAAAGACATCCATGTAATCTGAGTTCTGGAGAAAGGTCCCTTGCACAGTCATGGCTTTCTGATTGTCCAACACGGTGCCGTACACCAGGTTCGGGGCGACATCGGCAGCGCTAAAACAGTTGGGGAACAAAAATGTATTGCGAGAGTGTTCATCGTGCACAACATTGGAGATCATCACATCGCCAATTACCGCGTTTAATGTAGCGGCTTTGCCCATCACATAAACTCCCAGGATAGAGCGGACATGCAAAGCCACCTCGGTCAATATATTGTAAGCAGACAGACCCAACGGGTAGTCGATATTTAATAACACAGCATCGCTTTCCCGCAGATGCTGCAACCAATCTTGATTTCCCAGGCGCGGGTCCATCTCCAGCAGCGGCAGGGATCTCAAGGGAATGATCTGGGCTTCGACGTTGAAGGAGTGGCTGCTTGGAACTCGGATAATTCCCACAGATTTCTCAAAATCCTTTTGCTTTTGCACCAGGTGCTGGCCCTTTCTGGTGCGTTGGTACTTCTTCATAACATAGTAAAGAAAGTTTTCCCTTCCTGTAAGCAGCCTGTCATTTTGGATATCCCGCCAGTCGTTTACCAGACCCACATTACCGGAATGTTCCACAAAGTTGACCAACTCTTCCTGGTGCTGCAAGGCAAAACCGCTGAGCACATTGGTCGCGCTGTGGGTATTGCTCGAAAGGAAGTACACCGGGCGGTCGTGGATGCCGGGAGATTTTCTTTCAATATTGGAACACCAGGCATAGGTCGCCCTGCGATATTCATTAAGTGACCCGCTGAGCAGCTGGATGCGGAAATCACAAGGTTGTTGGGCAATCCGGTGCAACCTTTCAACCAAATCATCACTCCAAATTGCTGACAGGCGGTCCAGGTCTTCCGTGCTGACCTTTAACAGTTCAGCCAATCGAGAATAACCATCCGGCAGCTCCCAAAGCGCATCAAGATCTAAGTCATTAGGGGCGCGTCGCAAAATAAAATGCAGCTTATTCCACTCGATCTGGTAGGCCGTCAAAATCGGGACTATATCATCAATATCCGACCGGCTGGCGATAAAACAAGCCAGGGTTCGTTCGCCGTCATAATAGCAACGTCTGCGGCGTGCTGCTGCTGCAACCTCTGTCCACAAACTCACATCACCAAAACCCGATCTTAAGAAAACTTCGGGGCTTTGCCCTAATACAAACAATTGGGCATCGGGTACGCAATCGGGCAAGCGCAGCAGCGCGTAAATAAATGCCGACATATCCGGCTCCGGTTTACGCGCAGCCGGGTGCAGCAAGGAATTCATCCCTGCATGAACTTCTTCCAGCGTACGGATCTTCACTTCTGCCGAGGAACGCAGCAGTGAATAGTAAGTACGCATATAAAGCTCAATTTCTTCTGATGCCGTGCTGGGGACTGTTCGCTCCATTTATTCGCTCTTTTACCCGGCAAAATCCAATGCCGATTGCTCCACGAAAAACCTGCTATACCGGTTTCTTCACCTGTCCGGCTTGCTCGATTGCCTTCATGATTTTATAGTACCCCGTGCAGCGGCACAAGTTGCCGGTAATCGCCTGTTCAATCTCGTTGCGAGTGGGCGATGGGCGTTCTTCCAACAACTTGGCTGCGGACATGATGAACCCGGGGGTGCAGTAACCGCACTGCACGGCGCCTTCGTCAATAAATGCCTGCTGTACCGGGTGGAGCTGTCCATCATCTGCCAGTCCTTCGATGGTAACAATCTCTGCGCCGTGGGCACGCACCGCCGGCACCAGGCAGCTCATCACCGCCAGGCCATCCAAAAAGACAGTGCATGCGCCGCATTCTCCTTCTGCGCAGCCTTCTTTTGTGCCAATCAGACCCGCATCTTCGCGCAAGAGCCGCAGCAGGGATTTTTGCTGACCGCTTTCAAAGGTCATCATCTTACCGTTGATCCTGGTCACAATAGGGGTTTGAGGATAATGGTAATAATCCTGCGATAATGGCTCAGCCATAGCCGAAGTGTTTTTTCCCCACAGCAAAACAGGCTGCTCAGGCAGACCTTGCCTCTCGCTGCCCTGGGCGATGGCTCTCAACCCCCTGCTGACGCACACCCGCACCATTTCGCTGCGATATGCCGCCGAACTGCGCACGTCGTCGATCGGTTGGGCGGCTTGCTGCGCCAGCTCCGCTGCATGCCCAATGTTCGACTCGTCCAAATTTCGCTCAACCAGGTAAATCTCCGCGTGATCCGCATGAATAATGGTGGGTGCGATAGCGCCCAGGGTGATGCGAGCATCCACCACACGCTGCTCAGTCAATGCCCCTGCACCATCCTCGGCAAAAGTCAACAAGACTGCTGCGTTTACTACCGAAATCGCCTGCGCCCGCCGCAACCCGAGTTTAACAAAAGCCCCGCGCTGCTGTTCTGTCATCGCCGGGAAGGAGATATCTACCAGCATTTCATCCGCTTCCATTACCGTTCGCCGCACACCGGTGTAAAAATCTTCCAGGTTCACCGTTCGCTCCCCGCGCAGCGAAGCCAGGCGCACCCGGGCGCACAGAGCCATCAAGGGAGTAATTGTGTCATTGGCTGGCGAAGCTGTCACCAGGTTGCCAGCGACTGTGCCGCGGTTGCGAATTTGCGGCGCACCCACCTGCCAGGCCGCCTGGGCCAGGGGAAAGGCGCGCTTTATGATTAAATCTGAAGCCACACAGGCATTATGAGTGGCCATTGGACCAATGTGAATAAAATCATCTTCATCCAGATAAATTTTATCCAAACCATTGACGCGCGAGACATCCACCAGGACTTCAATCCCGCTGCGCACACCCCGCTCCATCTCCAACATTAAATCGGTGGCGCCAGCGATGATGCGCGCTTTGGCGCCGTATTCTGCCAGGACTTGTAGCGCTTCTTGAGTGCTGGCTACGCTGTAATATTTTTGCCACATAATTTGCTCCAATCCCAGGACGAGCTATCTCTTAATGGACATTAGACCACCGTTGCCGCCCTGACGTATCATGATGATCTCAGCCATTATGCTGACCGCAATTTCTTCGGGTGTCTCCGCCATCAATTCCAAACCAATCGGAGAACGAACACGCTCCAGTTTTTCGGGGCTGATGCCTTTGGCAGTCAATTCCTTACAGGTTGTCGCCCATCGCCGCCGCGATCCGATCACGCCAACATAGGCTGCAGGGGTCTCCAACAGGGCAGGCAGCCCGGCAACATCGGTATCTACCCCGCGTGTCGTCAACACCAGGTAAGTCCAGGGGGTGATATCCAGCATTTTGGGTAAATCGGCCATCTCCCCGGGCAGGTAGATATCCGCACCAGGCACTTCTTCTACTGTGCACAGTTCCTGCCGGTCATCAGAGACCACAACACGAAATCCCAGCCAGTGCGCCAGGTGTGCGACGGCTTTGCCCACATGCCCAGCTCCGATGACCACCAGGGTTGGTTTGGGTAAGATAGGTTCCACAAAAACCTCCACCTGACCACCGCAGACGCCTGGATCGCCTCTGCCAGGGTCAGACATATTATATTCCAGGCGGCGCGGCTTGCCATCCTGGATCGCCTGGAGCGCTGCTGTTTTGACCCGATTTTCTAGCTCGCCGCCGCCGACGGTGCCTGTGCTCGAGCCATCTGCCAGCACCAGCATCTTGCTGCAGGTGTGGCGCGGCGTCGATCCACTGCTGAGAATAATGGTACACAATGCACCAGCGCCGTTTGCCTGTTCGAGCTTTGCCACGTCTTGATAGATGGACATGGTTTATTTCTCAAGCAGTCCCAAAACAACCGGCAGCAATTGTTTTTTGCGCGAAACAACCCCTTCAGCCAATCGCGTCCCATCCGGCAGCAGAGGATAAGGAAGGTCATCTAAATAAGGCGGCGGGTTAACTAAAAGCAAGCGGCTGGATGAGTTCACCACATCGGTTACCATCAACATACAAAAACTCATCCCGCGCGCCACCCGCAGTCTTTCAAGGGCAGCTTTCAACTTGTCCAGGTGTTCATCCAGCTGCATCAGGTCGGTAACTTCCACCTGTGCGATGGCAAAATCATAGCCGCTAGATTCGTAAAGCTTCAAGTCTGTGCTCACAATCACATCTGGATCACGCGTGGAAAGACCCGTGCCGGCTTGCAGGACCTGGCTGCCGTAGGACTGCAGCGTTTCACCTTCCAGTGGGCTGTTGCGTACAAACGCCCAACGCCTCAGACGATCTGCCGCATACCTGTCGCGATCAGTGGAAGTTGGAGAAGTAAAAATCAATGTATCGGACAACAGACCTGCCAGCAGCAATCCAGCGATGTGCGGCGGTGCGCTCAACCCTGCTTCTTCAATCCGTTCCGAGACCAATGTGCTGGTGCTGCCCACCACATCCACCGAAAAACGGATCGGAGAATGCGTGGACATATTTCCCAGCCGGTGATGATCCAGAATCTCGAGCAATTCGGCATCTTCTAGTGCGCCCAATGCCTGCCCGGGTTCATTGTGATCCACCAGGATAAGTCGCAAGCGAGGGGGGCTGAGCACATCTCGATGGGTGCTGACCCCTAAATAAATACCCTTCTCATCGATGATCAGGTATTCGTTGTGTTCTTCCCGTAAAACGCGGTTGATCACATCGCGTATGCGAGTGCCAGCTTGAAAACGAGGCACAGTCGTGTCACAGGCTTCTTTACAAGGCAAATCCAGGATTTGCGAGATGGTGATCTCATGCCGGCGAGGATGCGTACCCACCTGTTTCAAAAAGAAATTAAATAGGCTCAGACTGGTAATCATACCGGTCGGCATACCGTCATCGGGGTTGACAATTGGCGCGATCCCCCCCGTCCGGTTTAGAATCGTCCAGGCGTCGCGCAGAGGCGAATCGGGCGTCGCTGTATCCAGGCGGCGGTTGACCGACAGGAAGCGCGGTGAAGCATCGGTGAGCAGCATCGGCGGCTCCATATTCAGGTGTTTCAACACCCAGGTGGTTTGCGGGTTAATTGCCCCTGCACGCGCTGCCACCACATCCTCTCCGTCTCGCTCACGCAGTAACCAGGCATAACCTATAGCCGATGCAATGGAATCGGTATCCGGGTTCACATGTCCTATCACATAAATGCGACTCATAGACAATCCTTCCGCCCTCATCAGGGAATTATAGTGGAGTATTCATCTTCAATAACCGCCATACTTTTTCTGGCGTAATTGGAATATCCAAAACAGCTGCGCCGCACGCATCCAACACCGCATTACCAACCGCTGGCGCCACACCATCCATGGGAATTTCTGCCACCGCCTTGACACCAAAAGGATGGCTTGGCTCAAAGGTTTCCACAAAAATCGTCTCAAGTTTTGGCATTTCGTCTGCGGAGAAAATATGATAGTCGCGCAAATCCAATTCACGCGCCTTGCCCAACTCATCGTAACACATTTCCTCACTGACGGCATAACCCAAAGCCTGTGCCATACCGCCTTCCACCTGCCCCGAGGCTGTGATGGGGTTGACGATCACACCTGAATCCAACACCATGACCAACCTGTCGACCACCACAGCGCCTGTCTCGCTATCGACTGTCACTTCAGCAAATTGTGCTGCAAATGGCGGCGGCGATGAGGGGGACACAAAGGATGCTGTGCCCATGATCTGTTCCTGTTCTTCGTGGTGCAGCGCATGGGTCGCTAGCGCCGCCAGGGTGACAAAGCGCCCATCTGGTGCAACTGCCTTGCGCTGGTGCAAGCGGATTTCTTCAGCCTTCACCTCACCGTATTGGGCACGCTCCTGGTTAAGCATCAAAGCCGCCCGGTGACGCATGCGTTCTGCTGCTTGTTCGGCAGCGCGCACCACTGCTGCTCCGGAAATATAGGTCGTACTGGAGGCATAAGCGCCCTTATCAAATGGCGTGAAATCGGTATCGGAGGAGTAGACAATGATATCCTCCAGTTCTGCACCCAAAACTTCAGCAGCCATCTGCCCCAACACAGTATCAGAGCCCGTACCCAGGTCAGTGGCGCCGACCAGTAAGTTAAACGAACCGTCATCATTCATTTTTATGCTGGCGCCGCCCATATCCAGATACGGGATGGCAGTGCCCTGCATGACCATAGCAACACCAATTCCCCTGCGCAGGTGAGGCTTCCCTTCGACAAGATGCCAGTGCGGGTTGGGGTATTTCTGGTCCCAGCCGGTGACCGCCATGCCCTGCTGCACGCACTGTTCCAGAGCACAGGTCTCAATTGTCTCGGGCCTCGGTTCGCGCCCTTCACTCCAGGCGGTACTGAATGGGTGAAGCTCACCCGCGCGCAGCGCATTCTTCAGGCGAAACTCGATCGGGTCCAGGTTTAAAGAACGAGCGATCTTTTCCATATGCCGTTCCACCGGCCAATACCCTTGTGGAACGCCGTACCCGCGAAATGCGCCCGCCGGCGGGTGGTTGGTATAAACAACATCGGCATAAAAACGGATATTCGGCGCAGCGCGGTAAGCTCCATCGCCGACATACAATGCCATGGCTTTGTGCCCGGTATTTCCGGTGACGGTCAGGGCATGGCAGCCGTATGCACCGGTATCCGTCAACACCGTCATGGCGTTGGCAGTGATCGTACCGTCTTTTTTAACGCCGGTCTTCATATGAATGCGCATGGGGTGGCGAGAGCGGGCAGCCTCAAATTCCTCAGCGCGCGAATATTCAAAGATCACCGGGCGTCCGGTGGCGATGGTCAAATGGGCAGCAATATCCTCCACCAGGATTTCCTGTTTTCCGCCAAACCCGCCGCCAATGCGCGGCTTGATCACCCGGATACGCTTCATGGGCAACCCCAGCACCGGCGCTAGCACGCGGCGAGCGTGGAACGGCACCTGTGTGCTGGAGCGGATCACCAGGCGGTCATCCTCATCCCAATAGGTGACCACCACATGCGGTTCAATATGCGCTTGCTGTACCTTAGAAACCTCGTAATCTTCTTCAAAAACCAAATCCGCTTCAGAAAACCCTTTTTCCACATCCCCGATATCGATACGAATAGATGCCGCCAGGTTGCGGCTGGGATCGGAATCGGTAAAATTGACAAATTCGGGTTCATCATGAAGCAGCGGCGCACCAGCTTTCATCGCCTCACCGGGGTCTAGCAACACCGGCAGCGGCTCGTAAGTGACATCGATCATCTGCAGCGCCTGGTTGGCGATCGCCTCCGTTTCTGCAGCCACAAATGCCACCCGGTCGCCCACAAAACGCACTTTGTTGTCCAGAGAAAAGCTGTCCAGCGGACCAGGGATGGGGTCAGACTGTCCGGCTGTAGAAAACGCCACGCGCGGCAGATCTTTCCAGGTCAGTACAGCTGCCACACCCGGCAGCGCCAGGGCGCGGCTGGCATCGATGTTTGCAATCCGGGCATGCGCCAGGGGGCTGTGCAGCACCTTCGCCACCAGCATACCGCGCTTCTCGATATCCGCAGTAAACGCCGGTTTGCCCTGTACCAGCTTGAGCGCATCCACTTTTTGCTCAGGCTTGCCGACCGTTTGCCAGGCTTCCGACTTGGGGGTGATCGTTATACGCGGCAGCACCTGCGAACGTGCCAGAACGGATGCCTGAGGAGTCCCTGGCTCTTCGGGAAAGGCGTCACTCGGGAGACCTTCTCTACCTCCCGGAGGTTGATGACTGCCGGGCATCCATTCCGCCGGCGCTGGGATGAGTGCGCCGTCCTTCACCGGCATTAAAGGCTCGACTGCTTCGCCGCGCAGCACCTCT
>CAZTMX010000049.1:0-16613 GCA_964614855.1 uncultured Anaerolineaceae bacterium | reverse complement strand
ATCCTGCGCGTGGATGGGCACTGCGAGATCGCCAGCGATTATGTGCGCCGCTGCGCAGCTCACCTGCAGGTGGATGGGGTGGATGGGGTGGGCGGCTCGACCGAGACGCTGGGTGAGAATACGCTGGCGCGCTGGATCGCGGCGGCCATGAGCTCGCCGTTTGGCGTGGGCGGGTCGGCTTTTCGCACGCTGAAGGGGCGCACGCAGCTGGTGGATTCGATCCCTTTCCCGGCGTATACACGGGCGGCGGTGCGCCGCGCCGGGCTGTATGACGAGGAGCTAGTGCGCAACCAGGATGATGAGTACAATTACCGGCTGCGGGGGCTGGGGATGAAGCTGCTGCTGGCGGCGGATGTGCATTCACGCTATTACAGCCGCGGTTCGCTGCGGGCGCTGTGGCGGCAGTATTACCAGTACGGGTTCTGGAAGGTGCGCGTGCTGCAAAAACACCCGCGCCAGATGAGCCTGAGGCAGTTTGTGCCGCCGCTGTTTGTGCTTTCGCTGCTGCTGGGGGCGCCCCTGGCGCTGGCCTGGCGGCCGTACGGCGGCTGGCTGCTGGGTGCGATTGTGGGGGCGTACCTGCTGGCAAACCTGGGCGCTTCGCTGTGGGGCGCCAGGCGCGGCGGGGCACAGGCGCTGCTGTACCTGCCGCCCGTCTTTGCCATCCTGCACCTGAGCTACGGGCTGGGGTTCCTGGCGGGGCTGGTGCGCTTTGCCAACCGCTGGGGCGACCGCACGGGGAAGACCCCGCCCTGGCCGCCAGACCCGGCGACTTAGATTAAAACAGGCTTAACCCCCTTGCACTCTGCGCCCATTCTTGATACACTAAAAGCACTATTATTTCAGACCAGCCACCGGCGCGGGAAAGTTGGCTGGTCGCCACGTGTACGCAAAACAGATATGCGCGAAACTGCGACTATTCGCATCCTCTCAAGGTACAGGGCGGACCCATCTTCGAGGACCGGCAGGATTGAGGCGTTCTTTAAACGGGCGCTGGATATCCTGGTCAGCGGGATAGGCCTGCTTCTTCTCGCGCCTTTTTTTGCCTGGGTGGGTCTGCGCATCCGGCGCGATACGCCCGGACCGGTGTTTTATCACGGGCTGCGGGTGGGGCAGGAAGGTAAGGTCTTTCGCATCCTGAAATTCCGCACCATGCGCGAGCCCACAGAACGGGAGACGGTTCCCAAGATCACAGCGCGGGATGATCCGCGCATCACGCCATTTGGCCGCTGGCTGCGCGACAGCAAGGTGAATGAGCTGCCGCAGCTGTGGAACGTGCTCAAGGGGGAGATGAGCCTGGTGGGGCCGCGCCCGGAGGATCCACACATCGCCAGCAGCTGGCCGGCGGAGGCGGCACAGGAGATCCTTTCGCTGCGCCCGGGGATCACCAGCCCGGCTTCGGTGCTGTATCACGATGAAGAGACGCTGCTGGAGAGCGCCCGCCTGATGGACACTTACCTGGGCGAGATTTTGCCCAGCAAGCTGCGGCTGGACCAACTGTATGTGCGCCACCACAGTTTCTGGGGCGATGTAGATATCCTTTTCTGGACGTTGATGATCATGCTGCCGCGCAAAGGCAGCCAGGAACCACCCGAAAGCAGCCTGTTCCTGGGGCCGTTTACCCGCCTGATGCGCCGGCATGTGAGCTGGTTTGTGATGGATTTGCTCACCTCGCTGGCAAACTTTATCCTTGCGGGGTTGTTTTACCGTACGCTGGGTCCGCTGCATGTTGGTTGGGGGTCTGCACTGCTGCTGGCTTTGATCTTCGCCTTGCTGTACAGCCTGGTGAACGCGGCGCTGCATGTGAACCGGGTGGTCTGGTCGCGCGCCAGGGCTGCAGATGCGTTTGACCTGCTGCCGGGGGTGATGATCTCGCTGGCAGTCACACTGCTGTTGAACAACCTGCTGCCCGCGCAGTGGCTGGGCATCCCGCAGGCGGGGGAGAACACACCGGGCGTGACACTGACACCCTGGGGGACGCGCGCCCTGGTGCCAAATGGGATGCTGATCCTGTCGGCAGGTCTCTCGCTGGTGGGGTTTTTGGCGACGCGCTACCGCACCCGCCTGCTTACCGGCGCAGCTTCGCGCTGGGTGAGCCTGCGCGGCGTGGAGAAAAAAGGGCTGGAGAAGGTGTTGATCGTGGGCGGCGGCGAGACCGGGCAGATGGCTGCCTGGATGCTAAGCAACGGCAAGTACGCCCTGTCGCTGCAGGTGATCGGGCTGGTGGATGACGATCTGTACAAGCAGGACAGCCGCATCCACGGGCTAGATGTGCTGGGGGGTCGCGAAGACATCCCGGAGCTGGTGGCGAAGCATGATGTGGGGATTATCATTTTCGCCATTCACAATATCTCGGATGAGGACCGCCAGCGGTTGTACAATATTTGCCAGCAGACACAGGCCAGGGTGTTTATGTTCCCGGATATCCCAGCCGCGCTGCAGAATATATCCAGCAGGACCAACGGTCATAAGAATGGACATAACGGCAACGGCAATGGAAATGGGAAGAAAAATGCCAGCGGCGAGCTGCTGGTAGCAGATCTGGCAGGTTCATTGTTTGCTGCGGGGATAGCCCCCGAGAAGATAGATAGTTGGCTGAAACAGCTGGAAGAAACGATGCAAAGCGGCGATGCAAGCGAGGCGCTGCAGCAAATCCAGATCATCCGCTCGCTGGTCCACGGCGTCCGGCACGAGGTTGCGGTGGAGGAGCGCGTAGGCTGACCCCGAACATAAAGCGCCGCAATTACTCCTGAACGACCCCTATCAGATCCCCTTTGAAGTACAATCATCCCGGATAACAACTCTATGGAAAATTATTGGCAGGACAGACCGGTGCTGGTGACTGGCGCCGGTGGATTTATCGCCAGCCACCTGGTGCAGGCGCTTGCGAGCAAGGGAGCGCAGGTGCGTGCTTTTGTGCGCTACAATTCGCGCGGCGACCCCGGGCTGCTTTCACTGCTGCCAGCAGAGGCACTGCGGCGGGTAGAGATCATCGCCGGCGATCTGCGCGATCTGCCTGCGCTGGAGGCGGCGGTTCAGGGCGTAACGCATATCCTGCACCTGGGGGCGCTGATCGCCATCCCCTATTCCTACCTGCACCCGGCGGAGGTGGTGGAGACCAATATCACCGGTACGCTGAATGTGCTGCTGGCGGCGCGCCAGGCGCAGACCTTGCGCGTGGTGCACACCTCCACCAGCGAAGTGTACGGCACGGCGTTGTGGACGCCCATCACAGAAGAACACCCGCTGCAAGGCCAGTCGCCCTATTCTGCCAGCAAGATCGGCGCAGATAAACTAGCGGAGAGCTTTTTTCGCTCGTTTGATACGCCGGTGGTAACCGTGCGCCCGTTCAATACGTACGGCCCGCGCCAATCGGCGCGTGCCGTCATCCCCACCATCATCGCTCAGGCCTTGAGCCAGGATACCGTGTGGCTGGGCAATCTGGAGGCGCGCCGAGACCTGACCTACGTGGCGGATACGGTGGACGGTTTTCTGCGGGCAGCGGAGACCCCCGGGATCGAGGGCGAGACCTTCAACCTGGGCACCGGGCGCGAGATCAGCATCGGCGAGCTGGCCGAGTTGGTAATCGCCCTGGTAGGCCGGCAGGTCGCGGTCAAGCTGGACGAGAAACGCCTGCGCCCAGAAAAGAGCGAGGTGCAGCGCCTGCTGGCGGATAATACCCGGGCGCGCAAGCGGTTGGGGTGGGCGCCGCGCACCAGCCTGGAACACGGCCTGGCGCAGACAATCGAGTGGGTACGCGGGAACCTGCAGCGGTTTCACCCGCAGGATTACCAGGTATGAAAGATAATGATTGCTTGAGGAGGGACATCGTATGAAAGCAATTGTGCTCGCCGGAGGTAAGGGCACCCGCCTGGCGCCTTATACCCGGATTTTACCCAAACCCCTGATGCCCATCGGGGATATGCCTATTCTGGAAATCCTCTTACGGCAGATGAAAAAAGCTGGGGTAAACGAGGCGATCCTGACGGTGGGTCACCTGGCAGAGCTTATGCGGGCGTTTTTTCAAGATGGTGAGCGCTTTGGTTTGAAGATCAGTTACAGCTACGAAGATGAGCCGCTGGGCACAGCTGGACCGCTCTCCCTGGTGGCAGGGCAACTGGATGAAACCTTTCTCGTGGCCAACGGCGATGTACTGACCACGCTGGATCTGGGTGAGCTGATTGAATTTCACCGCGAGACGGGTGCGATGGCAACCATTGCATCGCACACCAGGCAAGTCAAGATCGACCTGGGTGTGCTGCAGTTCAACGGCGACCACGAGGTATGCGGGTACATCGAGAAGCCTGAATACGAGTTCCGGGTCAGCATGGGTATTTATGTATTTGAACCCACCGTGCTCAAGTATGTGCCCTATAACCAGTACCTGGACTTCCCCGACCTGGTGCTGAAATTACTAAAAAACGGCGAGCGGGTAATGGGGTATCCATACGATGGTTACTGGCAGGACCTGGGGCGAGCAGATGACTACGAGCAAGCGGTGCAGGATTTCGAGGGGCTGCGCCACCAGATTTTTGGAAGCGAATAGATTACGATGGACTGGCGTGTTCCGCTGGCAGATTTGGATTACGGTGAAGAAGAAAACCTGGCCGTGCTTGAGGTTCTCAAGCGGCGCTGGCTGACCATGGGGGAGGTGACGCAGCGCTTTGAGCAGCAATTCGCGGCTGTACATGGGGTGAAGCATGCGCTGGCGGTATCCAATGCCACCGTGGCCCTGCATATGGCTTGCGTGGCGCTGGGCATCGGTCCCGGCGATGAAGTCATCGCGCCATCCCTTTCGTTCGTCGCCACAACCAACGCAGTGTTGTATACCGGCGCAAAAGTGCGCTTTGCGGATATCATCAGCGAGGAAGAACTGACCATTGACCCACAGGAAATTGAGCGCCTGGTCACACCGCGCACAAAGGCCGTGATCGTGATGCATTATGCCGGTTATCCCTGCCGGATGCAGCAGATTATGCAACTCGCCCGGCGGCACAACCTGGCGGTGATCGAAGACGCAGCCCATGCGCCAGGTGCATCGCTGGAGGAGCGCTCGTTGGGTGCCTGGGGCGATACCGGCTGCTTCAGCTTTTTTTCAAACAAGAATTTGTCCACCGGCGAGGGCGGCATGATCGTCACCCAGCGCGACGAGATTGCAGAGAAGCTGCGCCTGCTGCGCTCGCATGGCATGACCAGCCTGACCTGGGACCGCCACAAAGGGCATGCATACAGCTATGATGTGGTGGCTTTGGGCTACAATTACCGCCTGGATGAAATCCACTCAGCCCTGGGTATCGCCCAGTTGGAAAAGCTGGCGCGCAATAATGAGCGCCGTAGAGACATCACCCAGGCGTATTGGGAAGCATTCAAAGACAGCGACCTTGGGCTGCCTTTTGCATCCTGGGCCAGACAACCCGGCGTCCAACCCGCCTTTCACATTTTCCCCATCTTACTTCCTGAAGGTATGCAGCGTATGCGGTTTATTGATGCCATGCGCCACCTAGGGGTACAGACCAGCATGAACTACCCGCCCATCCTCCGTTTCCGCTTTTACCAGGAGCACTATCCTGGGGTGGTGCTGGCAAAAACAGAGTGTGTGGCGGCGCGTGAAGTTACGCTGCCCCTCTATCCGGGGATGAGCCAGGAACAGGTCGAAACGGTTATCGAAGCAGTGAAGCAGGCGTTGTGATAAAATCGTACTGCCAATCACCGGATAAATTCGGTTTAAAGGTATTTATTGGGAATTGTAACTAAAGAGACATCCACACAATTGGTGAAAAGAACAAATGGAAATTAAGCAATACTTATATCTCATCAAAAAATGGGCCTGGCTGCTTCTCCTGGGCGCCGCAGTGGGCGGCGTTATTGGCTATTTTTACAGCGCATCCCAGCCGGTGGTTTACCAGACATCCACAAAGATCATGGTCAGCCGTGGATTGGACCAGGATAGTTCCTCGTATTATTTCTACAACGAAATTCAGTTGGCCAAAACGTATTCACAGTTGATCAATACCGACCCGGTGATGCGAAAGCTAAGCGAAACCCTCGGCTACACTGTGCGTTCATCACAAATCAAGGTAAACCAGGTGGTCGATTCCCTGGTACTCGACCTGGTCGTAACGGATGGCAACGCTGAGCGTACTGCGGAAATTGCCAATACGCTGGTGGATGTATTTATCGCCTATAACGAATCACTGCAAACCAGCCGGTACGAGGCCTCAGAGTACAGCCTGCAGGCACAAATCGACCAGGTACAGGCACAAATATCCAGCATACAGGATGAACTGACATTTACCCTGGCGCAATCGCAAGAAGTGCAAAAACAAGAACAAGAAGCTGCCCTACAAAAGCGCCTGGAAGAATTGAAGCTTCAGCTTGATCAAACGGAAGCCGATATTATCCGCAGCGAAGATGCACTGGCGGCATTCTTTCCTTTGCCCGCCCCAACGGCGACCCCCGCATCGCGTTACAGCCCCACCCCAACACCCATACCAACGCCGACGCTTTCTCCCGAAGACCAGGTAGCGTACAAAGAAGAAAAGAACCGACTGGACCAATTACAGACCTTGCGAAATCTATATAAACAGACCTACGCAAATTTGCTTGTGATGGGGAATACGGACAGCGGCGGAAACATTAATAACCAGGCGAGGCAAAATCAGCTCAATGCCACATTGACACTATATCAACAGATCTACTCCAATCTTCTGAATAATTACGAGGCAGTCCGCCTGGCGCGCCTGCGTTCCACACCCAATGTGGTACAGATCGAGCCCGCGTACATCCCAGGCAGACCCATACGACCTCAGCCGACCCGCGATGCCACCATGGGCGCGGTTTTAGGTTTGTTCCTGCTGGGGGCAGTGATCTTCATGATCGAGTACCTGGATGATACCCTCAAAACCCCAGAAGATATTACACGCCACTTACAACTACCTGTAGTGGGTTTGATTGGTGAAATGGGAAAACCAAACAGCAAAGATGGAAAAACCCGGAATGTTTTTGTATCTGAAAACCCACTTTCGCCCATTTCGGAGGCATTCCGCACCCTACGCACAAACCTGGAATTTGCCGGTGTGGATAAACCCCTTAAGACAATCCTGGTCACCAGTGTTTCGCCTGGAGAAGGGAAATCCACCGTGGCCGTCAACCTGGCTGCCGTAGTAGCCCAGGGTGAACGAAAGGTTGTCCTGGTAGATACTGATTTGCGCCGCCCATCCTTACACCGGCACTTACAGATAGCCAACCGGCGTGGATTAACCGATTTATTCAGGGACAACACAAAAATCTCCAGCGTTACCTCGGCCTGGGGAGACCCTCCCATCACAGTGATCACCAGCGGTGGCTTGCCACCAAACCCTTCCGAGCTTATGGCGTCTGGGAGAATGGAAAGCATACTTAACGAATTGAAGGACAAGTCGGATGTAATCATATTGGATGCTCCTCCCTGCATGGTTGCAGATCCGGTTGTCTTATCAGCCCGGGCAGATGGCGTATTATTGGTGGTTGAGCCTGGTAAAACAAAGATAGGCAGTGCTCAAATTGTCATTGAGCAGCTGCATAGGGCAGGTGCGCGTATCATTGGTGTGGTGTTGAACCCCATCAGCCACTCCCGTTCCGGCTACTATACAAAATACCAGTATTACTCTTCCTACTACAACAAGGGCGGCTACTCGCAGGCAGCAGATGCCAATGTTCCCACCAGGCCTCTCCCTGTTAAGGTGAAGACAGAGAAAATTATCGTCCCTGGAGATGACAGAAAAAACAAATTAACGTGAGATGAATTCTACAACCGTTTTTAAGAAGCTCTGCCAACATCTCTTAGATTTAGAAATCTGGCTGGTTGCCATCGCCATGGCTGCCAGCCTGATTTCATCTCGGCTTCTGATTCTCGCGGCAATCACGCCAGCGATCTTCTGCCTGGTCAGGCTGTTGGCTTATGGACGTGCCAGCGTGCGCACCCCCAGCGATATCCCCATCCTGATCCTGTTACTGATGTCGGTCATCACGATTTGGGTGACTGCCTTACCAGAAATCACCAGCATCCAGGTCTTGCGCTTGCTATCTGGCATCGGTTTCTTTTATACGATAATAAACTGGGTGAACTCGTCCAAACGCCTACGTTTGATTATTAACGGATTATTGTTGGCTGGTTTTGGCCTGGCGCTGCTATCGCCTTTTACCGTTGCATGGAGTACAAAGCTGCGCTTTATGCCGGAAGCCTTTTACCAAAGCTTCACCTTGCTGGTGTCAGATACCATCCACCCGAATGTTATTGCTGGGAGCCTGGCATTGCTCATCCCGCTGGCGAGCGGTTGGCTGCTTTTTGCCTGGAAGGACCTGCGGATAGCAGAAAGACTGCTAACAGGTACCAGCCTGCTGTTGATGATCGCCGTGTTGGGGCTAAGCCAATCACGCGGCGCGTGGATGGCAGTCTTCATCGTCCTGGGGATCTTGCCGGTCCTGCGCTGGCGCTGGGGATTTATTTTTCCCCTCCTCGGTGTTGTGGCTGTGGCATTCCTGGTTTATACCATCGGACCAACCCAAATCATCACCGCGATTATCTCCGGAGGCTCCGTGAAGGGCGTCGAAGGGCGAGTAGAAATCTGGAACCGAGCCCTGTACATGCTGCGAGATTTTCCGTTTACTGGAATTGGCATGGGATCTTACACCAGGATAGCGGATGCCATATACCCCTTCTCCATTGCTTCTCCAGGCAGCATCAACCATGCACACAACCTTTTCTTGCAGGTAGGCGTCGACCTGGGGATTCCTGGGTTATTGGCGTGGTTAGCGGTTTTCTTTATTTCGATCACAAACGGCTTTAAAAGCTTTATTTACAGCCGCCAATATAAAAATGAACTCCTTATGGCAAGTGGAATAGCGCTCACCAGCGGTATCGTTGCCATGGCATTGCACGGCATCACCGATGCGGTCACCTGGGGTATGGTCCGCCCGGCGCCCCTGGTATGGGTATTTTGGGCAGCAGCACAGGCTACCGTAAGACTAGTTGATGATAATAAGAATGCCTCCACAAAGGTGATTCCTGATAGTGCAACTTAGTTTACTGATGAGATAACTTAATCCCCAGGGAAGACACTCGGCAAGCCAAAGGGGCAGCTCCGGACAATCGGGCTGCCCCTTTTCTATTCTTCCACTTGATTTTTATCCTCTTTCAGCGCCAGGCGGTATAGCGCAAATATAGGGGAAAGGATGGCACCGGATGTCATGAGTGCCGTTCTTACGGAACTTAGATTACCAATCAACCCAACCCCTGGTCCGCCGATAATTTGACCGATAGCATCCACCTGCCCGCTCATAGATAGTACCGTCGCCCGCACACTCGAATCAAGCCGTTGGTTCACCCAGGCAGTGTAAACCGGGCCAATCACCTGACGGGAAATACTGATCATCCAATAAAAACCCACTACAAGCCAGAAGGTGTTCCCTGCTGCAAAACCCAACAAGCCCAGGAATAATACCAGGCTTAGAAGGAGCAAGGCCCGGACCACGTTGCTAATATTTTCCGTCAGGATTTTTCGGTGTGCAACCTCCATCGCCGCCACAGTAAGCAGCATTCCAGCGCTGCGCAGAAGCCCAATCCACACCACAGGTTGAAGCTCTGGATTGGCAGGGAGGCCAATATTATCCAGGATATGCTTTGTCCACAAGCGGTCAAAACCCTCGCTATACAGACCGTAGAAAAAGCCGATAGCCAATATTCGCATAAGACCAGGGCGAGATTGGACGAGGTTCAACCCCTTGAGAAATGTGGTAGACATCGTTTTCCAGGAGTGCCGGTTGCCAGGTTCCACAGGGTGGAAATTTGTTTCAGGCATTAAAAAGATCAACAATACACCCAAAAGGATCAATCCAGCACCACCAGCCTGAATGGGAATATTCACCCGGCTGGCTCCCAGCGCCATCCCCGCAGCAGTGCCCAACAAGGCAGCTATCATCGCCCACTGCCCCGCCCGGATAAAGGCTTTCCCCACCAAGGCTTCTCCAATCTCATCGGTAATCCAGGCCTGGGTGGCGCCGCTAGTGAAGGTATAGCCTATTCCCCAGATAAGTTGCGCCATCAGGATGGGTACAAACCAGGGAAAAGATCCTTCAACAAGGAAACCCAATCCAACCAACAGCCATCCAATAATAATGGAAAGCTTTCGGCTAAAGACATCCGCCACAACCCCAGTAGGCACCTCAAAGATAAAAATCGCCAGCTCCAGGGTAGTGCCAACCAGCACGAGTTGCAGTGGGGTCAATCCCACAACTGAAACCTGGTAGATCGCACTGGCGGTAAAGACCATACTGAAGAGGAAAGAGGCAGCAGCCTCTTGCAGAAGATAAATAGTATAAGCACCGGGTTTATTCATAAACTCGGTCTAATCCTGTACCATTGTGTGGCAGTTTCGTAAGAATATCCAGCACGTAAAATAGCAGCCTCCCGCCAGGGTGCGGAAATGATCTGCAGACCAACTGGAAGACCGGTTTTTGTAAACCCACAAGGCATGGACATCGCCGGTAAACCGGTCAGGTTGAACGGGGCAGTAAAGCGCGTCAGCACACGTGCCTGTTCCAGTGCACTTGGGCCTTCAATGAGAGGCGCAGGCACCAGCGTTGTCGGGGTAAGCAGGATGTCATAATCAGTAAAGAAACGTTCAAAGCGCCGCCTGATGATCACCTGTTGTTCACGCGCATGCACATATTCTTCCAGGGATACCTTCAAGCCGCCTGACAATCGCTGCTGGATATCCTCGCCAAATGCCTCTGGATGGAAACGAAACCTTTCTACATACAGGACTGCAGCATCGCTCACCACCATCAAGCTGTTATTGCTGGCTGCCGTTCCCATTTCAGGCAGGTTCGTCTTAATCACCTGCGCTCCTAATTTTTCAAACTCCCTGGCAGCCTGCTGCACAATACCCAGCACTTCGCCGTCAGCCTGTTGGATATAATCATCATCAGCCAGCGCCACCCGCCAACCACGCACACCTTGCTGGATATGAGAAAGGTAATCGTCAACCGGTCGATCTATCGAATACGGGTCTGCCGGATCGTACCCGGAAATTTGTTGCAGCAGATACGCTACATCTTTGACGCGCA
This sequence comes from uncultured Anaerolineaceae bacterium, assembly GCA_964614855.1. Lineage (GTDB taxonomy): Bacteria > Chloroflexota > Anaerolineae > Anaerolineales > UBA4823 > CAWJHE01. The sequence continues at coordinate 5,507 of CAZTMX010000049.1, read as the reverse complement.
TCCCCATAGGTCCCACATGATCAAGATTGTGACTGAGAGGGATGACCCCCTGCAGGCTGATGCGCCCAAAAGTGGGTTTCAAACCCACCACGCCGCACAATCCGGCGGGGACACGCGTAGAACCGCCGGTGTCGCTGCCCAGGGAGACCTTGCACAACCCTGCCGCTATCGCTGCAGCCGAGCCGCCCGACGATCCGCCGGTTACACGATCCAGAGCCCAGGGATTATGACAATTTCCATAATGAGCGTTGACATTGGTCAATCCCAGCGCAATCTCGTGCATATTGTTTTTACCCAGAAGAACCATCCCGGCAGACAGGAGCTTATCGGCAACCAGGGCATCTGTATCTGGAATGTTATTACTTAAGAAACCCGCACCAGCTGTTGTGGGAATGCCTTTTGTCTGGTAAAGATCCTTTAAGGTGAGCGGTATTCCCTGCAAAGGATGGACATCATCCCGTTTCCCCTGGCGCAACTCCTGGTAAGCTCTTTCGGCTTTTATCGCATGTTCAAGTGCCAGATCGGGCGTAACTGTGATGAGACTGTTGATTTTTCTGTCATGTGTTTTGATCCGCTCAAGGTAAAACTGCGTCAAATCCACCGGAGAGAGATCCCCACTCTTGAATTGTTTGGCGACTTCATCAATGTCCATTCCGAAAATATCCTGATCAATCACAGTCGTCCTCCCCTCTCTCATTTTGTAACGCAATACAAGGTCGCCAGTTCACTACGAGCCTGTGCTGCACTCTTGAAATGGATCGCATGCATACCCACAGACCTTGCACCTGCCACATTATGCAAGAAATCGTCCAAGAAGACAGCTTCCTCAGGTCGAACTTCCAATCGCTCTGCAGACAACAAGAATATTTCTGGATCAGGTTTTAGCAAACCCACCTCGGCGGATATGATCATGTCATCAAATGCACCGGAAATATCCCACACATCCTGGATCAAATAGCGCAAGTCCGAAAAATTGTTGCTCAGTAACCCAACTTTGTATTTTTTCCTCAGCGAATTAAGAAACCCCACCAATTCTCGATCCAACTGATCCCCGGCAAAAAAATCATCACGAAATGTTATCAAACCTCCGGCGTCCAGTGAAAAGTGCTGGCGGATATTCTCCCAATGTTCCTCAACCGGAATTTCACCACGTTGTGCACGCATCCCCGAGTCATTTGAAAACACCTCATGTTCCAATGCTTCTGGTGTGATGTTCATTCGCCTTGCCAGGGCATGTCGCGGAGCATAATCTTCTGTCCTGAGCAAAACACCCCCCATATCCCAGATGACCGCTTTGATTGCCATAATCTTATCCCCCAATTATCAATTACCCGTGATTTCTTGCCACTCGGAGCGCAAAATCCCCATATAGATCAGGTCATAATACTTTCCATCTTTATGTAAAAATTCGCGTATCCTGCCCTCGTGTTTGAAACCTGCTTTTTCATAGGATCGAATGGCACGCGGGTTATACTCAAAAACATTTAGCGAAACGCGAAATAGATTCAGTTCAGTGAACGCATACTTCAAGATCAGGCGCATGGCATCCGTACCGTAGCCCTTGCCCCAGCAATCCTGCTCGCCCAGACCGATCCCAACATAAGCATCTCCGTTTGACCACATGGGTGACTCCAAGCCGGTTTCACCAATCAAACGGTCATCCTCCAATCTGCGGATGATGAACATGGTGTATTCAGGCTTTTCTTTTAGAAGATCTTTTTCAAGCCATTCTTTTGTCTTCTTTACCGACCTGGGAAAAGATGGATCGCTGGTTGATAAACGCCAGTACTCGGAATCGCGTGACCAGCGCGCAAATGCTTCCGCAATGATTTGTGGATTTTCTGCAGTCAAGCGAACCAGCTCACCTTGAAGAAGTTGATTATCCATGAGTATGATCCCCTACCTCATTTCTGGTTCGCCATTCATCTCTCAGTAACCCAAGCTGCAACGCGTCCCAGCGCTGTCCACCCCTATCAATTGCTTGCCTCTGCCGGACTTCCTCCAGGAAACCTTCCTTCTTGAAAAATTCAACTGCTCCCTGGTTATAGCTTGCTGTTACCGCTGTCAACCGGTGCAGATTGAGCTCTGCGAAAGCATAACGCAAAATAAGGCGCAAAGCTTCAGTCCCCAGCCCCTTTCTCCGGTTAGCCGGATCACCGATGCCCATTTGCAGAAAAGCAAAACCATTCGTCCAATCCACCCAAAATAACCTGACAAAACCCAAAAGCCGGTCATCTTCCCTGGAACGGATGGTGAAGTAGAACAGGTTCTTATTTTCCTCTTGTTCTTTTTCAATTGCTTCATAGCGCTTCTTTACCTGCTCGGGCGATAATGGTCGATAAATATCCGCGCTGAGCAAACGCATCGTTTCCACATCGTGTGTCCAATGCGATTCGACCTCCGCATCTTTTTCATGATCGATAGCGCCAAGGCAGATTCTTTCACCCTGAAATAACTGGTCACCCAAATACACGATCAACCTCCTGTGGCAGCGATCTTCAGTACAACCATTTCTGGTAAAAGTCATCCAGGGAACGCCCGGCAGCATCCTCAAAAACCTGGAGTAAATCCTGCGTTGTGGCGATGTCGAACATATTAGCCTGATAATAGGTTCGCAGAGCAGTAAAGAAAGCCTGGTCGCCGATTTCTTCTCGCAGGCCAACAAAGAACAAGGCCCCTTTTGTATAGGCTATTCCGCCATATATCCTGGGATTATCCAGAGATTCAAAATAATCAAGGGTTTGGGTCACCTGGTTATCCAGACCATCCTGCACCAGCTGATCATAGCGTTCTTGCCAATAAGAAATCACTGGTGAAGGACGTAGTTTTGCAGGCCCAAGTTCATAATACAGGCTTGATGAATAGGTAGCCAGGCTTTCATCCAACCAGGGCTGTCGAAAGACATCATTCCCCACCACGTTGTACCACCATTGGTGAGAAATTTCATGGGCGATCGTCACAGTGAACTCTGGTTTTTCAAAGGTTTTGAACACGTCGCTGGAGACCAAAACAATTTGCGGAAATTCCACTCCCAACGCATTGCGCATCGGAGCGCTGACCACATCCAATTCGGTGTAAGGATAGTTGCCAAACTTTTGGTTGAATATCTTCAGGCTTTCAGCGGAGATAACCAAAGCCTGATCCGCCGAGCGTTTTTCATCAGGCAAATAATACACATTTACCCTTGTCCCATCTATCTCACGGCTCACCTTCTTAAAATCAGGACTTGCAACAATAAAGAAGTCTCGGGCTGGTAATCTCTCGTAGCGCAGTTTTTGCATATTTCCAAACAACTCGCGCTTTTCTTCCACACCCGAGGTAGCGACGACGTAGTTCTCTGGAATATTTACGCTGACCGAATAAAATGCCGTGTCACTGTAGATTGAATCACCGATTACGGACGGCATATCCAGGCTCCACCCTCGCTCATCATAAACCGCCAGCATAGGATACCATGCAGAAAGCGCCAGGACATTATCGCTCAGGTTAAATATTCCGTACCCTGCAGGAGTCTGGTTCCCACCGAAATCGCGAGGTATCTTGCCTTCAAATTCAAATTCCAGACGGGCTTTTTGACCAACTTCCAGTGGAGATGGGAGATTTACTTGCAGAATGGTGTCCAAACCGGATAATTCATATTTAGCAGGCTTGCCGTCAATCAGAATGCCCGAAACTTCCAGCGAGCCATTGCCAAAACTTCCCTGACCGTTTGGTAACAGACGGAAAACCAGGTATGGCAAAGAGCCATTCTCTGCATTGGTGTAATCCAAGATCAACTGACCATCATAAGCCAGAGCTTCTGGTTGGATTTCAAGAAAGATCGTGTAGTGCGGAGCATCCTGCAGCTTCTCAAGCCCCTGGCTAGCCACAGGTATAATCGACTGCGCAACAGCTGGAGCAGTTTGAGTGCCTGTATCGGTTCTTTCTAACAGTATCGGTTCAGGCGTGATTGCCGGCTCGTAAATTCTTCCAGATACTTCTTCGCACCCCCGCAGCACAATATCGCCGGCAACCTGCAATTCGCATTGTGCCTGTTGATCCCCGGGTCCAAACAAGGTAATCAGAACCAATTGACCGCGCTGGTCGAAGATGCTGGCTGGCGGTTGCACGCCAAAACTCTCCTTGATAACCTGCAAATCCTCTTCTGCCCCAGCATCGTATTTAAGCCGGCACACTTTTTCATCACCGCTCTCCATCAAGCAGTGCAATCTTTCAATGAATAAATCTGTACTCAACTGGCAGAAGGAAGGATAAGCATCAATGACATAGCAACTCCCCCAGATTGTCCTGGTCTCTTCTTCGAATTTGACGAAAACCGTAGTCTCGCTTTGCGATTCGGGATCATAATTTCCCAAAACCAATGTGTATGGTTTAGAGACCAAATCGCCAAAAGGTTTAACCGCGCGCAACCCCATTAGGCGTGCCTTTTCCCTTGTTACCGGTTGGTCCACTGCCTGTTTGCTATTCTGCAACAAAAGATCCACAGCAACAACCGGGGCTCGCAGGGGTTGGTTAATCAAGTTATCTGTCAACAAACCAATCGGTGCAAACACAAGCATCGCTGCTGCCAGGGTCAACCCCCTGGAGATTGGCAAAGAAGCACGTAAAGCGCCTTCAACAAAATTGAATTGCAGGACGCTTGTTATTGCGGTCAAGCCTCCAACGATGAAATACAAAAGACCCATGCGCATACGGGCGCTTTCAACAAATGGGTAAATGGTTGTCCTCGTGTAATCCGGGTTAATTCGAGCCAAGAAGGTTGAAAGTCCCTCGTAAGGCATATGGCTGGCAAGGAAAACAAAGCACAAGCCCGTCCCCATCCAAAGCACAAAAGCCAGCAGGCCACTATCGATCTTTACAGTCAACCAACCGACCAACCCGGCAATGATCAGATAAAACGGCAATCCAAGCAGCAGCTTTATCCAGGGATATTCCGAATGCGCCCGGTAAAGCATCAGCGCATCCAATCCCCACACTCCCAGGGCAAACGCCAGGCCTGCAAGCAAACCAAACCACAAACCATACATTCTTTTGGTTCGCTGCACCTGGGAATAATTAATTTTCTGATCCTCTTTCATTTTCTTTCCAATCTAAATACTGTGCCCGAATGATTAACCAGATAGATTTCCTGCTGCTCATCTTCGCCAAATGAGCTGATCGGCCCCAGGCTGGTAAATAGCTGGGCATTCTGCCAGACACCTTGTGCATTTCTCAACAACCCCCAAATCGTCCCGGAACAGTAATCACCGTATAGGTAAATCCCATTAAATTCCGGTAAGGTTTCTCCCCGGTAGACAGTGCCGCCGGTCACAGAACAACCATTTTCATGGTTGTATTCATAAATCGGGACTGTTTGCGGGATCGTTGGGGCTGCCTGCGGCCCATAAGGATGGGTGCCTTCATAAAAATCCCAACCAAAATTTGCACCTCCGGGTGTTCCAGCAGGCAAATAGTTTATTTCTTCCCACTGATCCTGCCCGACATCAGCGATATATAAATCCCCATTG
>CAZTMX010000048.1:0-16805 GCA_964614855.1 uncultured Anaerolineaceae bacterium | reverse complement strand
AGTCCATCTGATTTGGGAGTGTGCCAGCAGAAGTACCAAACTCATCACTCCAGACCAATCGCCAGCTAGTTGGCCCAGGATCTGTGGCTTGATTATCATATAAATTCATTTTTATCTTGCGACCAGAGTTATTACCGTAGTACCAGAAGCTGAGGCCTTGATTGCCTCGCCAGTCTTGCGCTACTGCGAAACGCCGATTAAGATCGAGGGAGGTATTACTTGCATCGCTGCGTGTAACCTGCAACACACGCTCGTACGCGCCCTGAGATGGCAATGCTAATAAGGATTCTGCCTCAATTTCAAGCGTGTCGATGATTGTTTTTGGAGATGTATCAAACAGATAAGGAAAGCTCTCGAAGTCATCCAGTAGCGAGGGGTCATAAGAGTCATTATCCTGGATGTTCAATCGCGACAAAGGAGGAATTCCCAGTGCAGCAAGACTGGGAGAAGACAGTTGGAGAAGCACACTTTCATCTCCCTCATACTTAGAATCATCCAATGTTTCGATATAGATCGATTGCTGGGTGATTCCAGGCGCGAAGATAAGTTGTCCTGCAACAGGAATGTAATCACGATATGCGGTGGCGGATCCATCAGAGATTGTGTATAGAACCGTCACAGGTTCTTCGGCAGGCTTGCTAAGTTTTACGATGACATCGCCGGATCGACCTTCTTTGACGTTCGTGTTACTGGAGGCAAAATTGATCAGCAGCGGGCGCTCCGGTGCTGTGCCGTACAGTGTCACTTGATCCAGGTAATAGGTCTGGGGTGCGGGGGTAGTGATCGTACCAAATGCCCAGCCGTAAACTTCTGTCAGGGTGAAGCCATCGTTTGGCGCGCCGTTACCTATCTCCTTGCGATGCATACTTTCAAATGGAATTTGGATCTCCTGCCAACCGCTGAAATTGTCCTGAAGATCGATTGACCATCGCTCAGCATCATCTGTGGTTGAGCCAGGATTGCGGTTGTCGAGCACATCAACAAATAGCGTTGTCCCGCTGTTATTGCCGTACAACCAGAAAGAGATACCCTCGTAAGCGCTCCAATCTTGAAAAACCCACTGGTCAAGTGTGGCATTTTCAAAATTATGTACAAAGCCTGCATACGAAACCACATTCAAATCCATTTGCAGAACATTATTTGGGTCTTCAATACCCGGCACTGGAGCTGGGGGCGCCTGGGTTGTTGAGATCGCCACTGTACTGTTTGGATCTTGGAACGTAATGAAACCGATCGGGATGCCGTTGGCATCAGTGCCAGTCGGCAGTCCAGATTCAAAATCGTCGATGATAACCAGCTCTGGATCGGTTAAAGTTGCTGCTTGGCTCATTCCCGCAGGTATCGCAGCCACGCCAGGCAGGAAACTCATTACAAATGTAACCAGCATGATTAAGGCTATCTTTTTCATCAAATATTATCCTTCCTGTTTTTCAATATTCTTCGAGGATACAGCAGAGAGAGCTTCTCATGTTGAAGGTTAGAATCAACTGATCTCACATCAAAGGCCTGGTAATAATTGCTAGATTGCGCCCTGGTATTACTTCTATAAAGACTAAATATTGGCCTTCATTGGCCATCCTCGGGGGTAATTTGCCCCCGAGGATTTACAAAGAGAGTCGCTTAGAAACGTCGCTTAAGGTTTCAATATAATTGTCAAAAGATCGGTTAACCTTATCCCTTGACTGCGCCTTGTGTCAGGCCTGAAATAATGTAGCGCTGCATCGCTAAGAAGATCAGGAGCATCGGCAGCGTCATGATTAAGACCGCAGCGGCCAGGGTCGGCCAGTTACTGCCGTACACACCCTGGAAAACGATCATACCGCGTGTGATGGGGTAGTAATCTTTGTTTGTCAGATAGATGGTTGGCAGAATAAGTTCATTCCAGATGCCAATGGCATGCAATACTGCGACCGTCGCCACAGCTGGGCGGATCAGTGGAAATAGAATTGACGTGACAAACTGGAAATATCCACAACCATCCAGGGCAGCCGCCTCATCTAGTTCCTTTGGGACGGTCTTTATGTAGTTTACAAGGATTACCATACCGATTGGATTAATTGTGAATAGTAAGATATATCCGACCGGATTGTTGTACAAGCCCAGCGCCAGCATCAATTGGAACTGCGGGATTAAGGCTGGTGGAAGAAAGAGGGCGATAACAAATATCGCGAGCAGGATATTTGCGCCTTTTACATAGCCTCGGGATATTGGAAAGGCAACAAAGATAGCCGTGGCAATAAAAATCAAGGTGGATGCAACCGTGTAGATCAACGAGTTTGTGAGATACCGTGGGAAATTGGCTTTATTCCAGGCTTCAATAAAGTTATCGAAATTCAAGCTGTTTGTTGGAGCTATCGCATCCTTCATGAATTCTGGCATTGTTTTAAAGGCTGTATTCACCAACATCAGCAAAGGTCCGGCATACACGATAGCAAAGATGATTAGAACCGCGTATGTGGCGATTCGTCCCCACTTAATAGGTGATCGAGGTTTTAGCGTTGTGTTCATCCTAATATCCTCTTTTCTCTGCGGTTCAATATCGTTTGGGTGATTGTCCCTAAAATAAGCACCAGGAAAAACAGAACGATCGATGCCGCCGCCGCATAACCTTGCCGGAATGCGCTGGTTACACTTCCGGAAGTTTGACCAAACCCCTGGGCATAGATTAGATAGCCCAAGACTTGCGTTCCATTTCTATAACCCAGTAAAACCAGGAAGAGCTGCCAGGCTTGTAATGATCCGATAATGTTCAACAATAGGTTGGTGTTTACGCTAGGGGTTAGTAGCGGCCAGGTTACATTTTTGAAAACCTGCCAGCTACTTGCACCATCAATCTGGGCGGCCTCAAACAATTCTTCTGGGATCGTTTGCAACCCCGCCAAGAATATGATCATGGTTGTACCCATATTCGCCCAGATTTGAACAACAATCACCCAGGCAAAGGCTTCGGTAGGTTGGCCCCCCAAAAATTCTGATTTTGTACCGAAAAATTCCAGAATCTGAGCCATTGGCCCGCCCAGCGGATAGAGGAATAGCGACCAAATCAATCCTTGAATGACCGCACCCAAAATCACTGGCATAAAATACAACGTCCGGAAGAAGTTTGTGCCTCTCACGCGCTGGTTCACGATCATTGCCATGATTAAGCCCAGACTAAATTGGATCGTTGTTACAAAGAAGCAGAAAATCAAAGTCCTGCCTAAAGCAGCATAGTTATCCCGTGAAGCCTGGCCCAGAAATAAGAATTCCCGGTAATTATCCAGGCCTATCCAGTCAATCGGTGCGCCACGAATACCGGTTGCATTGGTGAATGAGAACAGCGTTGTAGCAAGCGATGGGCCTAGAGCAATCAGGAAATATAGAAAGATTCCGGGGATTAGTAATAAGTAAGGAGTCAGCCTGGCTCGACCGCGGCCGAAGTGGTAGCCAATCATAATATTTCTCCTTTATGTAAGCAAGTACTGCAGGTTTCTTGCACAAAGCAAGAAACCTGCAGCGAGATAGAGTAAGTATTACTTATTGGCATCCAGACCAGATTGCAAATCAGCCTGGACCTTATCTGCTAATTCCACCGGGTCATCATAGGTGCCAAAGGGCTTGAAGTATGAAGCCCATGGATTGGCGTACTGACCGGCGCCTTTTGGTGCAACCCAATATTGTTCCAAACCAACACGGAAGTTAGCCAGGTAAGCGGCCACTTCCTGACCGATCTGGGTATCCAGTTTTGCAGTAGGCTGGGTGGGAATGAAGCCCACAGCATTTACAAAAGCCTGGTAGTTTGTTGGTTCGGAGAACTCAGACACATACAACAGGGCAGCTTCTGTGTTGGGTGATTTAGCCGCAATGACCCACCCCTGATCGTATTTTCCAAACAGGTACTTATTATCATCAGCATTGTCGCTGCCAGGGAAGGGGATGTAACCCCACTGGAAAGCGGGCTCAGCTGACTCGATGGCTGATGCGTACCAGGTGCCGCCGGGGAACATGGCAACTGCACCAGAGGCAAAACGCCCAGGCGCAGCATCACCGGCGATACCGCTGGCACCAGATTCCATCATATTCTGAGCATACACCTTCATCTTTTCCCACATTTCGATTGCTTTGGCATCGTTCCACTTGATCGACCCTGTCCATAAGCCTTCAACAAGCGCCAATTGGTCAGGATAGAGTGAACCGGTCAGACCATAAGCACCAACAAAGATCGGCCAGCCATCTTTGCCGCCAGCGGTCATACAGGGAATATCGGCAGCGGCAAAGGTCTCACAGGCAGTAACCAGCTCATCCCACGTGGTGGGGACCTTTACATTGTTTGCTGTGAACAAATCCTTGTTGTAGTAGATGCCGCTGTAGGAAACCCGCCCAAGGTTGACTTGATACACTTTTCCGTTGTAAGAACCAGCATCCTTGATCGTTGGTTCGTCAAAGTACTTGACAAACGGCTGATCAGTAATATCGAGCAAATAACCGGCCTCGATTAAGGTCTGCCAGTTGGGGGGATCTACATTTTTCATGTATGGTTGGGCAGCGTTTGCAAAGCCGAACATATCAACAACATCCACGTCGTTGGCGGTCAAACGTGTTTGTGTGACTGTGCTCAGATCATTGGCGTTTACTACAGCCAAATCAACGGTGATATTCGGGTGTTTTTCTGTAAAAGCCTTGTTGAAGGCTTCCATAAACTCCACCATGGGTGGATTCTGATGAATAAGCACCTTCAAGGTCACCTTTTCAGCATCCGCTGGTGGTTGGGCGGCTTCTTCAGCAGCTGGAGCTTGAGCTCCTTGTTCAGCAGCTGGAGCAGGGGTGGCAGAACTGGCACATGCACTCAGCAGCATGCTTAAGATCACAAGGGCAACTATTGGGAACAAAATCATCTTTCTCATTATCTTATCTCCTGTAACTATCCATAACATTCGGGTAAATGAGCGAACTGGTCTAAACAAGTGAGCGGCGAATTGGATCGAATTTTTGTAATGATCTCCTTTCCATAATTATGTTAATGAATAAATTAAGAGGCCTTCCGTAATCTTTGGAAAGCTGAAGAACGTGCCACCGGATCAAGCTCGTAGCCGTACTCGTGGACGATCCGTAGGACACGTTCGCGGGTTTGTGAGCGTACCCCCGGGTGGTTATTAATTACCCTCGACACGGTCGAACGGGAGACTCCGGCTAACTTTGCAATTTGATTTAAAGTCATCGCCATGCTTTCTCTCCCGCTTCTAAAGGAACTGTCACATCATCTACACTTCATTTTCGCGATTTTTCAGTTGCTATGCATGGATTTAACCGAGTCAAAAATGGACAAATCAATTCTTTTGAACAGCATAAGCCATCCTGGGCTCAAGGTTGATCACAGGTCTCAGAGAAAGACTACTCAATTGAGAGAACGGAAACTACGGAGATGTTTTCCGATATTTCTCAGGAGACATACCTGTTTCGCGGCGGAAAATTCGGCTAAAGTATCCACTATCTGAGAAGCCCACATTAAAGGCCACTTCAGTAATGCTTTGATTACTATCTCGTAATAAGCGTTTTGCCTGGTTCATGCGGTATCTCTGAAGATAAAGAATTGGGGTTATTCCCAATTCCTGGCGGAAACAAAAGGTTAAGTGGTCTTCAGTAATACCGACATGCCTGGCTATGTCACGACGCGATATCAGTTCAGAATAATTCTCATGCAGATAAACCATCGCTAACCGCACCAAACGTTTTGCTTCTGCACTGATGCGTCGTTTTTGTTCCAAAGCACTGCTGATATGTCCGATAGTTTCCTCAATACTAAACAAACCTTTTGCCAGCACAGCTGCAACCCCCTGATTTAGTCGCTCCATTTCAATGTCTGATAGAACCTTACCGGTTACTACGATAACCGGGATTTTTCGCGTGCTTTCCATGGCTCGCATAGCTTCTAATACTTCGAACCCATCCATTTCCGGCATCTGCAAATCCAACAGGACAAGGTCCACGATTTCGCGTTGCAATACTTCCATGGCTTCTTTACCATTGTGAGCACGTAATACCCGATTAGAGGCAGAGTGTGCTTGAACAATCCGGGCATGCAAATCAAGTGTGCCGGGTTCGTCGTCAACCACTAGAATATTGTAGGTTGCGCGGTCATTGTCTACCATCAGCCAATGTTGATCAAGAGCTTTTGTTAATTCGGAAATTTCGATAGGCTTGGTAAGATAATCCAGTTCAATTAATGATCCCTCAAATTGGGATGAAGAATAGAACATCACCGAAATACCAGATAGGGTCCGGTTGCCTTTAATATCCTTCAAAACCTGCCAACCAAGCGCAGGATCGGTGCTTACATCTAGAATAATCGTCTCGGGCAGATGAACGCCAAGCTGCGAGTGCCAATCAATACCACGCTGGATCAACGCAATCTGCACATCATAACCACGCTGATGTAGATGACGGCTTAACGGTTCACTTGTACTTGGATGGTTGGTTAATACCAGAACGCGTGGCACGGCTGGCAGGATCCGATCGAGACCCTGATCTTGATCCAATAAGGGGTGCACGATAGGCAGAGAAAATGAGAAAGTTGAGCCGGAGCCTTCCTGTCCGGTTGAGAATACAGTGATGGTCCCATTGTGCATTTCCACTAGCCTTTTACATATTGCCAATCCAAGCCCCAGACCGCCGTATCCCTTTGTGATGCTGCGTTCAGTCTGGCGGAACTCGTCGAAAATAAACTGCTGTTCATCTGGAGGTATTCCCAGACCGGTATCTTGAACGCTGATTGAAACCGAATCCGAATTTTCCACCAGCCGTAGGGTAATCCCACCGCTGGAGGTGAACTTGATGGCGTTATTTATTAGATTTAGAACCACCTGTCTGAGACGGGTAAGGTCACCCCAGACCCAGGGGCCCGATTCGGGCAGATTTGATTCCCAGGTCAAACCTTTTTCGGCGGCTAACTGGCTACCGCTTTCTGCAACCAGGCGTAATGCCTGGCCAAGATCTATGTTCTCGAAATTCAAACGCAATTGTCCGGCATCGCTGACGGCGAGATCAATCACATCGCCGATTAACCCGCCCAGGTGTTGCGAATAGGCATGAATGCGATCGATATCCCTACGTGTGAGTTCAGGCAGCAGGCTATCGCTTTCATCGCTTTCGTGCAACAACATCCCGCTCAGCCCAATGATCAAATTTATTGGGGTGCGTAACTCATGGCTAATAGTTGACAGGAAGCGGCTTTTCATCTTGTTCGCTTCTTCTGCTAGCCGGCGACCTTCAATCGCCTGGCGATACAAGCGCGCAGTGTTTAGCGCCCCAGCGACCTGCTGGACAATCGCGCCGTATAGATCAAAAAACTCGGTGCCAAAAACCGCAAAACCGAGTTGTCCGGATTGGTGAACCAGAGGGATCAAAGCCAGCGTAAGTGGAGTCTCCTGGTTAAACATTCCCTGCGGGGGGAATTCTTGGGTTGGAAAATGGAGCGGAGGTTGGTCCAGGTCAATAACATTCCAGGCTGTGCTCCAGGCTTGTGGGTGCTGGCCTTCTGACCCAAATAACACGATTGTAGCCAGATGAACACCCATTTCGGGCAGATGTTGCGCCAACGTTTTATAAATTTGCTCCTCGTCCAGGGCAATCATCAGGCTGGCGGTCAGCAAGCTTAATCGACTGGATGTCCAGCGTTGGTTGGTTACGTACTGCCGGTATTGGCGCTGCAGATGGGATATGAGCATCTGGCGGGCGTGATCCAAGATGTTTTGAGCCAGGGCGCGTTCGCTATCGTTGGCTGAGTGGCTGGCAAACTCCTCACCGATCAAAGAAAGGGCATCCTGCCAGACACTCGTGCCATCCTCCCCAGCAACGCTCTGTTCAAGAACCCCTTCAAAGACTTTTAAAAACTCTGCCTGGTCATTTTGCTTGAGGCTGGAACAGAAAGCATCAACCAGGGACTGGCAAAGAAAAGTACATTCATCCTCTCCAAGGCTTTGTACCTGGCTGAGGATTTTCTTTGAGACGGTTTGCACCAGGCTGGACCATTGAGTCTCGGAAGTCACATCCGGCGGTCGAGTTAATGTATCGGTGCGAGGTAGGAAAAATTGCTTTGGGCTGCATCCGCATGATTCGCGAATGATTAAACGGGCGGGGATCTTGGTGATGAGAGGCAGCTCGCTTTTCCCTTCAATATGCTTTAGTAACAGTTCCACCCCGCTTTCCCATTGTGAACAATGGGACGTGAATGCTGCTCAACGGGGGGGTGTGGGCTGCGCCCTCCAGGCGGTTGTCAAACCCGATCATGGCCACGTCCTGTGGAACCCTGCGTCCTGTCTCCTGGAGCGCCTTCATTGCTCCCAAAGCCATTTCATCGTTGCTGGACAAAACTGCAGAAAATGCAATGCCAGAATTCATGACTTGGTGCATGGCTGCATACCCACCATCGTAAACATGCCGCCCGAAGACCACTCGATCGGGCTCATTCTCCAATCCATAGCTTCTCAGAGCGGCCTGGTAGGCTCTCAAACGCTCGCCGGTGTCTCCGTTCATGTCATCAGGGCTGCCAGCTATGAAGACGATATTACGATGACCGTGATAAACCAGATGTTGAATAGCCTCAAAAATACCGCTTGAATTATCCGACACCAGGGTTGGTCCAGTTTCGCCTGAACCTATAAACAATACGGGATGCCCAGATCTGATCAAATCCTGGATATATTGCGATCGAGTAACAGAATGTAGCGGATTGAAGACAATAAGCCCATCGGTATTCAATGGACTGATTGGGATGTTATCGACATCAGGCGCAGGAATGGGCCAGGCCGGTCGAATTGGATCTTCCGGTCTGGCAGATGCGCCCATGCCGCAGGCGAAGAATACATTGCAGGTTAACTCTTGCGCAGCTTGATTAATCCCATTAAAAAGGGGTTTGAGGTAGCTGAGATTTGTAGCCGTCCGGTAGAATTGCCAGCCCGCCAGAACGCCAATTGTGGGTTTCCCGTAAAGAAATTTGTGGTGCATTGTAAACACCTATGATTCTATACGTGTGGTTGAATTTGTGACATAAATACTATTTAATATTATATCTTTATTTTCTTTGATACTAATTATTTCCGTTTTGATTAATATTGTTCATGCTAATAATTAGGATTCTTTGAGGTCTCCTGGAAGAAAACCTTATCAATTTACGGCAGGGGCAGGTTCCCGGCATACCCCGTTAGCTCGATGTAGCCATTCCCACTCACAGGCTTGCCGGCGCATGTTCCTACAAAGCGGACGGCTCCCTCCCAGTATGTGACAGCAGGGAAATTGACTTCCTGATCCGCCATCCACGGGCTGATTTCAAGCTGGCAGGCCGGTTCTTCCAGTTGAACCCTCCACGCAGACGGATACACCCCACCTGTGTGCGGACTGCGCCATTGGTCCAAGACTGTGATACTGAAGTCTTCATTTTTTAGGGGTTGAGATTCACCGCTGTCTTGGATAAAAGTTCCACTCGACGAATCAGACGTTTTGCCATCTGTTTCGCGCAGCTGAAATAGCATCAATGCCTTCCCGTCGTCGAATTGCAGCGAGAACCAGTCCCAGCCGATTTGTTCTTTATCCAAAATGCCGGTGCTGAATTCGTGATCTTTCCAGGCCAACCCGTTGACTTGATGGGTTTCACCTTGCACATGGACTGTGCCTTCGGCGCGCAAACGAGGTTGACTGTAATAATACGATGCGTTTGTGACTTCTTGGCCTTTGCGGCTGTAGCCATCCTCGCCGTGCAAGATGATGCCCATTTCATCGGTCAGGTTCAGGTCAATTGCAATCTCACCTTGCGCGGCTTGCAGTCGATAGGTATCCTTGCCAGTTTCGGTGATGTTCCAATCTTCCAGCCACACGCGGTAGGGACTGGCCTGCGCACCTGCCAGACCGGGACCCGGGCGAGAATAGCGTTCGTAAGCATGGAACTCGTTCGCAGCAATGTCACTGAGGGCGAAGTGTGCAAAGTACAGGCTGTCCCCATACCATGCCGAGTCGTCGGGCATGTCAATTGTCGGGGAAACCAATCCTACTCGAAACACGGTCAACTCGAAGCCGAAGGGACGACCGTTGGGCGTGGACAGGTTTCCGGTGTAGTACCACCACTCTGTGCGAAAGTCGGGGTGCGCGCCAAAATCGGCGGGAAATGTTAAGCGGCGCGATCCATCCGCATAAGTGAACCCATCCAGTATTTCGGGAGAGAAATCCACCTCTTGCAACTCGGCGGCAGGGGGTGTTTGCGGGGTGCAGGCTGCCAACAGGAGTCCGATGGAAATGATAATCGCATGAAAGCGTTTAACCTTTAGTAAGTTCATGGTACCATTATACATATTTCGTTTGTAAATGGTTATTAGGCTCTTTGAGAATTAGTGGGAAAAGTATCCACTCGACAGTCCGACCTGCCATGAAAGCCTTTCTTCGTTTTTACGACCTGACCAAATCTTACTACGAAGGCGATGTGCAGCGCGTCGTCTTGCAGAATGCGCATGCTGAATTCCAGCACGGGGAAATGACCGCAATCATCGGCAAGAGCGGAAGCGGTAAGAGCACCCTGCTTAATCTCATCAGCGGCATCGACGCGCCGGACAGCGGACAGATCTGGGTGGATGGGCGCGACCTCGCCTCCCTGTCCGAACGCGAGCGGACACTCTTTCGCCGGGAGCATATCGGTTTCATCTTCCAATTTTTCAATTTAATCCCCACGCTGACCGTCGGCGAGAACATCAGCCTGCCATTGGAACTTAACCGTTTTCCGCGCGCTCAAGCTCAGAAAAAGGCAAAAGATTTCCTTGAATCTGTTGGGCTGGCAGACCGTTGGGCGACGTATCCCGAGAAACTCTCCGGCGGCGAACAACAGCGCGTGGCACTTGCCCGGGCGCTGGTTCATGACCCGCTGCTGATCCTCGCCGACGAACCGACCGGTAACCTGGATGAAGAGACCGGCGCACAGGTTATGTCCCTTCTGGCAAAACTAACCCGCGAACAAGACCGCACCCTGCTGATGGTCACGCACAGCGCCGAAGCCGCATCCTACGCGGATAGAGTCTTGCACCTCTCGCACGGTCAATTGCTAACGGAGCGCTAAATTCAGTGCTTTCATTGCGCACCCTGCTGCGGCACCCGATCCAATTTGCGCTGATGACCCTGGGCATCGCGCTCGGTGTGGCTGTTATGGTTGGCATCGATCTTGCTAATGCAAGCGCTGAACGTGCCTTTGACCTGAGCGCCAGTGCAATCACAGGCCGCGCCACGCATGCCATCGTTGCCGGGAGCGGTGGGGTGGATGAGACGCTCTACACACGCTTGCGTACCGATACGCAGTGGCGCGGGCAATTTGAGAGCGCACCGGTTGTTCGTGCTAATGTGGTCAGCCCGCAGTTGGGAGATATTCCATTCACCTTACTTGGATTCGACCCCTTCGCCGATCCGCCTTTCCGCAGTTATCTCAACGGGGGAAATGGCTTTGATATTCAAACCATTGGCCCCCTTCTGACTCGGCCGGGCTCAGTTTTGCTATCTTCGCAGACAGTAGAACGCTATAACTTGACCCCCTGCATTGGCGAATTTACGGACACATGTCGCCTGGAACTCTTCATAAACGGCAGGTCTGGCAGCGTTTACCTTGTCGGTTTGCTGGAACCATCCAATGACATTGCTCGACGCGCCCTGGATACGCTGATTCTCACAGACATTGCCACCGCTCAAAGCCTGACCGGCACGGCAGGCAAACTCACCCAGATTGACTTGATCCTGCCCGAAGACTATGACACGGCTGCACTTACAAAAGCGCTTCCTGCGGGCAATATCCTTGTCACTTCCGCCGCACGCAACGACCAGGTGAACACCATGACGGCTGCCTTCCGCGTGAACCTGACCGCGCTCAGCCTGCTGGCATTGTTTGTGGGCGTATTACTCATCTACAATACCATGACTTTTTCGGTTGTCCAGCGCCGTGCCATGTTTGGCACCCTGCGCAGTCTCGGCTACACCCGAGAGCAGGTCTTTGGCATGGTTCTGGGTGAAGCCGCGCTGGTTGGAACTTTGGGAACAGGTATTGGATTAGGCCTGGGAGTTTTATTGGGCCAGGGTGCAGTGCAGATGGTCACCCAAACTATCAACGATCTGTTTTTTGTGGTCAGCGTGCGTGGTGTGCAAATCCCTGCCTCCAGTCTGCTCAAAGGTGGTTTAGCGGGTTTGCTAGCCAGCTTGCTGGCTGCCGCTCCACCCGCATGGGAAGCTGCCTCTGTCACGCCGCGCCTCGCCCTCTCACGTGCAGGACTGGAGCGCAAAGCGAGTGCTGCCGTCAATTTCGCTGCCTTTTTCGGCATCCTTGCCGTCATTGTTGGCGGTTTGATTCTTGCTTTTCCCACCCGCGACCTGGTGTTCAGTTTCACGGGCACGTTTACCGTGATTATCGGGCTGGCAGCGCTGACACCATTTGTCACGGTGAGGCTCATGCACCTGATTAACGACTCGTTAGCCGCTATTATTGGCTTGCTGGGACGGCTTGCACCGCGCAACGTTATTCGCTCGCAAAGCCGGACTGCAGTTGCCGTAGCTGCGCTGATGATCGCCGTCTCGGTTACCATCGGCGTGCAGGTGATGGTCGCCAGTTTCCGCACCACAGTCACGCTATGGCTCGATCAAACCTTGCAAGGTGACCTGTACATCGATGCGCAAGGCCTTAGTGCAACCCGGCTTGAGAACCCGCTCGACCCTAAAGTGATCGCCATTGCTCTGGCAAATCCGCTGGCGCAGTCCAGCGCTGTGGTGCGTTTTGTCAGTGTTGAGAGCGAGTTTGGGTCTGTGGATCTGGTTGCGGCGACGACGGATCCACTGGATGCGCGCATCCTGCTTGAGGGGGATGCTGATAGGGTTGTTGATAAATTGAGAGCGGGCGCGATTCTGCTCTCCGAGCCGCTGGCTGCCCGCCTCGGTGTGGATTTGGTGGATCGAACGCTGCCGCTGCTAACACCCGGCGGCTGGGTGGAATTTCCCGTGGCAGGCATCTACGCCGATTATGCCTCTACAAATGGGAAAATCCGTATGGATATTGATGTGTATCAATCCCTTTGGCAGGATGACACGCTCAACGGTGTTTCCCTGACGCTTCTCCCTTCTGCCGGTGTGGACACCGTCACCGCCGATTTACGCAGGCAATTTGCCGGCTTTGAGCGCATTCAGGTCAACCCAAGCGGTGCGATCCGCGAGGATGCAATCAAGATCTTTGACCGCACGTTTGCCATCACCACCGCCATGCAGTTGGTGACGACGCTGGTGGCGTTTATCGGTGTCTTGAGTTCTCTGTTGGCTTTGCAACTGGAGAAGGCTCGTGAAATGGGTATCCTGCGCGCCCTTGGGTTGACCCTTGCCGAAATGCGCCGCCTGACATTTTGGGAGACGGGTCTGCTCGGCGCTTCCGCCGGTCTTCTTGCCTTACCCACCGGCTATATTCTGGCCTGGATACTGATTTTCATCATTAACCAGCGTTCTTTCGGTTGGACGATTCAAATGCAGATCGAACCCGTTCCATTTGCGCAAGCATTTGTCCTGGCGGTGAGCGCTGCCTTGTTGGCTGCAGTTTACCCTGCCTGGCGCCTGAGCCGTATGCAAACCGCCGAAGCCCTGCGCAGAGAATGACCCATTGAAGAGATTGGCGGCCTGGTAACTGCGAGTTGCCAATCCTTCAGAGCGAAAAAATCATAGTTATTAGAGGAGAAGAGGATCGAATGTCTCTGCGAACCATACTCACCCCTGGTGCTTATCACGGCTTGAATAAAAAACCACCGTTCTTTGAGGGATGGTACTATAAGTTAGTGAGCGCTGATGAGAGGTATAAAGTTGCCATTATTCCAGGAGTGATCCTGGGCGAGGATGCACACGCCTTTCTGCAAGTTTTGGATGGCGTGGATGGAACCACGGCTTATCTTCAGTTCCCGGTTGCGGATTTCCGAGCTGACGACCGGCATTTCGCCATCGAGATCGGCGGAAACCGGTTTGATGACCGGCATCTACATCTGGCGCTGGAAACCCCCAACTGCCAGCTCACTGGCGAAATTCACCTGGGACCCCTCAATCCGTGGCCGGTGACATGGCTTTCGCCGGGTATCATGGGTTGGTATGCCTGGGTTCCGCGCATGGAATGCTATCACGGTGTACTCAGCTTTTCGCATTCCCTGCAAGGCACGCTGACGCTTAATGGCAAAGTGATGGATTTCAGCGGCGGGCGCGGTTACATCGAGAAGGATTGGGGACAATCCTTCCCAGCAGCATGGGTCTGGTTACAGAGCAACCATTTCGCTGGCGTAGATGCCTGTATCACCGCTTCGGTGGCGATCATCCCCTGGGTGGGAAACGCTTTCCGGGGTTTTATTGCCGGCCTGTGGCTGGATGGTACTCTCCACCGTTTTGCTACCTATAGTGGCGCACGCATCGAAAACCTGCAAATTTTCGACGACCATGTGGACTGGGTGCTGCGAAATCATCAATCTCGCCTGTTCCTGAAAGCCTTTCGTGTGCAGGGCGGCTTGCTGCGCGGACCCACCCGGCTGGATATGGGCCAGCGGGTGCTGGAAACCCTGAACGCCACGGTTCAGGTGCGGCTTGAGACCTTGCAAGGCGAGGTGCTGTTTGATGCAATCGGCGCGCATACAGGGTTGGAAGTGATGGGCGATCTGCCTCGGTTGTTGCAGGAGTGAACTGGGGGCGATGAAGTTAATCGGAGGACTTCTTGTCAGGCGAATTAATCTCTATCATCAGCTCACCACTTTTGGGCGGACTTTTTCTGTTGTGAATGGATTCAACGTTGGATAAAACCAAAAACGACCATTGCTGGTCGTTTCGGATATAGTAGCGGGGAGTGGATTCGAACCACTGACCTTCGGGTTATGAGGGTGGAACCTGAAATCGTTACCTTTGTCCTCCGGTCTCGTCCTTTTTACGAACATTGCGTACGATGGTTCCGATGAGCCACGCAAACTTCAGTTGCTCTTTTCTATTATTATAGCCAATTAATTGGTCTTTTGCCAAGAACAAATGAGAAGAAAACTCGGGTTTTCACCTCAAACGTCTATATTTTATACCGGTTGATTTTACTTCGAAAGGATAATTATTAATAGTGACTTTTAGATAGAAACAATTACTAACAACTCTTGAAGCTGCAGCTCTCTATTTGAGGAGAACTGCAGCTTTTGTTTTCTATGGAACAGGAAGGAATAAATGTCAGAAACGAAATTAACTTTTGATTATTACTACGGCAACCAAGCTGAGCAGTTTGCCTTTTATCGCATACCCAAACAGCTCTTCACTAACCCCGCTTTCTCCAAGCTTTCAAGCGATGCCAAGGTGCTTTATGGCCTGATGTTGGATCGAATGAGCCTGTCAATAAAAAGTGGTTGGAAAGATCCCGATGAAAAGATCTACATCTATTTTACATTGTCCGAAATTCAGGAATTTATGAATTGTGGACATAACAAAGGGGTCAGGATTCTGGCTGAACTGGATTCTGAAAAAGGAATTGGCCTGATAAAAAGAGTCAGACAAGGCATGGGAAAACCAACAAAAATCTATGTTATGAATTTTCTTGGCATAGGTGACGAAAAAGATGATCTTGTTGTGGACGAGCCTGAAGACTTCCCAAAAGAGGAAAACAAGACTTCCGATAATGGGAAGTCAAGAGTTCCTGAAAGAGGAAGTCAAGACTTCCGAAAAAAGGAGTTAATTAAGACTGATAATATTAAGACTGAGTCTATTAAGACTGATAAAAAAGACTTAATCTATCAATCTATCTATCCATCACGACAAAAAGTTCCTGAAAAGACAAACGCTGAGATGGATCGATGGATGGAATTCAGGGAAATTTTTAAGAAAAACATTGAATACGAATACATCCTTGATCGCGATCCGGAGATGATTCCGGAAATTCTGGAGATTATGATCGAAACTGCCTGTTCAAAAGCCAAATCATTTAGCATCAATGGCACTCAAATCTCTGCTGAGCGGGTCAGAGAGAGGCTCCTGAGCCTCAACTCAATGCACATCGAATATGTCCTGGACTCGCTAAATCAAAACACCAGTAAAATCCAGAATGTCAGAGCCTATCTGCTTGCCACGCTCTATAACGCTCCTAAAACAATAAATACTTTCTACAGAACCATGGTAAATCATGACATGTATGGCAATGCCAGGAACAGGCGGTACTGATGCAGGAGGAAATTTCACAACGAAGCGTTACTCTGATTGTTCAAACCGGGAAAATGACCGGAAAGGTCTTTCTCCAGGCGATTCAAAAATATCTCGATATCCTCAAACAACAGCGTGAATTAAAAGCGAGAGAAAAACAGCTCCACCCTGCTTACCAGGGTCGCATGACCATCAGGCAACTGATGAAAGAAAGATCAGGCCTTTCGAATATCGAAATTCACGATGAACATATTCACGATTTTGAAAGAATTGCCAGAAGATATGGCATTGAATATGCGATCAAGAAAGAACGTAACAGAGAGGCACCTCATTATTTAATTTTCTTTCGGTCCCGGGATACGGATGTGCTGCAAACTGCCTTCAACGAGTTCGTGAAGAAACGCCTCAAGATACAGGAGCGTCCATCACTTCGGGAAAAGCTTCAGAAACTCAAGCTTCAGAACAAGGAAAGAGCCGCGCAGGTGCCTGAAAAAGTTCAGAGAAAGGAGTTTGTCCGGTGATAGCACGAATCCCCAAAAGTCAGTTATTGAATTTAGCATATCTCCTGCCCTTCTATGTTGGCAACAAGCTTGCCCAGATCTTTCGGCTCCTTCAGGGTGGAGATATCATTGACC
>CAZTMX010000047.1:0-17146 GCA_964614855.1 uncultured Anaerolineaceae bacterium | reverse complement strand
TTTGTGTTTCCTAGGATTTTTTCACCACGGAGACACAGAGAACACTGAGAAAAGCAGGAAGCAATGAGAGGTTTGGTTTGTGTTTCCTAGGATTTTTTCACCACGGAGACACAGAGAACACTGAGAAAAGCAGGAAGCAATGAGAGGTTTGGTTTGTGTTTCCTAGGATTTTTTCACCACGGAGACACAGAGAACACTGAGAAAAGCTGGGAGCAATGGATTGCTTGGTTGCGGGTTCAACTTGCCAATCTATGGTTTAGATCTTAAGGTTTTCTTTCCCAAGAATAGAGTATCATAATAGGTATCAGACATGTTTATACCGGCTCCAAGCAGCTTTTTCATGAGGAGATACGATGTATAATCACGACACCCAATCCAACCGCAAGCTGGCAATTGTTTTGATCTTCATGTATTTGATTTCGATCAGTGGGTTCATTTACTTACAAATTCAAGAAGACATGGCCGGCAGGGATATTTGGATGATCCTGGTCAATGCGCTAATTGTCTCCATCCCGCTTGTGTTGGTCTTTGGGGCGATCTATATTCTGATCACTGCCTGGCGGGAACACAAAAGCACAGGCCAGGTCAATCCCAGGTTGGCAAAAATCATCCGCTGGGCGCCGCGTGTTGCTTCCATCATGATTATTTTCTTTCTCACCCTGTTCTCGCTGGATGTCTTCGATGGAAGTGCTTCCTGGCTGGAAATGCTGGGTGGGTTCATCATGCACAATATCCCATCGATCATCTTGATCGTGATTCTGTTATTTGCATGGAAGCGTCCGCTGGTTGGTTTTTGGGCTTTCCTGATTTTCGGTGTTGGTTTTAGCCTGTTTTTTGTGCATGATATTCAAGACGCTGCCAATTTACTGTCCCTGTTCGTTCTTCCTTTCCTACTAATCAGCGGTCTTTTTTATATCGATTGGAAATGGTTGCGGTCCAGAGCTGATGAAAGTAGCCTATGAATTTCACAAGATCAAACTTACTGGGGCAAATTGGATACCTTTATTAACCTTTTGATGAATTTCTTTATCTTATGTAAGATGGATTTTGTTAGCTCAGTATGTTTACTTGCAGGCTGAGAAATAGCTTCACTTTCACTGACCTGTGGTAAGCGTGAAAAAGAGTTTTCTAAGTAAATCCCCTGCTCTTCCTTAGGCGGCATTTCACTTGATTTTCTGGGGGTTTGTGCCAACAAGACAACAGTCAGTGATGGGTTTGTGTAGTATTCTTCCACAGAAATCGGAGTGAATAAAAAATCATTTTCGTTTATCCTTGATTCTGCTGGGGTGTTGGCAAAATTAAGGGGGTATCCTGGTTTGTAGAAACTATGATGGAAACACTGAACCTTTGAAAAGTATTGAGACACCACATGAACCCACATACGCGGCGTCCAAATATTCAGATGGTATACGTTCGCAATATTTTCTTGCCAATCAACATCCCTGGTAATGGGCGGAACAGCAAGTACCAGATGCCCTGAAGGTTTTAGCAGACCGGCTGCAGCACGGAAAAAAAGGTGCGGGTTTACCACATGTTCAATCACATTTGAAGAGAAAACTAAATCAAAATTCTCACGGGGCAAACTGGAAATCTTGGTCAGATCCATGTGTTGATATCTTAAGTTGTCTTTCTTAAAATGCTCTTGTGAAAAATTCACTGCCTCTCTATCAATTTCAACACCAAGGACAGAATGGGCTCCATGATCAGCTAAATATGCCGACCCATAGCCTGCACCAGATCCCGCGTCCAATACTTCGCCATCCAGGCAATATTGGGTTGCAAAACGATATATTGACAGGTGGGCATAGTAGCAATCATTGGCATACAGATGACAAACTCTTTCACCATTATCCATAATACTCAAAGATGGTGATTGTGTTTGCTGGTCCAAAATCTCTTTTTCCTGTTCCATGATCGAATGTGAACTCTACGCTAAGATGCTCAAAATTGCATCGCCCCATTGATGCGCACATTGCAACAAGGTACGTTGGTTGCTGACATAGGTCCTGGCGTTTGCTGCCATTTGCTGCCTGGCCTGGTCATTTTCCAGGCAGTACTCCAGGGCGTCCACCCAGGCAGATGGTGTGTTCTCCGCCAAGTAGCCGCTTTCAAGATGCGATACAGATGCTTCATAGACCGGCACTTTGCTGTACACCCCGGGGATACCCAGGGCGCTGTAATCCAGGAACTTGATATCCGATTTGAAGCTGTTAAAATAGGTATCTTCCAGCGGGGCGATAGCCAAATCCCAGCCAGCCATATTTGCCCGCATCCACGGGATAAAGCGCGGATATGCCACATCCTCGACTGGCGGCCGGATAAACTGCACTGGTAGGCCCTCAAACGCCTGGATAAGCGCCTGGCTTGCCGTCCCGCCCACAATTTGCATTTCCACCTGGCCGGCGTGCTTGCGCAGCACTTTGCGCAGCGGTTCGAGAACCATCATCAAATCAGCATCGTGGGTGAAGGTGCCCATATAGCCGATTACTTTGCGCTTGGGTGACTTGTCCTTAACCGCAAGCGGTTCAGCGCCTGGTTTAAACAGCCGTTCGTCGAGGGCGTTGGGGATAACGTAAATGTTTGGGTTGAGCCGCTGCAAACGCTCTTTGAGCGCCTGGGTTGAAGTGATGATGCCGTCCGCCTCCCGGCAAAAGAGACGCATGGCCATTTTTGTCTCTGCGGAAAAATTGGGCAGTGCCAGCAGATTATCGTCGATGGAATAAACCAGGGTTGCCTTGCTGCTCCGGATGTGCTCCAGCAACGTCTCTGCTTCTTCCAGTTTCAGGTCAGGTTTCCAGGCACGTTCGAGGATGACTACCTGGGCGCGCTCAAAACTGGTGCTCTGGGTTAGCGTAAAAAGCTCCTGGTTTACAGGATGGCTTAGCGGCAGGATATCTCGGATATAGGCCACACCGAACGGCATCAGGTCGCCGGCGTGTTCGAACACCACGTGAATGGAATTCTTTTTGCCCTGTGCCATTTTACACTTCCCCTGCGCCGAATATCGCTTCCAGGGTGTTGTAGGCGGCGGTTTCTGGTGAGAATTTGACCATATCGAAGATGGCTTGCTGCTGCAGCTTCTCCCGTAATGCCTGGTCCAGGGTCAACCTGTTCAAGGCATCCAGGCAGGCTTGCTCATCTTTTGTATCGATCACCAAGGCATTCTGCTCATGCTGCGCAAAGCTCGCTGCGCCTCCGTATTCAGGCAAGATCACCGCCACCCCGCAAGCCATCGCCTCCATGGCGGTAAGCCCCATGGCCTGGAAATCGGAAAAATCTACAAAGATATCCACTTCGTTAAAGAGCGATGCAATTTCAGGCCGGGTCAGGATGCCGAGATGCCGCCAGGGGAAATCCGTGGGCAGTTCAAGAAAATCATACTCATCCGGTTTACATCCGAAAAGGATGATTTCAACCGTGTCGCCTCTTTGTTTGGCAAATTCCTTCAAAACCTGCATCGTGCGTTTCGGCCCCCTGCGAGGTGTACTGGGACGGATCATTGCCACCACACGCAAAGGGCGGTCTGGCCAATCCGGATGGGTACGCGGTCTTGGGCGAAAGAGATCGATATCGATGCTGGGTCCAACCACCGAGCAATCCACACCCACATGCTCGCGCACTGCTTCGCGGTTCCATTCGGTTTTTGTGATGCGGATCAGATCGGGAAAGCGGGTATAGGATGCGTATGCCTCTTTATATTCTTGTGTGCCCTTTTTAAAGAAGTTTGGCTCGTAATCCTGGATGTAATAGCCTCTTTTCTTGATTTGCAGGTTTGCCCCTTCAAAATCCAGCCAATCCAGCGAATGATACACCGTACCAATGACTGCATCGAACTTTTCTAGGAGCTGCGGCGCCTGGATGGGGTCGTCAATATAGATGACCGGGATTTCCACATCAGGAAATGCTTTTGGGAAATATGGCCGGCTGCTGCTGCGGTTGGCAAAACGAACATCCACTCCCATGTTCAACATAGCCAGGGCTTCCTGTATGATCACGTGCCCGCCGCCGCCCGGCTCAATCAGCGGAAGGATAAACAAGACTCGTTTTCCTTCCCAGAGCTCTAAACCTGAGTGAGTGATCCTCTCGCGAGAGGCCATGGCGTGCATGCGAGCGCGGTTGCCCAGCATCACACGATCGAACTGACACTCTCGCACCCCCGCCACGATCAAGCTGTTGTCATATTTTTGATTGAGCAGGAGATCGGCCTTTTTTGCCAGGAACATCCGGCGTTCATGGGAGTAGCTGCGTGATTGTGCGTGGTAGATATAGACATCATCGGCAACTGCCAGGTCGCGTCCCGCCTGGCGGGCGCGTATGCAATAATCGTTTTCTTCACCGTAGCCTTCGCCAAAGTTTTCTTCGTCAAGGTAGCCAATCTGGTCAATCAGATCCCGCTTGATCATCAGGCAAAATCCGTTCAGAAATGGGATGCGCGGGTAAAGCCGTTCAGAATACTTGCTCACCTGCGCTGCCATATCCGCCGGGGTCTGCCCTTCTTCTAAGCGGTTTTCAGCCCAATCCCCTTTTTCATCAAATATCTCCGGCGCCGATTGCCAGGAGGCTGTGTTGGAGAGCGGACCCACCATGCCAATCTTTGGGTCTGATAAAGCACATTCCACCATACGATCCAACCAGCCGGGTGTGAGGATGGTATCGCTATTTAATAAGATGCAAAATTCTGCGCTGGAACGCTGCAACCCCTGATTGGCGGCCCGCGTGTACCCCCTGGCTTCGTCGTTGCGGATCAAAGTTGCAGCCTGGTACAGGGAAAATTCATCCAGGTAATCCTTTGTCTCCACACCGCTGCCGTCATCCACCAGAATCAGGTGATATGGCGCGCTGGTGTAGCGGATCAACGATTCCAGGCAGCGCCTGACATCCGCGAATGCATTATGCACGCAGACGATAATATCAACGCCTGATTGGTGTGCCTGTACTTTCTTTTTCGTTTGGAGTAAAGCCAGGTTAAATTCTTGTGCCGGTGTCCGGTTTCTACCCCGCAGGCGGTACCAGGCAAATTTAATGTTTTGAAAAGTCTCTTTCGCTAATCGCCTGATAAATGCAACAAAACCTTCGCGCTTCCAATAGCCAAATCCACCCCAAATCTTGTTCAGCAGTTTTTCCCTGCGGCTGTGGCGCGGAATGATTTTGACGCGCAAGTTCTGCAGTGCTGTTAGCGCCTTGTACCCCCGTGTACTGGTGATTTGCATCAATGTCAGCTGCGCTTGCTGCAACCCGCTAATTTGCTGGTTTTTTTCTGCCAGTAAAGCCTTAAAATACTTCTCTTGCTTTGCCAGCTCGGTTTTTACAAGACCCTGGTCCGCATCCAGTTGGATACTTAGCTGTTTGATCTGTTGCTCGTAACCTTCCAGTTCCTGCCGGTGCTGAATAGCCAGTTCTCTCAGATCGGTATTTTCCTGACCCAAGCGAAAGAATTTCCTCTCATATTCCCTTACCACACGTGAAGCCGGCGTCTTCTTGCGCTGAAAACGCATCGTCCAGGGGGAGATAAACGAGCCGTCAAAATCGATATCGCGGTAAAAACCCTGCAGCGCGAACAACTCAGCCCAGTATTCGGGAGGTTGGATATTAATGTGGGTGACGTCTTTGAATTCAAAAGGGGTTGATGAAATCAGGATATCATCGGCGTGGCTGCAGAAATTCGCCACCGCGATCTCGGCATCTGCATGCCGTAAATGTTCCAGGACTTCGATAGAGACAATCAGGTCGTATTTTTGAGGAAAGGGTTCGGTAATTGAGCCTACCCAGCAGTACGGTTGGATGCTTTCATGGACTTTTTCGATAGCGGTTTTGGAAATATCGACGCCGTACGCTTCTACGCCAGCATTGCGCAGCGTCTCGACCAGAAAACCAAAAGCACAGCCGGCATCCAGGGCTGTTTTGGGTTGGATGCGGGTTACGATCTGATCAGCGATCTTTTGGAACGCACTGAGCCAGCCTTCGTTACGCTCGTATGGCCAGCCTTCCGTGTTGTAATGTTCGTAATAGTAGTCGTTGTATAGATCCGAAAGATCGCCTTTATCCATTAAACCACTCCGCAGATACAGCAGATACAGCAGATACAGCAGATACAGCAGATTCTAAGTAAATCGTCATGCAGCTATCTGAAGTATCCGGTTCATTCGCAGATTTAAATAACTAGTAATTCAGCACGGCATATTGTACTTCATCATCAGGGTTTAGGAAGCAACTACAGTCACAAAACCAAGATAGGCGCGTGCACGCAGAGAATAGATAAACCCTAGGTCATCATATCCTTACCAGAGGTTCAGGACTATTTCTGGATTATTTTTCAATTTTCTCATCTTAGGTAGCCGACGGTGCAGCCTCTTTCGCCAACCCCGCCTCCTGCACAATCCGCGGCACAATCTCCTCCCATCCCACCGCCATCAAGTGGATGCCGTTGACACCCTGCATGCCCTTTACCTTCTCGATTAATTCAAGCGCGATCTGTACACCCTCTTCAGCAGCGCCATCTCCGGCGGCTTCCATACGCTTCATGATTGGCTCTGGGATAAACACACCCGGCACATCATCGTTCATGTATTTTGCCACTTTGAAACTTTTGAGCGGGGTGATGCCAGCTAGAATATACACCTTATCCAGGATATCGCGCTTTGCCAGCGCCTCCAGCCAAATTTCGAAACCATCCGGGTCGTAGATCAGGTTGGTCTGGAAGAACTGGGCCCCGGCATTGATTTTTTTGTGTTCTCGCAGCGCCTGGATGCGTGGCTCGCTGGCAAATGGTGAAGCTGCTGCCCCCAGGAAGAATTTGGGTGGGAATTTCATAGCGCGCCCATCCAGGTATTTTCCTTCGTCGCGCATACGGCGCAGTATCCACAACATCTGCACCGAATCCAGGTCGACAATATCCAGGCGCCCGTGTGGATCGGGCGCCAGCTTCATGCTGTCGCCGGTCAGGCACAGGATATTGCGCACACCCAGGGCATTTGCACCCAGCACTTCGGCTTGCAACCCGACACGCGTGCGGTCGCGAGCAGCGATTTGCATCACCGGCTCGGCGCCATTTTGCACGGCAATCGAGGCGCAGCCCCAGGATGACATGCGCGGAGTGGCAGAGGGGCAATCGGTGAAGTTAATGGCAACCGCGTAAGGTTTGACGATCTCAATATTTTGCACCAGTTTCTTTGTCGCAATGGTCATCGGTGGGGCTACTTCGGATGTAACCACAAACTCACCGGCTTTCAAGCGGCGTTCCAGCTCGGAGGCTGGCTCACTGTATGCGGGGGCGTGATACTCCGAATCACCTTGCCACCACTCGGGCTGGCGCACCGGTCGAAAGACAGCATCCCACGTATCCGCACGGCGTGCAGCATCGCGCGATAGCAGATCGGAAACCACCTTGCCTGTGCCAACCTTTTTTACCTGGCGAGCGACATCACCCCAGGTCTCCCCGCCCACCTTTTCCCAATCCAAGGGCGGCAGCACTTCCAGCAGCATTTCTTCACGCCCCATTCTGAAGGCGCGCTCGTAGATTTTGTACCAGACGCACGGGCGGGTCTCATCCACATAACACGACTCCGGGGTTGAACCACCGCAAGGACCGTTGCGTAGACCCTTGGGACATTCCATGCAGCAAATAAATGCCGTTTCTTGAAGAAGGCAGTTGCCGCACATACGACAGCCAAACAACGGACCTTTGACAACCCGTTCAAGCCACTCCAGGGAGCGTGCTCCCAGAGGCTCGTGTTTAAATGGACGGAACGGCGGCTGCCAGCGGCGGGCGGGTGTGAATCCAGGCATGGGTGATCTCCTTATGGATGGTACAAAAAATCTTCAAACCGGTTTGCGCTTATTGGTCAATCCAGGCTCATCCAATAGCCGATTGACCCAGGTAGGCGTCTGCATAGATGACTTTGTTGAGCAGGATTTGAACCGTCTTCCAGATAGCAGCCTGGTCGGGGTCGGACATATCCACATCGCCAACTTCGGGCTCTTCCATGGCTGCAATCCTATCGGCAATTTTTACATACAACTTGCGTACCGGAGTGCTCTCATCACGCTGTTCTACGGCGTGGATCACTTCGTTTTGTTTTTCATCCATGGGGTTGGCGATCATCATCTGCAGCCCGGCGCCCATCAACATCGCCAGGTAGGTGCGGTTGATCAACGACCGGTTCTCGATGGGTACGGCATTCGAGACATTGGACAAACCCACGGAGATGGCTGGCGCCGGGTCCCAGGCATACTGCAAGGTGCGCACGGTCTCGATCAGGTGCGGGCAGTATTCCTGGCAGCCCGAGACGGTGAGCACCAATGGGTCGATGATCAGATCGCTCATGGGAAAATCGATCTCCAACATGCGCGGGATCAGGGCTTCCACGGCGATATTGACACGTTCATCCGCAGCGACCGGGATGCCAGAAGCGCCCATAGTCAATGCGACCAGGCGGGTGTTGTATTTTTTCGCCAGCAGCGGCGTCTTTTCCAGCCGCTCGGGTTCCGCTGAAGTAGAATTGATGATCGGCTGTGCCTTGGTCACTTTCTTCAACCCGGCTTCGATCCCCAGCAGGTTGGTGCTGTCAAAGCTGAGCGGCACATCAACCACCGCCTCAACGATCTCAACCATCCAGGGGAAAATTTCTTCGCCGTCTTTTTTGCGCGGACCCAGGTTTAAATCCAACGCCTGTGCGCCTGCTTCCACCTGTTTTACCGCAAGTTCCTGGAAGAAAGCGGCGTTCCGCTCCTTCAGAGCCTCTTTTACTTTTTCAGAGATGATGTGGATATTTTCGCCTATGATATACATGGTCAGCCATCCTTTTTTGCTAAACAATCGAATGTTTAATCTTTACAAAATTATTACCACGGAGACACGGAGTTCACTGAGAATTTCATTTAAAAATCTTCTCCGTGCTCTCCGTGTCTCCGTGGTGAACACAACTAGCGCCTGACATTGGGGAACCTCGTCAGGTCCGTATGCGGCAGAAACATAGCGGACATAAAGGCATCATAAAACGAATTGTCCGCCGAGAGCTCGATATAGGTCATGCGTGCCGCAATCTCGCTCAGGCGCTCCCGGTCACGCCGGTTGAGCAGTGCATGGTAAGCGCCGCGTACCGATGTATTCCCCAGGAACTTGAAACGCTCCCAGGGGATATCCGGCAGCAGACCGATCTGTACCGCTTTTTCCACGTTGATGTATTTACCAAACGAACCGCCGATCAGCATTTGTTCGACCAGGTCAAAAGAGACCCCTACACTGTCCGCCAGGATGCTGTACCCGGCGTATATGGCGGCCTTGGCACGGATCAGGTTATCGATATCCACGTGAGTGATGGCAATATCCTGTCCATCACGCGCCTCCTTGCCCCAGGCGATCACATATTCCCAGCCGTGTTCGCCCTGGCGGATACGCGAGGTCTGCAGCTGGGTGTTGATATTGCCGCCTTTGTCAATTACCCCGGTCATAAACATTTCCGCCAACAGCGAGATCAGACCGCTGCCGCAGATGCCGCTGGGCGGTACATTCCCAATGACGCGATAATCTGGCTCGTAATTCTGCTCGTTGATCCAAACTTCATCGATGGCGCCGAAAGTGGCGCGCATCCCGTGGATAACGCCGGCGCCTTCAAAGGCCGGGCCGGCAGAGCAGGCGCAGGTTACCAGCCACTCGCGCGAGCCCAATACGATCTCGCCATTGGTGCCAACATCCATAAAGAGCGTGATCTTGGATGTATCATCCATACCCGAAGCGAGCACACCAGCCGAAATATCTGAGCCGACGTAGCTGGCGACACCGGGCAAACAATCCACCGTGGCTTCCGGGCACAGGATCAAGCCCACTTCGCACGCTCGCAGCGGCGGCAGGTTGTTGACAGCGGTGACAAAGGGCGCAAGCCGGATAGATGCGGCAGGTACACCCAGCAGCAAGTGGATCATGGTGCTGTTTCCAGAGATCGTGGCTTTGAAGATCTGACCCGGGGTGATGTCTGCGATATCAAGATCATCTTCGACCATAGAATCGCTGCCAGTCAGGTCTCCGCTATTCAGTTCTCCGCCAGGAGCTAACCCGCCTGGCGCCCCTGGGTTTTTCTGGGCTTGAGAAGCCCTGGCGCAAGCTCTCAGTGCCAGGTTGTTAATCGTGTCCAACACCAATTTGCGCAGCTCATCTTGCCCGCCGGTTTTTTGGGAGAACACAATACGCGAGATGACATCCTCACCCCGGGCGATCTGCCCGTTGTATTCCGAGACCTGGGCGTGCACCACCCCGCTCGTCAGATCCACCAACCAAAAGGTGACTGTGGTGGTGCCGATATCGATGGCAGCGCCCCACAACGGCTCGTCATCGAACATCAGCTCGGGGATCACGTCTACCAGCACCTGGGCTTCGACGGGTTCTTCCTGGATATCCAATACAGCCGTAACCCGCCAATCCGCCTGGCGCAGCGTATCACCTAATTTCTGGATCAACGGCAAGGAAATCTGTACCTGGCTGTAGCCTGCTTCCTGGCGCAGTGCGGTGAGCAGGCGGCTCAGGTCATCGGTCTGGTCATCCATGCTGGGGGGCTTCAGGTGCAGGCGCACCCTGCGCAGGGTCTGGTCCAGGCGCATGTCATACCCCGGCGGCACAGTCACCTCTGCGACCGTGCGGTCAGTGGTCAGGCGCCGCTCAATCTTTTCCTGCGGGGTAAGCAGAACACGCACATCGCCTTCGACAACCGTCTGGCAGGCCAGGGCAAAACCCTGCTCAACGTCTTCAGATGAAAGCCGTAAGGTACTGCGCCGGCGCACTTCCCCAGAAATCACCTGCAGCGAGCAGCGTCCGCAGCGTCCTTGCCCGCCGCACGGCTGCTGCACATCAATCCCAGCCAGGCGCGCCGCTTCAGAGAGCAGCGTGCCGGTGGGAACGCGCACAGCGATATCCTGAGGAGCAAAATGAACCGTATATTCGGTCATAGCAGCGCTGGTGGGCTGTGCGCCGGTCGGCAAAACTCAAGCTGCCGGCGCAACGCCCAAAGCCAGACTTTTTACAAAACCTGTTTATAGAATTTCGGTATATCCACCGCTTCGCGCGGCCCGACGCGCACTTCCCAATCCGGCAGCTCGCCTTCCAGCTCACCGGAAAGCACCGCCACATGACCAGGCAGGATAACACGCTTCCGGCTGACTTTGTCCACCAGGTTAAAGCTCTTGATGGACTTGGCGATGCGCTCGGCATCAAATTTCCCGGCTGCCCAGGCAGTAAGCACGCTCATGCCCTCGGCATCTGTCACCAACAGCCAGGCAGGCAAGCCAGAACCTTCCACTTCGTTTGCCACGCTGAAATAAGTGATGGAGAAGTTGGTAGTCACCAGCACCGGGCTGTCGGGTTTTGGATTGTTAATTTCGTACACGCCAGGCTGCACCTGGATGGGTTTTTGTGGGTCGGTGAAGATATTCTCGCGCAGCACCAGCAGCGGATAAGCCAGCTCGGGGCTGAATTCGGGCAGGACCACAAACCCAGCGTACTTGGTAATTGCCTGTACGGCCGCTTCCGCAGTGCCGGCAAAGGTCAATACCGGGTAACCCAACGGGCGGAAGTTCTTTTTGAGCGCCAGGCGGCGGATTTGCGTCCCCAGGGCCAGGCTCTGGCTCAGCGTTGCGGCTTGCGGGTGCAGTACCAGGTCTTCCACGCCAGCAGTTTTTACTTTCTCACCCAGCTCCACCAGCTCATCCAGGCTGGCGGCGTCCAGCGCCAGCGATGCCGGGTGCGCTTTTGCCAGGGCGGCAACGGTTTCCCAATTCTGTGCAGTCACTGGATGCAGCATGGGTTTTTCACCAGCCAGTAACTTTAGCCCGGCTTCCAACACATTTGGATCTGCAGCGGAAAGGATCAGCGGCCGTTTGCAGGCGGTGCGCACTGCGCTGACTGCCTTGGCGAACTGCTCCGCGCCGCCTGTGGAGATCACCGCCATCCCATCCAGGCTGAGCTGGATGCCGACATAGTTTACGCTGTAAGCCTGTACTGCAGCGGCTTTTGCCTGGATTTGATCCAGTGGTTCATCATCCTTCACCTGGACAAATAAACCAGGTTTGTTGTAAAAGGTCTTTTCGTGACGGAAAAGCACCACCTCATTACCGGCTTTAACTTCATAGCCGTCCGATTTCAAGCTAACCAGGCGGATGGGTGGGGCCGCGCTTTCGGCAAGCTGTGCCTTGGAGGCATCGCTGACATACGGGCACAAGGAGAGCTCCACCTGCTTGGCAGCCAACTTCATGGCAAATGCCAGGCATGTTGGAAATCCGCATTCCTTACAGTTGGTTTGCGGTAACAGTTTGTAAATTTGAATACCTGAAAGAGCCATTGCTTGTTCTCCCTGTGATTTATGCCACAGCCATCAGCTCGTGGATGGCAGCTTTTACACGCTGAACGCTCTCGGGATGGCGCAGCACCAGGACATCGGCCCCGCTTTCAAGCAAAGCCGCAGCGGTCATGCACTCCCAGTTTACTGCGCGCCGGTTCCAATCGCCCCAGCTTTCGGGTAGACCTTCGCCCACCTTGCTTTCCTTTGTCTTCCAGGCTTCAAAACCCGGGGTAACCAGCATGGGCAGCTGGGTCATAGCATCGCCCTGCAGGGCCGCCAGGCGCAGACGCTCCATCACTGAGAAACCATATTCTATGCCGTATCCAAGGGCGCCGGTGGTGGGATCCATCACGATGCGATCCAGCGGCAGCCCCATATCGCTGATGAGGATGTTCAACTGTTTCGCCAGGTTGACATCCATGGGGGTGCGGGCGTTGACCAGGTGACCATTCGCCATGGCAGTCGCCACAATGGTGCGGTAATTTTTATCTTCGCAAATCCCCAACAGCAAGCGCTCGCCTTTTGTAGCCTCGGCAACCGGCACCAGCAGCTCATTATCTACCTCCGCCTGTCCGGGACCGAAGACGATCAGCGGCAAACCGCTGGCTGCCAACACGGCTTTGACTGCAGCCGTTGCTGCTTGCGGCGTATTGGGGCTGCCGTCGGGTTGGGTCAGGCTCAGGGTAAGCTGCAGCAAATCTGCCCCGGCTGCCTCTGCTGCCTTCGCCCAACTGGCAGGGTCCTTTACCACATCCCCCCAAGTCTGCAGCAGCAAGGGTGACCAATCTTCAGGCTCCCGATCCTTGATTTCCAGCGCGATCACCGGGGGATGGGGCGCCGGGTTTTCAAAATGCATAAACGGCAGCGATTTCTGACCACCAATGGTCACCACCTGGTTGCGTGTACCGCCTTGTGCTGCGGTGGCTCCCAGGGTGATCTCCTTGACACTTCCAGGCCAGCTATCTTTGGGTATTTCGATGGGCATAGGTTTCTCCTTCTAAAACATAGGTTCCATCATCATGGTTGGGTGACCGTGTTCCTCCAGCCACACCAGCAATTCTTCAACAGTCGTAGCGTTTCGCTCATCGGCAATTTTATCAATCAGGTCAGGGTCACCTTCACGGGCGGCAACTGCTTTCAGCTCTTCCGCCATGGTTTCTTTGAGCACGCTGCTCATCCACACCACACGTTTGAAACCGCCGTCCGCAGAGATGAACTTGGGGCTGATCAGGTAGAATTTGCCCACACCCATCACACCCGGTGTCTGCAGCCCACCACCTGCGATACCCGCCAGTGTGGAGAAGGTCATCCCCGCGGGCGTCATGCTGGTATCTTCACGGCTGACCACCATGACCCCATTGGCTTCTGGGATCAGCATCACGATGCACTCAAAACAGCCGCAGGCCGTCATGGGGTTTTCCATGATCGAGTACATTGCCACTTCCTGCACTACGTCATGTGAGCCGACCTTTGCATAATCGTTGGTTCCCGTCCAATAGCCTTTACTCGGGTCGATCAGCTTACCCAGTTTGATCGGTTGGTTGGGTCCGGTGGGGTTGATGCTGTAGGAAGCCTTGCAGTCTAACCAGTTGTAAGCGCCGCACAGCCCGAGGCGTTCGGGGCTGACCACGCATACATGGTTGGGTGCAAAGGACTGGCACAATGTGCAGGAGTAAAATTCTTCCACGCGGTTATCCGTCAGGTCCGCCAGGCGTTTGTTGCGAAAATCGTACGCGTTGCGCGCTTTGGCAAGCCATTCCGTCAGCTTCGCAGGGTCGGTAAAGATGGTGACCTGGACTTTGTCGACAATGGCGCCAAAATCGGTCTTGAAGCGGGCGTGCAAGATCTTGCCAAAATGCTCCAGGTTAAACCCTTTATCGGCTGCGCCGTTCGAGATGCGGATCCAGGCAATATCTCGCTGCCCGATGTGCTGGATACCTGAAGCGCCGTTGACAAAGTAATGGATCTGGCGCTCTAGCACCGGTTCGAAATCTTCTTGCATCTGCCGCCCAGCCACCTGCACCACAATACCCATATCCATATTGCCCTGGGCAGGAATTTCGTCAAATGCCGGCCCGACAATTTCTACCTTTCCGTCTACCACCTGTTCCAGCGGCGCCATGTACAGGTATTCAAAACAGCGAGAATATTTACCGCCAAATTCGACGCGCATATCCGCCTTGCGCACCACCTCGCCTTCAAAGGCCGAACCGTACGGAACCGGCACCGGTACATCTGCCACCTTGACCTTGACCCCACGCACCTCGATACACTTCTGTACCAGGCGTTCGGCTTTCTCCAGGTCATCTTTGCCGTCGATCTCGTTGAAGGGCATGCTGACCACATGTTCATAACGGGTAACACCTGTGGGCAAGATTTCGGGGATAACGGTGTCGGCGATCACTGGGAAACCGAAGTTGATCGCCCCTGCAGCGGCGGCGTACTTCAAATCATCCACTTCGCCCAGGGCGAGTACAAAGGCGAAGACGCGCTCCTTGTTGTAAAGCAAGATCTCCCGCGCCTGACCGCCTTTCAAACCGCCAAAAGTCAGCGCTGAACGCACGGCAAAACCCAGGGCGTAGATGGCACTGATGGTATCCGTGCCAAAGGGCACCGTGTAGGTGTCGTACCCCAGCTCCACCCCTTCTTCCATTAGCTGGTGGATGATGCTGCGGCCGTTTACATTCCCAGAAAGGAAGGTCAGGATATTGCGCTTTTGCAACTCGCGCACGATCTTGACCGCCACTTCATTGTTTTTTGCCGCACCAACGATGGCAGCAAAACCGGGCATACGCCCGTCCACCAGCTGGATGCCCCAGGAGCGCAGCTGGATATCATCGATGGGGCCGTTCAGGTGACCGTTCGTTCCACCGGAGCCAGCACCTGAGCCGTTGCCCCCTGCTCCTCCGGCAGCATCTGGGCTGGTGAAGGCGGTGCCGCCTGCCAGCTGAAAACCTGGCAATATTTCCGGCTGTTGGTTGTAGACGAAGCGGATGGCTTCGATGGTTTCAGCAGCCAGCAGCGTAGCCATCCCACTGTCCAACGTCTCCCCCAGGTAGGGTGTCCAATTGCTGCGGGATGGGGTGGGGTGCAGCAGTTGGCGAGCGTGCTGCAGTGCAGGCTCTAGCTGGCCCAGCGTCTCTACGGTTTGGCCCGTCATACCCAGGATGGTGGGCAGGTAATAGGCTGTATTTGGAAATGAGACTTTTGTGTCTGGGCCGTGTTCAGCCAGGGCTTTGCGCAGCATGATCTCCGCCTCAGCCACCAGGGCATTGGCGCCGCGGATTGCACGAGTTGCGATTATACGTGACATGGTGTATTCTCCTGCTTTCTACTCAGTCAGCGGCTACGCCGTACATGGCATGACGGCGATCTGCCAGCGGCAGCTCTTCCAGTTCCAGGGCGCGTGCATCACCGCTGCGGCCGAAGCGCGTTGGATCATATACAGGCAAGCCCAGGGCGGCACGTTTCTTGTCGATGTGGTCCAGCGTGCGGCGGATCATCTCATCCGTATCGGCAATAAATTCCATCTTGCCGCCGTAGAGCTTCTCCCAACCCTCAGAGATATAGCGCAGCACCACATCGCTGTCGGCCACGCGGTCGGGCATCCCGCTGATAGGTGATGAGCCGCCAAAGATCACATACGCCCCAGAAGCCACACAGTAAGTGCCGATGGATAGCGCTTTCTCGCTCATCCATTCCGGCGCCAGGCCGACAGCCGGGATCTGGTCCACATCCTCGCCCAGCCCACCTTCTTCTGCCATTTGCGTCAACACCGTCAGGATGCGGCTGTTGTCCACACAAGAGCCCATGTGCAGGACGGGTGGGATACCGACCGTCTCGCAGATCTCCCGCAGACCCGGTCCAACCTGGTCTAACCCGGCTTCACCCAGCAACAGCCCCAGCTTGGCGCTGGCAATGGCCCCGCAGCCCGTCTCGACTACCAGCACATCTTGTTTGAGCAGCTCTTTGGTGACATGCGTGTGCAGGTAATCCTGTTTGCTGCGCGGGTTGTTACAGCCAACGATGGCAGCCACCCCACGGATACGCCCGCTCATAATGGCATCATTCAAGGGGCGGAAAGAAGCCCGGTAAGACCCGCCGAGCATATAGTTGATGTACTCATGCGAAAAACCCGGGATCAGGTTTTCACGTACGTTGGGGATGTGCGTCCGGCCACGGTTTTTGTAATTATCGATGGCGGTACGCAGGATTTGTTTTGCTATGGACAGCGCTTTGTGTTCGTCAAATTCGATATGCGTGGCACCTTTGATGCGCACCTTGGGGGATGTGGTGATGATCTTGGTGTGGAAGTTGCTTGCCAGGTCCACCAGGGCCTGCATGACACACTGCACATCCACCACCATGGCTTCAACCGCGCCGGTCAGGATCGAAAGCTCCTGGTGCAGGAAATTACCTGCAGCTGGGATACCCTGGCGCATCAAGATTTCGTTGGCAGTGCAGCAAATGCCAGAAAGTTGGATACCCTGTGCGCCAGCTGCACGGGCGTACTCAATAATCTCAGGGTCCTGAGAAGCTGCCACTACCATCTGGCTCAGGGTTGGCTCGTGTCCGTGGACCACTACGTTAACCATATCTTCCTTTAACACGCCCAGGTTGGCCTGCCCCAGGATAGGAGCCGGTGTGCCAAAAAGGATATCGGAAATATCGGTGGCTATCAGGCTGCCGCCCCAGCCGTCAGAAATCGCCGTGCGTACCGCGTGCTGCAGGATGTGCTCTGGATCCTGGTCATCGCCGATGTGTGTGCGGTGCAGGGCTTCGACCACCTCGCGGTCGACACCGCGCGGCATCACACCCGT
>CAZTMX010000046.1:16486-17191 GCA_964614855.1 uncultured Anaerolineaceae bacterium | reverse complement strand
GTCTTCTTAGCCTTTGGCGCCCGTATCTTACGCGTCGAAGTGGTCGGCCTGCGCGAAGATACCTTCTTCGGCAATATCGTGGTCGAGCACAATGATCGAACCTTGAATATCGACGCCCGTCCATCGGATGCCCTGGCGATCGCTGTGCGCTCCCATGTGCCGATCTGGGTAGACCGCCAGGTTCTGGATACAGCCGGGATCATCCCCGAGGAAGATTTGCAGGGCCAGACCAGTGAAACCGCCTCTCCCGATGATGAGCAGGCGCCAGTTGATTCTGAAGACCGCTTGTCTATTTTCAAGGACTTCCTGGAAGGATTGGATTTGGGCGACACGGGTTCTGGGGAAGATGAAGACAAACCGGAATAAGCTGTTCTCAACGACTTTTCACCGGGGATTTACAGGCAAAAGCTGGTTTCCCCGGTTTTTATTCTCAAAATAAATATGAGCGATAACACACCCCAAGAAACAAGCAGTTCTCCCGGTCCGCAAATCGTGCCGCAAAGCCGAGAAGCGGAAGAAGCCTTGATTGGTTCGATCCTGATCAACCCTGAGGCCTATTATGAGGTGGCGCAATTCCTCAAGGAGGATGATTTTTACATCCACCGCCACCGCTGGATCTGGCAGGTCTTTGCCCGGCTGCATGAAAGGCGCATTGGGGTCGACCAGTTGACGGTATCGCAGGAATTGGAACAGCTTGGTTACCTG
>CAZTMX010000046.1:12810-16476 GCA_964614855.1 uncultured Anaerolineaceae bacterium | reverse complement strand
AGAAAATTGCAGATTTTCAGCAGATCGCCAGCTTTGGCGTATTTTCTACTCCGGCAGTCGTCATTGATGGCGAGGTCAAAGTGGTGGGCAAAGTGCCATCCAAAGGGGACGTTCTTTCCTGGCTGAAGTAGGCGGCAGCGCTTATCTCTCCGGGTTGGTCAACAACGTACCCACCTCATTGCATGCGGTGGCTTATGGGCACATTATCGAAGAAGCCTCGATCCGGCGAAAAATGTTATCCGCCGCCAATGATATCGCCCGGCTGGCATACCAGCAGGATGCCAGCGTTGATACCATCATGGATGAAGCGGAAAAATCGGTTTTCGGCGTCAGCGAGCGCCGTACCACACGTGAACTCCAGCCCATCCAACAAGTCCTCAGCGAATATTATGACCGTATTGACCAGCTCGCCGGACGTGACGATGAAATGTACGGTGTACCCACCGGTTTTATCGACCTGGACCGTTTGCTTGGCGGGTTGCAGCCTTCGGATTTATTGATCGTCGCCGGTCGCCCGGGTATGGGCAAGACAGCATTTATCCTATCCGCAGCCAAGAATGCGGCGCAAACCCACAAAAAACATGTCGCCATCTTTTCTATGGAGATGGCGAATGAACAACTGGTGCAGCGTCTGATCGCCCAGGAGACCGGGATCGATTCACAGCGTCTGCGCACAGGAAAGCTGCTGGAGGACGAATGGCCCTTATTTAACCACGCCATCGAGGTGCTGAGCGATACCATGATCTTCCTGGATGACACCCCTGCGTTGACCCCGCTGCAGCTGCGCACAAAATGCCGCCGTTTGCATCTTGAATTTCAACTGGACCTGATCCTGGTGGACTATTTACAATTGATGACCAGCGGCGCGCGCAATGAAAACCGGGTGCAAGAGGTGTCGTACATCTCCCGCAACTTGAAGGTGCTGGCGCGCGAGCTTAATGTCCCGGTGTTGGCAGCCGCCCAGCTCTCGCGTGCCGTGGAACAGCGCGCCGACAAAGACCCGCAGCTTTCCGACCTGCGTGAAAGCGGCAGCTTGGAACAGGATGCGGATATTGTCATGTTCATCCACAGACCAGAAATGTACGAAAAAGACACTCTGAAACAAAATATCGCCCAGATCAAAATCGCCAAGCACCGCAACGGCCCCGTGGGAACCATCGAACTGGTATTTCGCAGCAATATCGCCAAGTTTGAGAATGCCGCCACCCGCCATGTAGATCTCTCGCAGGTAGGGTAGACTTATGCAACATTTCGCCGGTTTCCCTGAGGGGAAAATGCACCTGGTTCCCCTTCCCTCTCCATTTTTTGAAAGCCTCTTGTTTCAGATTGATACACTGGCAGAGCTGAAGCTCACGTTGTACTTCTTTTGGCGGCTGGAGCAGCAGGAAGGTGCATTTCGTTATTTATTGTTAGAAGACATCCTGGCGGATAAAGACTGGATGGCATCGCTGGCTAAAGAAAATGAGGATGCTGCCAGCATCCTGACCCAGGCCCTGGAAAATGCTGTGCAGCGCGGCACGCTGCTTGAGGTGCAGACAGATATCAACGGAAAAGACACGCAGGTATTTTTTGTGAACTCCGTTCGAGGGCGTGCAGCTGTGCGAGCCGTCGAAAGCGGGCAATGGCGCCCCGGAGATGATCGTCTACCCGCCGGGATGGCTGGCGAGCCAGCCAATATCTACCGGCTGTACGAAGAAAACATCGGACCCATTACCCCGCTTTTGGCCGAGTCTCTCAGCGATGCTGAGGACACTTACCCGGTTGAATGGATCACACATGCCGTCCGCATCGCCGTCGAAAACAACAAGCGCAGCTGGCGCTATATCGAGGCGATCCTTAAGAGATGGCAGCAGGAAGGACGCGATGGAAAAAAAGAAGACACCCAAAATCGACGAGGTTCTGACGAAGATCGCCGCAGCTACGTCGAAGGCGAATACTCCGACTTCATCGAACACTGAGTTCTCCGAAAACCGTCCATCAGATTTTCCGGGCGATCCCAATTGTCCAAACTGCCACGGAGTGGGCTATTACCGGCTCGAGCTTCCTACCAACCACCCTGAATTTGGAAAAATTCATCTATGCGAATGCCGCCAACACCAGGTGAACCAGCAGGTACGCCAACGCCTTTTTAACCTCAGCCATCTGGATGAGCTCACCCACCTGACATTCGAAAACTTTAACCCGCGCGGGCGTGTGGGTCTGTGGCCCATGCAAGCAGCTTCCCTAGAGCGCGCCTATAACCAGGCGCAGCAGTATGCCAGCTCCCTTAAAGGCTGGCTGCTCTTGCAGGGCGGGTATGGTTGCGGTAAAACCCACCTCGCAGCTGCCATTGCCAACTTCGCCGTAAGCTTGGGCGTTCCTACCCTATTTATCACCGTGCCAGATTTGTTAGACTCGCTTCGTTTTGCCTATAACAGCACTGAAACTACCTTTGAAGAACGCTTTGAGGATATCCGCCAGGCTGGCTTGCTGATCCTGGATGATTTTGGCACACAAAATGCCACCGAGTGGGCGCAAGAAAAACTCTTCCAGATCATCAACTTCCGTTACATCAACCAGCTCCCGCTGGTAATTACCACCAATATGGCCGAACGGGATATTGAAGAACGCATCAGCTCGCGCCTGAATGATCCAGAGCTGGTCACACGGGTCAAGATCCTGGCGCCCGACTATCGCGATCCGACCGGCGACCAGGGCCATCACAAATTATCCTCGCTCGACCTGCTTCACCGCTGCACCTTTGCCAATTTTGACCTGCGCAAAGATGAAGATATGCCGGTTGATGAACTGCAAAGCCTCGAAAAGGCATTCAAAGCTTGCCGGGAATTCGCCGAAAACCCGCACGGCTGGCTGCTGTTGATCGGCAGCTACGCCTCCGGCAAAACGCACCTGGCAGCCGCCATCGCCAATTACCGCTCCGACAGCGATTCACCGCCTCTCTTTGTCAGCGTACCGGATTTGATGGACCACCTGAGGGCGACCTTCAATCCAAACAGCACCGTAAGCCTGGACCGGCGTTTTGAAGAAGTGCGCAACGCACCGCTTTTGGTACTGGATGATTTAGAAACCCACACTGCCTCCGCTTGGGCAAAAGAAAAGATTTACCAGCTGTTCAACTACCGTTACAATGCCCAGCTGCCGACCGTGATCACCACCATCAACAAACTGGAGGAGATGGACCCGCGCCTGCGCAGCCGCATCATCGATGCACGGCTGTGCACCACCTACGCCATCACAGTAAGGCCCTATACCAGCCGCACAACGAAAGAAAAAAAACCGGTCACCAAAACAAGACGTAAGTAAATATCATTTTATCCATAGGAGATCTAACTACATGAGTGAACCCCAGGAAGTTTGTATTTGGTGTGAACGAACCTCGCAAGAAATTCCCTTGATGAAATTTGAATATGCGGGTAAATCGTTATGGATTTGCCCGATTGACCTGCCGATCTTGATCCACAAACCCGCTCAACTGGCGAATAAAATTCCAGGAGCCGAGAATTTTAATGTCAAGAAACCATAGCTTCAATCCCGAATTGCCTGTTCCGGAGTTCTACAATCCTGAAACCGTGGGGCGTATCTGGAATGTGCCCTACCAGCAGCGGGCAGAACAGGCCAGGGACTGGGCAAAGAAATATGATATCCAGCCCGCCAGCCGTGATCGCT
>CAZTMX010000046.1:0-12710 GCA_964614855.1 uncultured Anaerolineaceae bacterium | reverse complement strand
ATGCTCGGCAGCATTGGACACGCCCTGGCCCCGGCAGTTGAAGAAGCGGTTTTCTTTCACACCATGGCGCGTTATAACCAGGCTGAATTTGCCGTCAAAGGAAGCAACCCGCTGACAGAGCATTATTCTGCACTCGGTCCTGAAGTCCTGGATGACAGCCAGGGTAAACATATCGCCAGAAAAGAAGACCGCATGCTGCAGCTTGCCAGTGAAATGGACGCGGTGATCATCGCCGGGCAGGCAAAAAGCCACTGCGTCGCCTGGACGATTGAGGATTTGCTGCACGACATTACCCAATCTGACCCCAGTCTGGCTGAGAAAATCTATCTGTTGGAGGATTGTACTTCACCGGTTGTCGTCCCCGGTGTGGTCGATTACACCGGACAGGCAGATGAGGCTTTTGAGAAATTCGCGGCTGCAGGGATGCACCTGGTCAAGTCGACCGAACCACTAAAAAACTGGCCCGGCGGAGTAGGCATGGCTGGACTAGGATGATTGTGCGCCAACACCACATAAATAGAGCATATCTGAGTAAATTTATCGCTATTGACAATTGGTCTTTTGTATGTGATACTAAGTTCACAAGCAAATAGCGACCCTCAATTGCCATCCCAAACGAGAGGAGGTGTTGCCGAAATGTCAGATGGTAGTAGTACCTTACGAAGCGCTGCGGCAGCCCTCCTCGCTCGATTTTAGGTTGCCGTAGCGCTGCAAGAAGCCGTCCACAAGACGGCTTC
Organism: uncultured Anaerolineaceae bacterium; assembly: GCA_964614855.1. Classification (GTDB taxonomy): domain Bacteria; phylum Chloroflexota; class Anaerolineae; order Anaerolineales; family UBA4823; genus CAWJHE01. Next base: position 11,973 of record CAZTMX010000046.1, on the reverse strand, counting down.
TTGTCGTTTAACCATCTTTACAAAACATTTGTGTCCTGGTTGAGAAATTCAAGTATACTAACCTCTCTAATAAACAAATGCCGTTGCATTAGGCAGCCGACTTATAAACACCTGATAAATCGCATGATGGACCACATATTAGACAAAACACAGGCAATATTGACCCGCCTGGCAAAGAACCCGCAGTACGCCTCATCCAGCAGTGCAATTACCAATAACTTGCTGGCGGTGCTGGTTGGCCTGGCAAGCGGGGCGGGTATTTACCTGTTTAAGCTTCTCATAGATCTATTTCAAACGCTCTTTTTTGTCAATTCTCAGGGCATCCTCGGCTTTCTGGGACGCTACAGCGTGCTTCTGCTCCCAGTGATCGGCGGTATCCTGGTTGGCTTGATCGTCTATTTCTTTGTTGGGGTCGAAAGACATCACGGTGTGGCAGGCATCATGGAATCGGTTGCCATTTCTGGCGGCAGGCTGCGCTATAATCGCATGCCTGCAAAAGCCCTGGCCTCGGCATTGAGCATCGGGAGCGGTGCATCGGTTGGACCCGAAGACCCGTCTGTCCAGATTGGCGCCAACCTCGGCGCCCTGGTGGGTGAGAAGCTGCACCTCTCCGACGATCGCACGCGCTCACTGGTTGCAGCAGGCGCTGCTGCAGGCATCGCTGCTGCCTTCAACGCACCCATTGCCGGCGTGTTCTTCGCCCTGGAGGTCATCCTGGGACAAATCGGCGGCAGTTCATTGGGCATCATCGTCATCTCGGCTGTCTCGTCAGCTGTATTTACCCAAGCAGTTTCAGGCGCGCACCCCGCCTTTGATATCCCCAAATATGCTTTCTTCAATCTGTGGGAGCTGCCGTTGTTCTTTATTCTCGGCCTGATCGCTGGTCCGCTGTCGGCAGGTTATATCAACTTACTCTACAAGGCACAGGATATCCTGCGCCAGTGGAATGCGCCGCGCTGGGTAAAACCTGCAATTGCCGGGTTGGCGCTGGGATTGGTGGGGGTTTACCTGCCCCAGGTGTTCGGGGTGGGATACGAGACCATCGAAAACATCCTTAAAGGCGAGCAACTTGGGATTGGGCTGCTCCTGGCGCTTCTGGTCGCCAAGCTCTTCCTGACACCGCTTAGTATCGGAGCCGGGTTTATGGGGGGCGTTTTTGCTCCCTCGCTGTTCTTAGGCGCCACCCTGGGCGCAGCCTACGGCGCCCTGGCAAACACACTCTTCCCCAGCCTGGCAATTGCCGTCCCCGCCTTTGCCCTGGTCGGTATGGCAGCAGTGCTGGCAGGCGCAGTCCATGCGCCGCTCACCGCCATCCTGCTGCTGTTTGAGATGACCAACGATTACCGCATCATCTTGCCCTTGATGTTTGCGGTGGTGGTCAGCCAGCTTGTCTCCCAAACCTTGCAGCGTGATTCAGTCTATACCCTGGGGTTGGCACGCAAAGGCATCCGCCTGGACCGCGGGCGGGATATTGAAATCTTGCAGGCGATCACAGTAAGTGAGGTGATGCAGCCGGTACCTCCAAGGCTAATGGAAACCGACTCGTTAGCCAGGGCAGAAAATGTCTTTACAGAAACCCAGCATTACGCCCTGCCGGTAATCAACATTATGGGCAAACTTACCGGCATTCTGACCATACGGGATTTGGAACGCTCACAGGCAGGAAACCAACCTGCTGATACGGTTTTTGAGGCTTTTTCGCGCGATCCGATTGTGGTCACGCCTGGGGAAGATATCGGACAGGCATTGCTCAAGATGAGCCCGCGAGATTTGGGCAGGCTGCCTGTAGTTTCAGCCGATGATCGAGGCGAAATGGTAGGCTGGTTACGGCGTAACGACGTGATCCGCGCCTATGATATTGCCCTCACCCGCCGCGCCGCCTTGCGCCACAGCTCGCACCAGGTGCACCTGGAAGCTGTCAATTCTCAAAAGCTCAATGTTATCGAAGTGATCGTGCAGAGGGGCTCCACCTGTGAAAACCGGCTGGTGTACGAAGTGGGTTTTCCAAAGGAGAGTATGATCGCCTCGCTGCGCCGCGGTAGAAAGGTGATTATCCCACGCGGCGATACCCTTCTTCGCGCTGGCGATGTGCTGGTAGTGGTTGCGGAAGGAGATATCCAGCAAGAAATCAAACAGCTCTGCGCGCCGCAACCGCCCCAGGGTTCCGAATAACACTGCCTTTCAAAAAAAATAGGGCTGAACCATCGCCAGCCCCAGCCGAATAATCGAGATTACAAGACCAAATTCACTGCCTGGTCAAGCCTGCTCCAAATTTGCTCCAACCAGTCTTTATGCTCGGGTTTCATCAGCACCGACCGCAAACAAGTCACAGTCTCTTGGTCCGCCTCTACATCTAACCAGCTATCCTTCAATAGCGCCACGGGGTATTTAAAGGTCGCCAGATGCAAATCCATTTTTGCTGCCTCCTGGAAGATGGCTTCCGAACGCCGAGAGATTTCGCCGGCTGTTTTCCCTGCAGGCGCCCAGACCAGGATATCCAATTCTGGTTCTAAAATGGTGAGGAAGCGGTCATCTGCAGCCACTTTCTCGTATAATCCCAGGGCTGCTGTGCGGCACTTTTCCAGGCTTTGGGCAAAATCCCCGCCGAGCGTCATCGGCAATAGCTGCTGAGTAGCCCACAAAGCCACCGCCGAAGCGCCGGCGCGCGAGCATTCCAGGCTGATCTCACCCAGGTGTAATTCCGATGAAGAAAAATAAGTGTACGGCGATTCGTGCTTATAGAACCTCCCAACAGTGGGGTCGCGGAAAAGAATACAACCGCAACCGTAGGGTTGCAAACCATGTTTATGCGGGTCAATAACCAGAGAGTCAACCTCACCCAGGCGCTGATAAATCCGCTGTGTTCCCGGGCTCAGGTTGCCTGCCAGGGCAAAATAACCGCCGTAAGCCGCATCTGCGTGCAGCCGGAAACCGTACTGCTGCTGGAGTTCCAGGATTTCCGGCAATGGATCGACCGAACCAACGCCGGTAGTACCGATCGTCGCCACCACCGTGCCCACCTTTCCAGTCTGCAGCAGCCGCTCCAAGGCATGCAGATCCATCTTCGCCTGCCGGTCGCAGGCAACCGCCTGGAAGGGCAGCCCCAAAACATCAGAGATCCGCTTATGGGTGTAGTGTGCTTGCTCCGACGCCACCACGAGTTTACCAGGTGAAACCCTCCCCGCCACCCACAGGGCTTCCAGGTTGGCAAAGGTGCCACCGCTGGTGAGGTGCCCCAGGTGCTCCTCCCAACCGAAGATCCTGGCGATCTCGGCGACAGCTTCTTTTTCCATCGCCGAGCTGGCTTTCCCGCCGTCCAGGGCGTGGTTGTTTGGATTGATCCACAAAGATAACATATACGCCAGGCGGGCAATCGGGTGCGGTGGTTTGAGCATCTGCCCGGCATACAGGGGATGGAAATACGGATAATTGTCCTGCATACGCTGGGCAACATCAAAGAGGATATCTTCCATCTTACCTTTATCTAAAAGTTGGTCAAATTCCGGTAAAGATGAAAAGCCGTGCTCCATTTTTCCTAAAGCCTTCACCAGGATGCTCAGTGTCTCATTTTCTAACATGGCTCGGTCCTCCTCGAAAAGGTGATAAGCGCCAGCCTGCGCCCGATGGATATTCGCCCAATAATTTCCGTATCATACCACCTTTGTTGCGGGCAAGAGCCCCACCCCGTTATTTGCAATTTTACTGGCACAAAAAAACCCCAATGCCAGGCATTGGGGCTCATGAATTGTGAAATCGCCGGTCTACACCGTCTTGACCACAGGCAGTTCCTTTTTCTTTTTCTTCTTTTCCTTCTTCTTTTCTCTACCCTTATCTCTATTACCCATCACAACCTCCTTCCAGGAACCATACAGGACAACACAGATGCTGATAACAAGAGATAATTATACAATTTAGGTGCCCCCAAGGGGATTCGAACCCCTGTTTTGGCCTTGAGAGGGCCACGTCCTGGGCCTCTAGACGATGGGGGCAAAGCGACGAAATTCTACCATGCGCGCCCCCTCTCGTCAACATCCAAAAGGAAGCAAATCAATGATGCATAAGTAAGCATCTCTCTCTCAGGCTGCGCTTCGACCCTGTGCCTTGTGCTGGCTTACCAACTCACGGCGCAAGATTTTCCCCACCGCCGTCTTGGGCAGCTGGTTGCGAAACTCCACATAGCTGGGGATCTTGAACCTGGCCAGCCTTTCCTGGCACCACTGGGCAAGTTCTTCTTCAGTGAGTGTTTCACCTGGTTTGACAACCACCCAGGCTTTAACCGCTTCCCCTTTATATTCATCCGGCACGCCTGCCACACCCACTTCCAGTACTTTGGCGTGGCTTGCGATGACCTCTTCCACTTCGCGCGGCCATACCTGGTTGCCGCCGGGTTTGATTAACTCTTTCTTGCGATCCACAATATAGAAATAACCCTCTTCATCCATCCTGGCGATATCGCCGGTGTACAACCAGCCGTCTCGCAGCGTGATTTCTGTTTCTTCCGGCATATTGTGATAGCCAAGCATCACACTCGGGCTTCTGATGATAAGCTCGCCGATCTCGCCCGTGGGCAGCTGTGTCACCTCATCCTCCAGGCTAACGATGCGGCAATCGATATCCGGCAGCGGTAGACCAATCGAGCCGGGTGGGTTCTTCCCAACCAATGGGTTGACATGTGTGGCGGTTGGCGCTTCAGACAGACCGTACCCTTCAACCAGCTTACCGCCAGTCAGCGCTTCGAATTTCTGCTTGGTTTCCGGGTTCAAGGCCGAAGACCCGGAGATGCAGGCTTTTATCGTGCTCAGGTTGTATTTTTTGTTTTGCACATCTGGGTGATTGATGATGGCGTTGTACATTGTCGGCACGCCAGGATAAAAAGAAGCCTTATATTTTTGAATGCTGTCAAGCACCTCTTTCATATCTTTCAGGTTAGGCAGCATCACCATGCTCAGGGAAGCTTTAACGGCAAAACACATCCCTACCACCATCCCATAAGCATGGTACAGAGGGATCGCCATCAAGAGGACATCCTTGCCTTCTTCGGTATTGGTAATCCAGGAACGAAACTGCAGCGTATTCGCCACCAGGTTGCGGTGCAAAGCCACTGCGCCTTTGGAAATACCGGTAGTACCGCCGCTGTACTGGAACAAAGCCACGTCATCAGGAGTGACATCGACCTCTGGCAGGTCCTGCGGGCTGTGACGCTCGATCAAATCTTTCATCCAATAATCGCCGTCCGCAAGCTGCACGCGCGATCCCTCTTGCTTCTCTTTTGTCAGGCTGTAAAGAAATGCCTGCACAGGTGGAAGTGTCTCCTTCAGGTTTGTAACCACCAGGCTGCGCACGGCCGTCTTTGGCTGGACCGCTTTGAGCAAATGATAGTAATTGCTCATTACCAGCATCACTTCCACACCCGCATCGTTTAGCTGGTATTCGATCTCCCTGGCGGTGTACTGGGGATTGGTGGCAACAACAACCGCACCCAGCTTGAGAATGGCGAAATATGCCATGACAAACTGAGGAATGTTGCGCATAAAAATACCAACACGGTCGCCCTTCTTGATACCCAATTCTACCAGTCCCGCTGCCAGGCGGCTGGTGACCGCGTTCATTTCGCTATAGCTGATCCTGGCCCCGCGGAAAATTGTACAGGCGCTATCGGGGTTTTTGCGTGCTGCCTCTTCCAGGTAGTAGTGCAGGGGTACTGGTGGATATTCAATGAAGTACGGCACTCCCCGATCATATTGTTTTACCCAGGGTCTATCTTTCATATCTTCCTCCCAAACCATTCTCCCCTCGCCATTAAAGGAAGTTGGTTCATCAATTTAATCAAATTGAAAAACATGTTGCGCACATGCTTATTGAAATTTTTATTATAGCAGCAAAGCCTGTCTCCACTGCGTGATGGCATCGATTAATTTTGAGGCTGTTGAGTCGTCACAATCATACCAGCGGATATCCGGATCTTCTTGCTTAAACCAGTTTGCCTGACGGCGCACATAGGTGCGGGTGGCGCGCCGGATCAAGATTTTTGCTTCCTCAAGCTCCAGCTCACCTCGCAAATAGGCTGCGGTTTCTCGATAACCGATTGCTGAAAGCGACGGGAGCTGCGGAGAATATCCCTGCTCCAGTAAATTACGCACCTCATCAACCAGCCCCGCCTCAAACATGGCTTCGATACGGGCATCGATTCGGGCATACAACTCCTGACGCGGGCGCAACAAGCCAAGCAAAAGCAATCGATAGGGCGAAACCCCACGCACGCGCTGCTCAGAAAACCGCCTTCCGGTGGTTAAGATCACCTCCAGCGCGCGGACGCTGCGGCGTACGTTGCGTGCATCGATCTTCTCAGCCGCCATAGGATCCAGTATTGACAGGCGGTCGTGTAGCCCCTGCCCGCCAACCTCAAGCGCCCAATTTTCCAAAGCCGCCCGCAGACCGGGTTGCGGCTCCACTGGCGGCGCTTGCCAGCCTTCAAGTACCGCTCGCACGTATTGGCCTGTACCGCCCACCAGAAATGGCATCCGCCCTCGCTGCCAGATATCCACGATCGCCTGGTGCGCAATGTGCTGAAACTTCGTCAGGCTCAGAATTTGATCCGGAAAAACGATATCGATCAGGTGGTGCGGAACCATGCTGCGCTCCTTAAGCGTTGGTTTTGCGGTTCCGATATCCATCCCCCTGTAAAAGAGGCGTGAATCGGCGGAGACAATTTCACCATCAAAATGCTCAGCGATCTCAAGCGCGATAGCCGTCTTCCCCACTGCTGTTGGTCCCAAGATCACCACCAGGGGCGGGCGTTGATCAGGAGATGACATTTTCAAAATGTTCAATCTCTGCCTTTTGTCCGTCCGTGCCACTCAATCGGACAGCCAGCACATCAAAACGCCAATCGCCTGTCCAGTGAGCGTGCCTGCTCAGGTATAAACGGGCAGCAGCCTGCATATGTGCCTGTTTTTGCCAGGTGACCGACTCTTCAGGATAACCATAACTGGTTGAACGGCGCGTTTTAACTTCCACAAAAACAAGCACCTGGTCAGCGCCGCCTGGATTTTGCATCGCAATCAAGTCAATCTCTCCGGAGCGAGTGCGAAAATTTTTTTCCAGGAGAGTATATCCCTTTTTGACCAGGTATTCAGCAGCCAGGTCTTCACCCAGCTTCCCGGTCACCTGCCTGGATGTACTCATCGACGCAGACCATCCCACCACCGCAACCAGCGGGCGCTAATCTTGCCCTTCCGGTTGGTGGCTTTTTGGATTGCTTCCTCATAACATTCCAGCATCAGAATTACGGTTCGCTCGATGGCGTATTTCTCCGCAGCCTGGCGCGCCTGTTCACCCATTCGTTTTAGAGCGGCTGCGTCAATGACCATGCGCACCATTTTTGCCGTGTAAACTGCCATGTCTTCCTTTTTAGCCAGGAAACCTGTTTCACCATCCTCAACAGTATCTCCAACCCCTGGTGATTGTATCCCCAGGACAGGCAGGCCTGAAGCCATGGCTTCAATCACAGACAATGGGTGGACTTCGGTGATCGAAGCGGTGACAAATGCATCTGCCATAGCCAGGTAACTTGGGATATTCTCGTAAGGTACCATCCCGGCAAAGTGAACCTTATCCTGGATACCCGAATAAAGGGCCTGTAATTCAAGGTTTTCTTTTTCGGGTCCATCACCAATTAGAAGAAGGCGCACATGCTCGTAGGCCTGTGCGACCCCGGCAAAACAGCGCAGCAAAAAAGAGAGGTTCTTTTCCGGACCCAGCCGGCCGGTGTAAATCAAGACGATCTGATCTTCGGAAAACCCAATCTGTTCACGTGACAGCGGTTCAATTGCCTGGTGGTAACGCGAAAGATCTACGCCATTGGGTATAACTTTTACCGGTACGTCGACGCCAAAATTCACCAATACATCGCGCATCCCCTGCGAAGGGGCTACCACTACATCCACCGCCCGAAAGAAAGAAGGAATATAGGCTTGTAACGCGGTATCACTCACAATATCCGGCAGCCCGGGCAAGTACGCCTGTGTATAAAGATCGTAGCGGGTGTGGTTGGTGAATACCGTAGGAATACCCCTTGGGCGGCAATATCGTGTTGCCAAAGAGCCTGTGACAAACGGATGGTGAATATGACATACATCCATCGTCTTCATCAACAGGCGCGCTTCTCGGCTGTAACGCAGACTAAGATAGTAGCCGGTGTCCCTCAAAGGCAAACCCGGTGAACGGATGACATTGGTTTCATCGTCTTCGTAATCTTCATCGCCAAACGTAAAAACATACACTTCATGACCCAGTTTTTCGAGGTGGGTCTTGTTCAACGAGATATAATTGGTGATCCCGCTGACATGCGGTTTATAAACATCCGCTAACATCCCAATACGCATGGTAAACCTCTATCGGAATATCTAAAATGGTAGTACCTAACCATCTATGCTAAGCCAAAGGAGGCAAATCGTCAAGCACTGCCGGCCTTGAATTGTATATTCTTGACTTGGCAGATGGGTAGGGCAAAGGTACAATCCTTTTTATGGAGATTTCGCAGCAAAGCAGACGCTTACCCGAAGCCGATCGACTGAGCACATTGGCAGCAACAATATTGTTGGCCAATGCGCTGGCTCGCTATATCGAACTGCCCGCACGCGAATTTGCCATGCAGCTACCCGGCTTCTACCTGGCGATTGAGATCAACATTGAATTGCTCCTCGCTGTCCTTGTCTCGGGGTTAACTGCCACCGGTGCGCATTGGTTATACCAGGACCATCCATCCTTAGGCAAACGAAGCACGACCCCACACCGGTTACTTCCCGCGTTAACTGCGCTTACCGTGTCCTTGCCGCTCTCCCAAACGATGCAAAACTGGCTCTGGTGGGTGGGATTTGCCCTGGGAGGCGTGCTGCTGATCCTGGTGCTCATTGCTGAATACATCGTTGTGGACCCCAATGACACGCGTTATCCCCTGGCTGCAGCCGGACTTACGGCACTCTCCTTTTCGCTCTACCTTGTACTGGCGGCTGCGCTGCACATTGCCGATATCCGGCTTTTCTTACTATTTCCGATTGTTGCCATTGCGGGTGGTCTGGTCAGCTTGCGTACGCTAAACTTGCGCCTGGACGGCCGCTGGGTCTTCCTTCCGGCAGGTCTCACCGCCCTGATCACCGGTCAAATAGCAGCAGCCTTGCATTATTGGCCTATCTCGTCTGTTTCCTTCGGCCTGGCATTGCTGGGTCCTGCTTATGCCCTGACAAACTTCATGGGCAATATGGAACAAGGCCAAACCGTGCGACAGGCGGTTATTGAGCCGGTGGTGGTCCTGGTTCTTGTATTGCTGACAGCCATCTGGCTGAGATAACAGGCTTCCAATAATTCCGTAATGACTATCTCGACCCAAGCAGGTGTTTCCAACGTAAAGATTATTGTTCCTAGATCAATCTGGCAGCAAATGCAAGAAGAGGTAACGCGCCTTTTCCCACAAGAAGCATGCGGCTTGTTAGGCGGTCATCTAAGCGGAAGCCATATTCAGGTGTCAGTCCATTATCCTATTCAAAACTCGCTTCACAGTCCGGTTCGTTTTCAAATGGACCCTATACAGCAATTGCACGCCTTTAATGAATTGGACCAACAAGACCTGGAATTGGTTGCAATCTATCATTCTCATCCATCAGGTCCTGGATCTCCGTCCAAAAGTGATAGTGTCGAAGATTGCTATCCACAGACAGTCAAGTTGATCTGGTCTTATGAAAATGCGACCTGGAATTGTGGTGCATTTATGATCAAGGGAGGTAAAATAACCCTGGTAACAATAGTGTTGGGTGAAATAATAGCAGGTACCAATTGATCAAACCCACGATCAGCCTGCGCAACCTTTTGTCGTGCTGCGGGTTATTTTATTTGTGAATTCATCTTGTTGACAGGAGAAACAACCTTCTATGCAGACATTCCTGGCGTTCTGTGTTCTTCTACTTTCCTATTTGATAGGCTCAATCCCTTTTGGGCTCTTGATTGTCCGGATGAGCACAGGAAAAGATGTGCGCCAGATTGAGAGTGGACGCACCGGCGCAACCAACACAATGAGAGCGGCTGGGTTTTGGGCTGGGTTATCTACCGCGCTTCTGGATATTCTAAAGGGCGCAAGTGCAGTTTGGATGGTGCGCTACCTGGCTGCAAACAGCCTGGTATCCTCCACACCCTGGTTGGAGATCCTGGCGCCAATTTGCGCTGTCTTAGGTCACAATTATTCACTCTTTCTGATAGAACGGAATGAAAACGGCAAAATTCGCCTGCGCGGTGGAGCTGGCGGCACACCAGCCGCCGGTGGAGCATTCGCACTTTGGCCTGCCACAGCAATTTTCACACTGGCTTCGGGTGCAATTTTTCTTGTACTCGTCGGCTACGCATCGCTGGCAACATTAAGCATTGGGGTCATCACCGGCATAATTTTTGCTTACAGGGCATGGTTGGGTCTTTCCCCCTGGCAATACATCCTGTACAGTGTGGCGATATTCCTCATCATCGCCTGGGCATTGCGCCCTAACATTAGACGCCTGTTAAATGGAACCGAGCGCCTTGTGGGTATCCGCGCTCGGAAAAAGAAAGCCGAAAATCAAACCTGATCAGAAGATCAACGCTTAATCGTCGTCGTCCTCGTCTTCGTAATCATCTTCATCTTCAAAAACATCCGGTAGCGCAGGGATTTCACCAAACATCTGCCGGTACAGCGCGCGCAGGTTGCGGTGGTGCAGCGCAGCTGCCAAACCGCCGATCAAAACACGAGATTTCCCACAGGATTCCACACTGGCTTCATCCAGGATTTCAAGTGGATATTTCCGTCTTGAAGCCTTACGTACAACCTTGCGAATATTTGAAAGATAATTCAGATTATCTTTAATATAGTTGTCGATCTCTCCGCGCAAAACGATATCGCCATGCCCCTGGACGATATTCTCCAGCCCCAGTTTTCCGATCTTCTTCAAAGACACAACCATGTCATCCACATCTCCATCTACGATGTACGGCAACGGCATGGCGGTATCCCCCGCAAACAGCACACGGTCTTCTTCGACCAGGACGGCGATATTATCCGCACTGTGCCCCGGCAGCGGAAAAAGCGTCAGTGTTTTTTTGCCCACGCGCAAATTCAACTCACCCTGTTGGAAAGTAATTTGCGGTAGAACCAGTTTTACGTTGCGAAAACTCTGGTTGTTACGGCGTGTTTCCTCTAGTGACGCACGTCCTTTTGTATCCAGGTATTGGCGAGATAAAGGATGACCCACGATCATCGCCCCCGGGAAAAAGCAATTACCCCAGGCGTGATCTGCATGCCCGTGTGTATTGATCACATAACGCACAGGTACATTGAGCTCCTGTTCGATGAAATCTCGAATTGCCAGGGCTTCTTCTGGAAGAGCCAGGGTGTCGATCAGGACAGCCCAATTCGGCCCAATCACCGCCCCTGCAGTCACCTGGGCATAAACTTCACTCTGAAATGAATATACGTTATCAGCTATTCGCTCACGTTGAAACATTTATTTGACCCCAACCTCAATGAGGTACTCACACTCACCTCTTTTGTATTTATTAATATTCATCGCAGAATAGCATGATTTGCGGATAAATGCAAGGAATGCTAATGTTTCATTAACATTCATTCTTACAGTAACCGCTTGAATTGTGTCTGGTATAAACCAGCATAAATTCCTTCCAACGCTAAAAGCTCTTCATGCCGGCCCTGTTCGACAACCTTTCCCCGATCCATCACCAGGATTAAATCAGCAGCCAAAATCGTGCTCAAGCGGTGAGCAATCACAATGCTCGTTCGTCCTGACATCACACGTTTCAACGCATCCTGGATCAACGCTTCTGATTCGCTGTCCAGGTGGCTGGTCGCTTCATCAAGTACAAGGATACGCGGGTCTTTCAAGATCACACGCGCCAGGGCAATTCGCTGCTTTTCACCACCACTCAAACGATACCCTC
>CAZTMX010000045.1:0-17566 GCA_964614855.1 uncultured Anaerolineaceae bacterium | reverse complement strand
ATGCAGTCCATATCCCCTTTTCACTTACATGGCAGCATGAAGAAGCAAAAACCCCACCCGAGGATCAGGCAGGGTTCTACCAGTTAGAGCATCTTGGGCTACTGCCCGATTTATTGCAACAAATCGAGCGTAAAGCCAGCGGGAGTTGCCGTTCTTAGTTTCCTTGAATGGTCACCAACACAGAAGTGCGGTTCACCAGCGGGATCTTTGTAATGATCACGGTGGCTTTACGCATGTCCTTGGCATAATTTAAAGTCGCCAGGTAATCCACCACCTCAGACTCATCCTCAATTTTTAGCCAACCGTTGATGAGCATTTCACGCTCATAATAATCGACCATCTCCTGCAAGCTGAGATCTGAGAAATAGGAAACCAGGTCAGGGTTGCCGATCAATTTATCGGCCTCGGGCAGCACCGGGATGTCTTGTGGTCGCTCGCCCGTTGAAGAAGGCAGCTCAGTCACCTTTGCCTGGATTGTTTCCTTTGCGCCGCTTTCGGCAAATTTTGTCGCCGCAGCCTGCACAGTCTCCTCCACGCCTATTTCATCGAACTTTGTGGCTGCTGCTTGGACGGTTTCTTTTGCGCCGCTCTCAGCAATTTTGGTACCCATCGCTTCCAACGTTCTCTTTACACCGCTTTCATCAATTTTTGTGGCTAAAGCCTCGCCGGTCTCCAAGATTTCTTTTCCGCTCTCAATTTGGGTGGATAAGGCATCCACATTTGTCTGTAATTCATCAACCTGTGTCACCAACCCACAACCTGTCGAGAGGATCAGTAGGATACTGAGCACCCAGGATATTCGGAAAACTTCTTTATTTTGCATGGCTACCTCCTGCAAGAATTATACAGAAAAGAATTTAGATTCCATACAAATGGATAAATTCTTCAGCCTTCTCGACCAAAAATCGGTTGCCAACAAACAAAGGTGTGCGCTGGTGGAGAGATTTGGGTTCTATGTCCAGGATGGGTCTGTGTCCATCCGAAGCGTAACCACCTGCCTGCTCGGCCAGGTAAGCCATCGGGGAGGCCTCATATAAAAGGCGTAATTTGCCAGAAGGTTTTGAAGGACTGCGATTATCTGCAGGATAATAAAAAACACCGCCAGAAAGCAAATTGCGGTGGAAATCGGCCACCAAAGAGCCCACATACCGCAAGGAGAGCGGTGAGATTTGCTGTCCTCCACCCTGCAGATAATCTGTAAACCGTTGGACGCTTTTTGTCCAATGCAAGCGGTACCCCATGTTGGCACTAAAATACATTGGTTTTTCAGGGATTTTAATATGCGGGTGGGACAACAGGAATTCTCCCACTGTGGGGTCCAGGGTAAAGCCGTGCACGCCTCTCCCGGTGGAATACACCAGCATGGTGCTGGAACCGTAAAGGATATAACCAGCCGCAACCAGCTTACGTCCAGGTTGAAGGAAATCCTCTAATTTGCCCGGTCCATCCGCAGTGAGGCGTTTGTAGATGGCAAAGATGGTGCCAATGGGGATGTTATAGTCAATATTCGATGAGCCATCCAGGGGATCAAACAACAAGACATATTTCCCGGTTGGATACCGTTCCGGGATCGGCATGATCTCTTTGTGTTCTTCGGATGCCATGGCTGCTAACCTGCCGGTGTGATAATTCAGGCGAAACAATGTCAGGTCTGCCAGCGTATCCAGCTTTTGCACCATCTCCCCCTGCACATTTACATCACCTGTTCGCCCGATAATCTCCGCCAAGCCAGCGCGAGTGGTTTTGCTGGCAATCACCTTACCAGCCAGGGCGATATCGTACAGCAGGTTTGTCAGCGCACCGGTGGCTTCTGGATGGTCAAGCTGCTCTTCGAGGATGAATTTTTCAATCGTCACGATTGAAGTATCATCATGCATTTCTATTGCCATGGCGTCTCCTCCCAAATTGTATGGATATTAATCTATTATAACTACAAAACCTCATTTCAGCATTTCACATAATGCTGCCCATTCGCCGGGATGTTTATCAACTGATAATCCCCGCAAGATGAGCCCGTTTTCCACAAGCTCGTTGATTGTGTACTCCACCGCCGGCAAACGCCAGCCGAAAAGCTTCTTGACATCCAATACCGGCGCGGCCCCCAATGAGTTAAACATCAGCCTGAGCAATTCGAAACGCGCCTCTAGCTCAGAAATTTGTTGAGCCTTGTCTGGAAGTTCCGGATAACAACGGGGTACAAGATCATACGCAAAGGCGTAATGCCAGGCACCGGATTGGGTTGTTCCAACCGGGACAATCTTAAAATCAGCCTGCAGCGCTACGATCGCCTGGTTGAAACGGCTCTCTGCAGTCCTGCTGGTCAGGTGGGTGATCTTGCGCAGCGCAACGGTATCCAGTGGACCTCTTACCAGGATGGCTTCGTAGATCGCCTTCGCTTCTTGAGTCATCCGGCCTTGTTCATAAATAGTCAGGTAATCTTCTTCGGGTGATCCGTAATTTTCTGATAAGGCATAGAAGTAGGGGGCAAATTCCATGGAAATCATAGTGGCTTTTCTTCTCAGCACCTTGGCATAATACCAGCTTCGGCTGCCCAGCAGGCTGTCTTTCCAATCCCAGGTGATGTGCCCCGGGTCATCATGAGCATCTGCTACCGGTCTATCCCCCGCAACAGCAGACCACAAGGACGGTAACACAAAGCCGCGGATTGGCCAAAAGAAGACATATCCCCGCTCTTGGACAAACTGAACAGCTTGCTCCTTAGTCCTGACCCTGATATCCGGTTTGAGGCGAAATGTTTGCTGACGATAAGCTTGGACAATTTCCCAGGTAAGTGTCATGATCTCTTGTCCTAATGAGCAGATGCTCTCCAGCTCATTTGGAAATCACGGTTTGATAACCACCAGGGTGCCGTTGCCAGTGCGCTCCCAATCCCGGTGATCCTCGATTTTGTGTGGATCAAACACCGGCGTAGACCAGCGAAAGACCCAAAGCGCATCCTGATTGCGCATATTAACACATCCATGGCTCATCTGCAAACCAAAATTATTGTGCCAGTATGTGCCGTGAAGAGCATACCCACCGTCACTGATAAAGAAACTCGTCCAGGGTACCCCAGGCAAGGTAAAGCCGCCTCTTTCTTCTACTTCCTCGCCGCCAGCCACACTGCCCATGTGCTTGGATGGCATTTTTGAATAAATGCGGAAGCGGCCCTCAGGTGTTGCAGTAGGCAGTTCGCCATCTGGCAGACGGTTATTGGGTATGCCGGACGAAATGCGAGCAGAATACACCTCCTCATCCGCTTCGTAAGCGCGCAGCATCTGCTCAGATATAGTGACCTCGATGCGCTTCTTTTCAGCAGGTACATTGGATGGGAATGGGGCATATTCAGATGGTGGGATCAGGCGCATGTGTCCTGCCGGGACATAATAGACTTCGGTGCTGGTGAGTTCATTGATGATCTTGTACCAGGCTTTTCCATCCGGGCCAGCTTCTACGTTTGTCACCCAATGCGTGGATGAGTAATACAGGCGCGACCCGCGCCACTTCGCCCAACCATCCCACTTTGTGAAGGTATAGGCTGTGGAAAACGGCACGGAAACTTCTGCCAGTAAACCACTCTCGGGAATATATGATACAGGTTCTTGTAATGCAACATTTACAATCTGAATGTGGGCGGAATGAACATACCCGCCCCACACCCGGTACCACAGGTTATTGAAAAACTCAGGTCCATCTGCTGGGATGATTTCTTCATAAACATGGATGAGCTGGTCTCGAAAACGATTGCCAACAATGCTGGCTGTATCACTTGGACGAGAACGTATATCCACTTGCCTGGTCGCCACGCGCGCCAACATCCCCTGCGACCATTCTGGCTGGCGGGGAAAAACCGGAGTGAAAGCAAGGCTGCTCAAGGCGAGCGTTGAAAATTTAAGAAATTGCCTGCGATCGATCTTTCTACTCATTGCCATCGATTCTAACCCAGTAAATTGGATAAATCAAGCCAACTTCAGTCTTGCGATCACAACCGGCTTGTGGTAATGGGGGGCGCCTTTAGCCTTGCCTGCGCTATCCTGCCTTTGCGAGCAGTGCGCCTTGCGATGAAACGCCTGGGGAAAAACTAAATGAATGAAAACGGGGCTGCCCAAAAATCGGACAACCCCGAAATTCAAATCAAGCTGAAACCCCGAAGCTTTATTTATCTTCGAGGAAACCGCCCAGCCTACCGCCGTGCTTGATTGCACTGTGTGCAGCAGCCAGGCGGGCTATCGGCACACGGAACGGCGAGCAGCTGACGTAGTTGTTGCCAACCATGTGGCAGAATTCGATGGACGACGGATCACCGCCGTGCTCACCGCAGATGCCCACTTCCAGGCTCGGACGGGTCTGCCGGCCATCGCGCACTGCCATATCCATTAAACGTCCAACACCTTCACGATCCAGCATCTGGAACGGGTTGACATCCAGAACACCTTCTTCCACGTATTTAATCAGGAAGTTGCGCTCAGCATCATCACGGCTGTACCCAAAGGTCATCTGGGTCAGGTCATTGGTGCCAAAGGAGAAGAATTCAGCGACCCTTGCCACCTCGGCTGCGGTAACGCATGCACGTGGGATCTCGATCATCGTGCCGAACTTATACTCAAACTGGACACCTTTCTCATCCATAACTGCTTTGGCAATGCGTACCAACCTGGGTTGGATCCACTCCAGTTCCTTTACCGTACCGGTCAAGGGGATCATTACCTCTGGTTTCACCACCACACCTTTCAAAGCCTCGTCAGCAGCGGCCTCAAAGATTGCACGTACCTGCATCTCGACGATTTCGGGCATATAGATGCTCAGGCGAACACCGCGCAGACCCATCATGGGGTTGCTCTCATGCAGACCGCGGATCTTGCCCAACAGGTCTTCTTTCTCCGCCAGGCCTTCAGTTTCACCCTTAACCCGCATGGTGATGACTTCTTCCAGCAATTTTTCTGCATCGGGCATAAACTCATGCAGCGGCGGGTCGATCAAGCGGATGATAACCGGTAGACCATCCATGGCTGCAAACAGCCCGGCAAAATCGGCACGCTGGTAGGGCAAGAGTTCATTCAGGGCAGCAGTGCGGCCGTCGGAAGTGCCGGAAAGGATCATGCGCTGTACGATGGGCAGGCGCTCAGTTTCAAAGAACATGTGCTCAGTCCGGCACAGGCCGATGCCTTGTGCACCGTAAGAGCGGGCACGGCGTGCATCAGCCGGGTAATCTGCGTTTGCCCAAACCTGTAGGCCGCGAGTAGGCCAGCCGTTGGGGGCTTTGCGTATGCCGGGGGTGGCGCAAATTTCATCCGCCCAATTCAGCAGGACCAAGAGATCCGTTTGCTCTTCCAATGTCGGGGATGTGGTTGGAATTTTGCCAAGGAAGACCTGACCAGACGTGCCGTCTACCGAAATCCAATCGCCTTCCTTTACGATGGTTCCCTGGGCATTCATCTGGCGCTTTTCCAGGTCGATTTTGATATCGGATGCTCCGACTACGCAGGGGACACCAAATTGGCGAGCGACCACTGCGGCGTGCGAGGTAGCACCGCCCTCAGATGTCAGGATACCCTTGGCAGCCAACATGCCGTGTACATCATCCGGCTTGGTGAATGGGCGCACCATGATGACATCCTGGTGGCTCTCTTTCGCCATTTTCTCAGCAGTATCAGCGTCAAAGTAGACCTGACCAACAGCGGCACCCGGGGAAGCGTTCACACCCTTGGCAATCTGGCTGCCTTTGTTTTTCGCCTCTTCTTTGGCTTTCATGTCAAATTGGGGATGAAGCAAAGTGTCGACCTGTTCAGGGGTGACGCGCAGGATGGCTTCTTCTTTGGTAATCAGCCCTTCGTTCGCCATGTCCACCGCGATTTTTACAGCTGCCTTGGCAGTGCGTTTCCCGGTACGTGTCTGCAGCATCCACAGCTTGCCGTCTTCAATCGTAAACTCGACATCTTGCATCTCGCGATAATGCAATTCGAGTTTATCGGTGATATCCATAAACTCCTTGTAGGCTTCGGGGAGTTCATTGACCATGTTCTGGATCTTCTGTGTGTTACGGATACCTGCGACAACATCTTCACCCTGGGCATTGATCAGGTAATCACCGTACATCTTTTTCTCGCCAGTGGCTGGGTCACGGGTAAAGGCCACACCGGTACCAGATTGGTTGCCGGTGTTTCCAAAGACCATGGTCACAATATTTACCGCGGTGCCCAGGTCATGGGCAATACCCGCTGCATTGCGGTAATCTACCGCACGCTTGCCATTCCATGATTTGAAGACTGCCTCGGTTGCCAGGCGTAGTTGTTCATAAGGATCCTGCGGAAAATCAAATCCTTTGTGTTCTTTTACAACCACCTTGAAAGCTTCCGTGAGAGCCTTCCAATCTTCTGCAGTCAATTCAACATCTACCTTAACACCCTTTTTCTCTTTGTAAGCAGCCATGGGGTGTTCAAAGGCTTCATCCGGGATATCAAGTACCACAGAACCAAACATTTCAACCAGCCGGCGGTAAGAATCGTACACAAAGCGCGCATCTGCGCCTTTTCCGATCATCCCTTCGGCAGTTACATCGTTCAAACCGATATTGAGCACCGTATCCATCATACCCGGCATCGAAAATTTCGCGCCGGAGCGGCAAGAAACCAGCAGAGGATTGGTTGAATCGCCAAATTTCTTACCAGTTTTTGCTTCCACCTTTTTCAAAGCCGCCAGTTCTTGTTCCCACAGCCCTGCCGGGAATTTTCCGCCTTCTGCCAGGTACTGGTTACATGCTTCTGTAGTCACGGTGAACCCTGGGGGCACTGGCACACCCGCACGGGTCATATCCGCCAGACCCGCGCCTTTACCTCCCAATAAGGCTCTTACTTCATCCCAATCGCCGCCAACCGCTTCTTCAGCGAGCTTGACTTCGTCAAATAGGTATACCCACTTCTTTTCAGACATCGTTACTCTCCTTGGAAAAAAAATTAAATTATTGCTCGAGAAACACCAACCAAATAGTTTACCATACTAGAAGCAGACGGGAAAAACAATCACTCCGGATAAAAAAACATTAATCAATTTCTAAAAATGAAACCGATAATTCTGTTGACAGGCATCCCCAACTCCTGTATAATAGCCCCCGCACTGTCCTGGCAGCCCTATGCCGGGGCTATAATTTGTATATCTTATCCCCAACTTTCCCGTCTTACAGTACAACCTTTTCGGCTTAGGGAACGGTCATTGAAAAGGGATTGAGTACGGTATTGGCGGTGAAGTGAAGCTTGGAGGAGCTTATGAAGTATGCAATTGTTGAAGATGGCGGCAAGCAGTACAAAGCCATCGAAGGTGGTACGATCGAAGTCGATCGCTTTGATGCAGAAATCGGCGAGCAGGTAGATTTAGAACGTGTTCTGCTGGTGGTGGATGGTGACCAAATTTCAGTGGGCACACCCATCGTCGAAGGCGTGGTTGTACAGGCTACGGTTGTTGGGCAGATAAAAGGCCCCAAACTGATCGTTTTTCGCTACGCACCCAAGAAACGCATCCGGGTAAAAACCGGTCACCGGCAGAAATACACGCGTCTCAAAATCGAAACCATTGCCAAGAATGGTAAGGAATAGTAGAGGTAATTATGGCACACAAAAAAGGTGGCGGTTCAAGCCGCAATGGTCGTGACAGTCAAAGCCAGCGCCTGGGCGTTAAAAAATTTGGTGGTGAACATGTACTTTCAGGGAATATCCTGGTTCGCCAGCGCGGCACACGCATCAAACCCGGCCTGAATGTTGGCAAAGGCAAAGATGACACCCTGTTTGCCACGATAGAGGGTGTGGTAGTTTATGAGGACGTCCGCGACGACCGCAAGCGCGTCAGCGTAATCCCGGTTGTTGAAGAGACCGTGAGCGAATAAGGAAACCAGGAAATGCGAAGCAATATTCACCCAACTTACTACACCGATGCGCAGGTTATCTGCTCCTGCGGCAATACCTGGACAACTGGTTCAACTCGCAAAATTATCCGCACCGATGTTTGCTCCAAGTGTCACCCATTTTTTACGGGCGAACAGCGTATCGTTGACTCTGAAGGTCAGGTTGATCGCTTCTACAAGAAGCTATCGGCTCGCGAACAGTTTATTAAAGATCGCGAAGCTCGTGAAACCTCGCGCACTTCAATGGAGCGTACGATTGCCGAACTCGAGCTTGGTACCAGGCCGACTGAAGCCCTGGCAAAAGCCGGCATCGAGACCGTCGGACAGGCTATGGAAAAATTATCCGAAGGCGAAACCGGTTTGCTCGCAATCGATGGCTTTGGACGAAAATCTCTGGCAGATCTGAAGAAACGCCTGCGCCAGCTCGGTTACGAACTCCCTGAAGCCGCAGAAGAAATTCACGTATAACCAGAATCCATTGATCGGCTAAAACAGGCAGGTGGTTCATCCCCCTGCCTGTTTTCTTTGGGGTAAAATACTCTGGGGTAACATACCCAGGGGTAACGTACCCTGGGATAAAAACCCCTTAACATATCCAGCAGGAGGTTTCATGGTTCACCATTCAGGTTCAGTCGAAGTGATCACCGGCTCTATGTTCTGCGGAAAAACTGATGAGCTGATCCGCCGTCTGCGTCGCGCTACCATTGCGCGCCAGAAGGTTCAAGTTTTTAAACCAAAAATTGATAATCGCTACAATGTGGAAAAAGTTACCTCCCATGCTGGCAGCGAGTACGATGCCCTCCCGGTGAACACCACCAGCGAAATATTAGAAAAGCTTGATGCGGACACGACTGTTGTGGGCGTAGATGAAGCACAGTTTTTTGATGAGACGATTATCGAAATTGTGCAGCAACTGGCTGATAACGGACTGCGGGTGATCGTTGCCGGACTAGACACTGACTTTCGTGGCGAACCTTTTGGCCCAATGCCCCAGCTGCTTGCCAGGGCTGAAAACGTGGACAAACTTCACGCCATTTGCATGGTCTGTGGTGAACCTGCCAGCCGTACCCAGCGCCTGGTCAACGGAAAACCAGCTCATTATCACGACCCGGTGGTGATTGTCGGCGCATCAGAGATGTACGAAGCTCGCTGCCGCCAGCACCACCAGGTGCCAAGGGATTAACATCGTGCAAGATTACCACGAATTTTTGGAAGAAATCCTTATATCGGAACCCGAGCTGCAAACACGCGTGGCTCAACTTGCAGCTGAAATCAGCCGGGATTACCTGGGCAAAGACCTGCACCTGGTTTGTATATTACGCGGCGGTGTGGTCTTCCTCACCGATTTAATGCGCCATATCACCGTACCAAACACCATCGACTTTATGGCAGTGTCCTCTTACGGGCAGTCACGCCAATCCACCGGGCAGGTTCGTATCACGTTGGATTTAAAAGAAGACATCCAGGGACGCAACGTGCTGCTGGTGGAAGATATTGTGGATAGCGGTTACACCATCGCCTCGGTGCTCGAATTCTTGCAGACCCGCAAACCAAATTCACTCAAAGTCTGCTCCTTGCTGGACAAACCAGAAAGACGCGAAGTCTCAGTGCCTATCGATTACTGCGGCATCGTCATCCCCAACAAATTCGTCTTTGGATACGGTTTGGACCTGGATGGTTATTACCGCAATCTTCCATTTATCGCCACGGTTGATCTGGAGCGCTATCACCCCCTAGAATGAGCTTAAAATACCTTGCACCAGCTGATCATGATTTATTAAAGAGAATTCGTACTGCAGTCCCTGAGAATATCAAAGTATATCTAACGGGCGGCGCGGTGCGTGATTTTCTATGCGGGCGCGCCCCACACGATTTTGATTTTGTCATTGCGACTGAGGCAAAAGTCATCCCGCTGGCGCGGCGCATTGCGAATGCCATGGAAGCGGATTTTTACCCCATGGATATCGAGCGCGACACCGCGCGAGCTATACTTACAAGCAGCTCTGGGAAGAGACTATTTCTGGATTTCGCTGCCCAACGCGGCGCCGATCTGTATGCCGATCTCACGCTGCGTGATTTCACCATCAATGCCATCGCGTTAGATTTGGACCAACCGGATCAGCTGATCGATCCACTGGGAGGGGCGCGAGACATCATCGAAAAGAATTTGCGTGCCTGCTCGGAAACCAGCCTGTCAGATGATCCGATCCGCACGCTGCGCGGCATACGCCTGGCGCTCAACTACCAGCTCAAAATTCTGCCTGATACTCGTCTTTGGACCCGGCAAAATATCCACAGGATTTCCGAAACATCCGCTGAACGCCAAAGGGATGAAATCTATCATCTCTTAGAATGTGCCAAACCCGACGCAGCCGTCAGGGCCTTGGACACCATGGATGCTTTGCCAGTCGTCTTTCCTGAATTGGTGAACCTGAAAAACGTACAGCAGGCTCCTCCGCACATCCAGGACGTCTGGAGCCACACCCTATCCGTGGTGCGAGACCTGCAGCAGGTTCTACAAATCCTCAGACCCGAAACCGACCTGGAAAACCACGGCAATATCAACAGTGGTTGGATTTCTCTGCGGTTGGGACGGTTTCGCCAGAATTTCAGCGAGCATTTTTCCAACCAACTCAACCCCGATCGCTCAATGATTGGGCTATTGAACCTGGCAGCGCTTTACCATGATGCAGGAAAAGCGGCAAAAAAGACTATCACCCCGCAAGGGCAAATCCACTTTTTTCACCACGAAGAGGAGAGTAGAGAACTAGTTGCCCAGCGCGCGCGAGCTCTGCACCTCAGCAACCTGGAAATCGAACGCGTAAGCGCTATCGTCGCTGGCCATATGCGGCCTTTTTCTCTTGCATCCAGTGAGGCGCCGCTCAGCAAACGCGCCATCTATCGCTTTTGGCGAGACCTGGATGTGGCTGGTGTGGATGTCTGCCTGCTGTCGCTGGCAGATTTGCTTGGGACATATGGCGCAACTTTGCAACAAGAACAACTGATCGCTCACCTGGATGTCCTGCGCACACTGTTGGAAGCCTGGTGGGAACATCGGGTAGAAAGGGTGAATCCCCCAGTATTAGTGGATGGTCACCAGATCATGGAAGTCTTTGGCCTCAAACCGGGACCTGCTGTTGGACGCGTATTGGAGGTAGTCAGAGAAGCGCAAGCGACTGGAGAAGTGAGCAACTTCGACCAGGCGATTAAATATGCACAGGAGTGGTTGAAGTCTTCACCACTCTAAAAATCGAATTGACGAAACTAAGGATAGATTTCTTCTAAATACGGCTGGTAATGACAGCGGCAGCCCAGTGGATGAGAGCAGCCTTCTACCGGCAATTTCGGTGCATGCTCTTTTGCGTAAGCACCCTGCACCTCCCGGCATGCCGGGCAACAATCTTCAGACACAACCACACGCACATAGCTGATGCGTGGGTTCTCTTGCATCCGTTTCAGAGCCACAGCTGTCTCTGACCACTGAGATAAATCAGCAGCACATTTGGGGCAAAGTATGGAACTGTCTGGTGCTTGTGAATGGCATTTTGAACAAATTTGCACAGCTTTCCTCCAAGAATTTTCTACTATTTTAATCCAAGATAGCCTAAGAATACAGGGCAATTCACAAATCAGGATGTCAATGCAGGTTTGTTGACTGTTTTTTCGAGGCGGGATATGATATAGTTGCTTTGAACAGGCGGATATTTCTATTCTGCTGTATCAGGTAAAGGATAAGCGATGACCAATCAAAACCTATCTTTGAGATTAAGAAACAAAATTCTTGGCGCTTTGCTAAAAAATGCGCGCCTATCGACTGGAAAGCAAGAAGAAGAATGTGCATTAGCAATAGGTGTCGATCGTGAAGCATACCTGGCGATGGAAGATGGATTGTCTGCACCCAGCCTCCCGCAAATCGAAAACCTTGCGTATACCCTGGATATCCCACTGGAATATTTTCTTGACAACCGCCCCCTGGAGGAGGATGCACAGATCAGGACAATCCAGGATACTGAGCGCTTGATCCAGGTTCGCCAGCGAACGATTGGGGCTTTGTTAAAACAAGCCAGGCTCGAGCAAAACCTGTCAATGGAAGACCTCGTTGAAAAAACACACATCGATGCGGACACGATGTACAGCTATGAACAGGGTTACAAACCCGTCCCTCTACCGGTTTTGGAAATAATTAGCAAAGCCACCGGTCGACCTTTAAGCGAATTTACGGACCATTTCGGCCCGGTTGGCAGATGGAAAATTCAAAAAAATGCAGTTAAAGGGATGGTAAATTTGCCTCAAGAGTTGCAGGAATTTATCAGCCAACCTGGGAACCTGCCTTTTCTTGAGCTGGCTCGCAAGTTAAGCCTACAGGATATGGACCATATGCGTTCTTGTGCAAAATTTCTTTTGGAGATCACCAGTTGATACATGGAAGATCAAAGGGGTGAAATAATTCGCGATGCTTTACCAGGCGATCTTAATCGCCTGGCTAATCTGATTCACTTTGATTCTTATGTCCACCGCCATCTGGATTACCGCCCACCGCTAGATTGGGTTGGTACACCACCATTTCCAATTTACGAAGAAGATAACCAAATCTTAGCCACCCTGGCATGCCCGCCGGATCCCGAACATATCGCCTGGATTCGCCTTTTTGCTGCCGCTTATCAAACAAATCTCAGCCGGGTATGGACACCCCTGTGGGAAAATGCCTATCACATGATTCGACAGGATCCCAGGGTGCAGGTAATCGCCGCAATTCCTCTCAACAACTGGTTCTCCAGGCTGTTGGAGCAGGTGGAATTCACTATTGCACACCACCTTCAGGTGTTGAGTTATTCCAGATCGTCGCTGCCAACAGATCCCGAGCAGGCATCGATACACGTGCGGCCAATGACTTTAGATGATTTGGATCTTGTTTTCGAAATTGACAAGCAATCCTTCCCACCGCTCTGGCAAATCTCGCGCAAGAATATCCAGATCGCGTTCCTGCAGTCCGCAATTGCTACGGTCGCTGAAGAGGATGGAAAACTGGTCGGGTATCAAATCAGCACTGCAACAGCCGTGGGAGGCCACCTGGCCAGGTTAGCTGTGAAACCCCCTGATCAAGGAAAGGGCACCGGCTACAGCTTGCTTTATGACCTGCTTGCACAATTTAAACGCCGCGGCGCACAAATGATCAGTGTAAATACGCAAGAATATAACCACGCCTCCTTAAACCTGTATAAAAAAGCAGGGTTTGAACCAACCGGTGAAGTCTATCCTGTGTACCAGCTATCAATCCACAACCATGAAGGAGCCTCTGAGTAAAATGAAGAATAATACACAGACATTAGTAGCTAAAGATGCCACAAATTTGTTTTACCAGCAATGGGAACCTGAGGGAGAACCACGCGCAGTAGTCTGTCTGGTCCATGGTTTGGGTGAGCATTCCGGTCGCTACCACCACGTAGCTGAATTTCTGTGCAGCAAGGGTTTCGCTTTGCACGCGATTGACCTGCGCGGACATGGAAAATCTGACGGTAAGCGCGGCTATTTTAAGGATTTTGATGCTTTATTGCAGGACGTTAATTTGCTTATCCAGACTGCAAAGCGCCAATATCCTGATCTACCAATTTTTCTGTATGGACACAGTATGGGCGGCATCATCGTCTTGAATTATCCACTGCAGATGCCCAACGATTTGCAGGGAGTCGTCGCTACCGATCCTGGTTTACGCACCGCTCTTGAAAACCAAAAAGCAAAGCTATTTCTATCGAAGTTATTTGCCGCAATTTGGCCAACCATGGGCATGTCCACTGGCCTGGCTGCTGAAAATATCAGCCGAGACCCGCTTGTGGTGCAAAAATACCAGAATGATGAACTGGTACACGACAGGGGGACGCCAGCCCTGGCAGTCAATCTCTTTAAAGCCATTCAATATGGGTACGACCATGCAAGTGAATTTGCCCTGCCCCTCTTGATTATGCACGGCACAGCGGATAAGATCGCCTTTGTAGAAGGCAGCCAGGAATTTGCCGCCAAAGTCAAGGGGGATTGCACTTTGAAACTCTGGCCTGGTCTGGCTCATGAAATCCACAATGAACCGGAAAAAGAACAGGTTCTCAGCTACTTGACAGACTGGTTAGAATCAAAATTATAAGTAAAAAGGTCTTATTTACCCCTGGACAAAACCCTGGCATCATGGGAAAATCAACGAATTCTCTTTCCACATGATCAAGGAGTTTGAATGAACCAGAAGTCAAGTAAACAACCACTAAGCAAGCGCCAGGCGCTGCGCCAACAGCGCGTGCAGGCTGCAAAACGCCAACGTATCATCGTCATCGGTTCAATCGTTTTGATTGCCGGTGTTTTTCTCGCATTATTATTAGTACCCCAAATCCAGAAGGCTAACGAACCCGTTGGTGATTTTGTCCAAATAACGCCAGATGCCTATACAGGCGAGCAAGGGACCTCCATCGGCGACCCAAATGCCCCGGTGAAGATCCAGATTTTTGAAGATTTCAAATGTTCAGCCTGCCAGGCGTTCACTCAGAATATTGAGCCTGCTGTGATAACCACTTTTGTTCAATCAGGACAGGCTTATTACACATTCCATAATTACCCTTTCATGGACGACGATTCTGTCGTGAAAGATTCGGATAATGCCGCTAAGGCAGCGATGTGTGCAGCAGAACAGAACCGTTTCTATGACTACAAGAAGATGTTATATGCCAACCTGAATTATGTGGTGGGTGAATTTAGCGAAAAACGGATGATCGCCTTTGCGGAATCACTTGGCCTGGAGATGGATGCCTTTGAAAGCTGCTTTAATGAGAATAAGTACAGCGATGAAATCAAGGCGGATATCGACTTGGTTGCACAATTAAAGATCAGCGGCACACCCTCGGTTTTTGTAAACGGTGTACAGGTCGCTCCGGGCTTTGTGCCCACATTTGAGCAGATCAGCGAGGCGGTCAATAACGCTTTGGCGACGGCAAACCAATAAGGCTAATCTTTTGCCAGGGTGGGTGCTGGATTTCCAGCCGCTTTATTCTCAAGCAATTCGAGTACAAAGCATAATGAGGATAAGCGGTTGAGGTAGCTCAGAATGAACACATTCTGCACCCAGCCATCGTGGATCAGGTGAGCAGCCAGCCGTTCTGCTCTGCGCACAATGGTACGCGCTATCGCCAATGCAGCCCCTGAGGGTGAGTCGCCAGGAACGATGAATTCCTTCGGCAGCTCCACCATTTCCCCAAGCTGGTCTATCTGCGCCTCCAGCCAGTTAACCCGCGCTGCATCAATCCTGCGAAAGCGCTCTGCGTTTTCTGGTGTGGCAGCAATTTCTGCCATCAGCCAGTAAAGGTCTCTTTGCACAGATAAGATCGTGCTAGTTGTTACCTCAGTCAAACCAGTCGCCCTAGCAAGACCCAGGGCGGCTGTTGCTTCATCAACAGCACCAACTGTCTCCGGGACGGGGTGGTACTTTGGAACCCTGCCCTCACCTAACAACCCAGTATAACCATCATCACCAGTGCGTGTAAAAAAAGAAGTCATAGAAAAAATCGTAACCTTTACCAGTCCGTAACAGGATGTATAATGATTTCAACACGTATGAACATTGACTGTCAGAGTACCAAAATAATCAAAGGAGTATAGGATGCAAATCCGATGTGTTAATTGTAGTAAGCCGTTTGCCCTGAATAAAGACGCAGTTCACGCGGCACTAGACCAAATCGAAACAGAGAATTTAAGCCATTTCAATACCGCCTGCCCTCACTGCCGCAGGATGAACCGTGTATCTCGTAAACAACTGCAGCGCGCCGCTCCAGATTGGCCTGCTGTCAAAGAGACGCCCTCTAGCGAATAAATCTGGCAGGCAATTTCACTTTAGGAAGATGCGCTATCCGGATTGCTCCTTGCTTTCTTTCGGGTTAAGTTTGGTATTCATCCTGGAATACAGGTAATTCAATTCAGCCAATCTTTTTGACAGTGTCTTGGTCATCGCTCCAGGCAACATACGCCATGTCCAGTTGCCGCTGGGGTTACCTGGGTAATTCATGCGTGCAGCATTTCCCAGGTTCAGCAGATCCTGCATCGGCGCCAGGGCAAATACCGCAACGGATGCCCAACTGCCGCGTATCATATCCCAGGCGATGTTTTCTCCAGAGCTGGCCATATAGCGTCGAAAGAATTCTCTTTCGCTTTCGGGCACACGCTCATACCACCCCCGAGCCGTATCATTATCATGGGTACCGGTATATACGATGCAATTCTCGGGATAATGATGCGGCAAGAACGGCGCATCCGGCCCGGAGCCAAAGCCAAATTGAAATATTTTCATCCCGGGCAGCCCAAAGGTATCTCGCAGCTTGACTACATCCGGGGTAATCACCCCCAGGTCTTCAGCAATAATGGGCAAATCTCCCAGGCTGCGGCGCATATTCTTGAAGAAATCCATCCCGGGCGCTGGTACCCATCGGCCATTTTCTGCTGTTTTTGCTTTCCCTGGGACTTCCCAATACCCGGCAAATCCACGAAAATGATCCATGCGAATAATATCCACCACGCCCAAAAGCAACTGGATGCGCTTGATCCACCATTGATAACCCGTTGCTTTATGTTTTTTCCAATTGTATAGGGGATTACCCCAGAGTTGGCCTGTAGGCGAGAAATAGTCCGGGGGAACACCCGCAACAACTCTCGGCTGCCCATTTTTTCGCAAATAAAACAATTCGGGATGAGACCAGACATCTGCACTATCGTGGGCGACAAAAATGGGGGCATCACCGATTATCTGGATCCCTTTTTGATGAGCGTATTCTTTCAATGCCAACCACTGCTCAAAAAAGATAAATTGGCGGAAAGTCTGCCGGTCGATTTCGGTTGCATACTTGCTGCGAGCATCCGCCAGTACGTGCTCATCTCGATCTCTTAGCGGTGCTTCCCAGGTCGTCCAGGGGGCGCCATGATTTGCTTCCTTTAAAGCCATGAATAACGAAAAATCATCCAGCCAATCTGCCTGGACAGATTTGAATTCTTCGTATGCTTGCAGCATTTTTTTGCTGGCAACCTTTTTGAAACGCGCATACGCCAGGTCAAGCACCTTAACTTTCCAGGGGATCAGCGCACCAAAATCCACCCGCTCTAATGGGAATTTGGGTTTACCGGCAACATCTTCTTCGTGTAAAAGACCCTCATCCAATAAAGTCTGCAGGCTGATCAGATAGGGATTTCCTGCAACTGCAGAAAAACATTGGTAAGGAGAATCGCCGTAACCGGTCGGACCCAATGGGAGCACCTGCCACAGCGAACAACCTGCATCTGCCAGGAAGTCCAAGAATTGATATGCCTGTGCACCCAATTCTCCAACCCCATAAGACCCGGGCAAGCTGGTTGGGTGCAACAAAATCCCTGAAGAGCGTTTAAATTTCATACGGCAGCCTCTTTGTCATCACAATTCCTCTTTCTACCACCGTTGCAGTTGGATAATCGGTTTCAGCCACATCAGGCCCAACCAAAGCACCTGCACCGATCACCATACCCGGTGGGACAAGACAAGATTTGCCCAGTGTAGAGATTGACAGTTCCAACCCTGGGTCGATAGCGCCCACCTGCGCTTTTTCCCCGATCTTCGCTTTCTTATCGATAATTGACCGTTCTACGACCGCATCTGCCATTACTTCCACATCGGTC